>JBEBSN010000005.1:0-52831 GCA_040394295.1 Microbacterium sp.
CCGCGTTCTTCACCCTGCGCCGCCTCGCGAACTCTGCCGGCGTGCACCGGGAAGAGCTTCCCCCGCCCGCCGAGCCCGGGGACGAACGCATCGCCCTGTTCCGCCTCGACGGGGCCCTGTTCTTCGGTGCGGCCGAACGCATCGTCGCTCGCATCGGCACCATCCAAAACGTGACCGTCGTGATCCTGCGCCTGTCCGGACTGCAGGTCCTCGACGCCACAGGTGCACAGGTCCTCACGGAACTCGTCCACACCCTCGAACGCCGCGGCATCACCGTCCTCATCAAAGGCATCCCACCCGAACACCTGCAACTCGCCACCCGGGTCGGAGTGATCGCGTCTCTCCGCCACCACAACCACCTCTACACCGACCTGGACCCCGCGATCGCCCACGCCCGCAGCCACATCCATAGGGCCGCGACCTCAGACGCGACCCTGAGGAGCGGGTATCAGAACGGAGCATCGGAGACATGAATGAGCAAAGTGGGAATACAACCGAACTCGCGAATCGCCCATCAGCGTTCGGCGTCTGATCTGGCTTGGATCACCAGAAATCTGAATCCGCAAGGGGGCCCTCCTGAAGGAGGACTCGCCCTAAGGTGAACTGATTGCAGCGGACCCGGTAGCAAAAATCAGCTGCACGCGCATTGGGGGAGCAGCTATGAAGAGACTCATCACTCAGGTCGGCACTTATCTGACTGGCGACGCCACGGCGGATGCTGTGCCCAGGCGTCTCAACGTCGAGTGCGACAGATTACCCCCGCGACCGCATCTAGTTTTCGCCGGGGCGGACCAATCCGGTCTCGTATGCGAGCACTACAGCGTGGACGCGGTCACGAAGACCCAGCTTGCTCATGACGCGGCTGACGTGGGTCTTCGCCGTCTGTTCAGCGATGTACAGCGTCTGGCCGATCTCGGAGTTCGAGCGGCCCCGCGCAAGCTGCTCGAAAACCTCGCGCTCGCGCTCTGTGAGATCTGCGAAGACGGTCTGCGATTTGAGTCGGTTTGGTGCGCTGTCGACGAACTGCTCGATGAGGCGGCGAGTGACACGGGGTGCGAGTAGGGCGTCACCGGCATGGATGGTCTCGATCGCGGCGACGAGCTCTTCCGCGCCGGCATCCTTGAGGAGGAATCCGCTCGCGCCTGCCCGCAGTGCGTCGTAGACGTAGTCATCGAAGTCGAACGTCGTGAGCATGATGACCGCAGGGATGTTGCCGATTCCGTCGCGCGGATTCTTGACCGCCTTGGTCGCGTCGATGCCATTCATGAGCGGCATCCGAATATCCATCAGAACGACGTCCGGATTCAGCACGCGGTTGCGTTCGATCGCTTCACGACCGTCGCCTGCCTCCCCGACGACGGAAATCCCCGGCTGCGCGTTCAGGATGGCAGACACACCGAGTCGGTACATCGGCTGGTCGTCGACGACGAGCACTTTGATACTCATACGGTTTCCTCTCGGATGGTGGTGGGGAGCGTCACGGCGATCAGGAATCCTCCGCCGGGGAGTGGGATCTGTTCGACCTCACCATGCACGAGGGCGACGCGCTCCCTCATACCCCGCAGCCCACGGCCCCCGCGCTCTTCGTTTCGCGGGTCGGCACTGCGCGGAGGCGCATCGTTCTTCACACGCACCTCGAGATTCTCTGAGCTCTGGCGCAGATGCACCCGCACGCTCGCGTGAGGGGCGTGGCGGATGACGTTGCTCAGTGCTTCCTGAACGATGCGGTACACCGTGAGCTGGATGAGGCGGCTCACTTCGTCGGCATTGACCTCGCTGACGAACTCGACACGGCTGCCCACTTTCTCGGTGCTGCGAACAAGCGCGGCGATGTCGGCGATCGTGGGCTGAGGCGCGTAGAGCGGCTCTTCGTCGGGGTGTAGCGCCTCGAGTAGTTGTCGCATCTCTCCGAGAGCAGCGCGCGCAGAGCGGGCGATGTCGTTGAACTCGTTGCGGGCCTCGTCGAGATCGACAACGCGGTAGCGTGCGGATTCCGCCTGGATATGAACGATCGACATGCTGTGGGCGACGACATCGTGCAGCTCCCGCGCGATGCGCGCGCGTTCTTCGACTGTTGCGCGCCGTGCCTGCTCGAGCTCGACGTCGCGCTTCGCCGTGGCGACGATTTCGCGGACCCTGCCTCGCTGGCCGAACGTGACGGAGACGGCCAACGCGATGAGCGTCACCGTCACGCTGATCATGACGTCGACGCCCCATTCCGATCTGGTGGTCAGGGCGTCCGGATTGAGCGCGACGACGACCGTCATTCCCAGGAAGCTCAGCCACCACACCGAGACCGAGACTGCCCATCGCTCTCGGAGACCGAGCAGGATCAGAAGCATCGTCAGTGCGAGTAGGTTCGGGATCGGCACCGGCCAGAACTCGTCGGTGGTCCGGGTGAATATTCCGATGAAGACGACGCTGATGATGTGTGCCAGCGCCGCAGAGCGGGCAAATCGCACCGCGAAGACGATCGTCACGCACTGCACACTCGACAGGACGAAGGCGAGGACGAGCGGAACGTCGTAGAAGCCCACCAGGTTCGGCACAGACAGCCAGAAAAGGATCACGACACTCGCGATCACGGCGATCCGCCAGCCGATGGGAAGCGGACGCGACGGACGCCGTCGTTCAGATCGAGCGATGAGGCGCTGTTTCCGCGCTGGTGCGCCGGGACCGGTCATGGGTTTTCCCTTCGCATCGCACTTTCTCGGTTCCACACTACGGTCCTCGCGATGACGCTCAGAAGCATCTCCATGGTGACCGCGTCAGACTGTCGCCGTGGCGACGGCGTCGCGATGCCGCCGACGGGCGCCCAGAGCCCACCGCACGCACGCGACCGCAGCGGCGACTGCCACATAAATGAGCATGAACAGCGCGACGAGCAAAGTGGTCACGAGGAACACAGTCGCGGACAGCACCGCCAGGAGGCCAGTGATGATGGCGTTCATGGTCGGATCCCGCAGGAGTGAGAACGAGGAGCGAGCATGGCAGTCCTTTCGATTGGCGGTGCGGAAAGAGTAGAGGGCGAGCGAAGCCGAACGCATCGTCCAGGCGTATGCTTCTTGCCAGTACACGGGTATCGGTCATCGCAACGGTCAGGCCGGGTTGGCCAGCGTCGCAGTCGTGGGGCGGATGGCGCGGATGAGATGTTCGATCCAGCGCGAAGGCAGGATCGTCCCGCCGCCGACGAAGGCTCTGACATTTCCGGCCGCGATCCGGGAGCCGAGCGCGCGGATCGCGGCCGGAGTCGCCGCGGCCGCCCTCAGGTAGCGGATCACGATCCGACTCTCGGCCTGTTCCAGACGAGCCACAGCGGCGAAGTGGCGTCCATCGGTCGACGAGTCGATGACGACGACTTCGTGGGCCTGCACCGTCTGATTCAGTGCAGAAGGCAGACGAACCTCAAGATCGACGTCGCGCTCGTCAGCGGCCAGGATCACCGAGACTGCCGGCGCCGCCGCTGGAGCGACTTCGCGCCATGTGGTCCACTCGGGCACGCTCATCTCCGACCCATCTCCCGTCGCTGTGTCCGGCCACGCCCGAGGGTGTGCGCGATCACTCTGACGATCGTCCAGAAGAAGGTGAAGATCACGGCGATGACGCAGAACAGGATCAAGCCGACGGCCGATAACAGAGCGCGCACGAGGCTGAACCGTTCGCCGTCGGGCGCCGGGGCTGTTCGGACCTGCCCCGTCTCGGTCGGCGATGGATCGATGATGATGTGTCGCGCCGACGGATGCGATGCGGTGATGGTCATGGGATGCTCCTTCTCTAGGGCGTGGCCGTTGTGGTGTCAGACGAGTTTCGGCGAACGCAGCCCCGCTCCGACACCTCCGTGCGGGGCGAATCATCGTCGCCTTCATGGTGATCTCGTCCCCTACGCACGGGGTACACCGTGAGTAGGGTGCCCCCGGCGCGAGCGAAACCGGAGCGAGCAGAAAACCTGCGTGCGCGAGCGAACCATCGACGGTGCGGCAATTGCTGAGGAAGGTGCAGTGAGAAGGTGTGCGCAGCCCGGGACAACCGGCGTCCGAACACGGCGAAGCTGCGAAAGGGCCTGGCGGAGATGCCTACGACCATCTGCCTGTCGTAGATGACAGTCGAATCGGGCGGAAGCCGATAGCTGAGGTCCATGTCGTCGTGGATCTCAGGATCCTCCCTGGGGACGCTGTCGCTGACTGCGCGCCATGCGGGCGCACTCACCGCGCAGTTGGATCCGAACAGCACGTTGTTGCCGAGAAGAGCTCGCATCGCGACGAAATAGCCGGAGATGTACAGAACCCGGGCCAGAGCATTCCGACCCGGAGGAAGGTTGTAGAAGCGGGCAGGTCCGGTCACTGCCACCGCATCCGGCGTCGCAGCGAAGGTGTGCGCGATTTGAGCGAGCCAGGTTTCCGGTACGAAAGAATCCGCATCGCAGCGGGCGATGATGTCGCCGACCGCGTGATCGAAACCGGCGGACGAGGCCGCCGTGATCCCGCGACGGGGCTCGTGGATCACGCGCGCGCCGAATCGAAGCGCCACATCGACGCTGTCATCAGTGCTGCCGTTGTCGACGACGATGACCTCGTTCGCGGGTCGACTCTGCACGGCGAGCGCCGAGAGACAGCGCTCGAGGAGGCGCGCATCGTCGAGAACGGGGATGACCACCGAGATCGAAGTCACGCGAGCACCGCCCGCCGGTGGCTGCGCATCGTGCGGCTCACGTGAACCGGCCAGTACAGCCCCTCGAGGATAATTCTCGGAGCATGAAGGTACCAGTGGTCGACCTGGTGTCGCCGATACGTTCGCTCGAACCGTGCCGTGTACTCGCGAAACGCCGTGGGGGAGTCGTTCATTCGACGGGCCGAGACACCGGCGCGCATCTTCGACGAATAGACGGCGCGAATACCTGCCTCATAAAGGTGCACGGCGAGGTCGATGTCCTCATGCATCTGGTCGTCATCGTCGGTGCACGCGTTCTCCTTGATCTCTGCCCAGGCGCTCGCTCGCAGAGCCATGTTGCTGCCGTAGAGGAACGGGTACCGTGTGCCGAGCCGACGGAGCGCTCTACGAGTCAGATCGTCGACGATGCGGCCGGCCTTGGCATGCGGCAGATCGTAATAGGACACGGGGCCGGTGACTGCCCCGACCCGAAGGTCACGCATGCGATCGGCGACGCACCATACCCAGTCGGGGTCGATCACGCTGTCTGCGTCGATTCTGCCGAGGACATCGCCCGTTGCGGAGTCGAACCCCGCGTTGCGTGTCGGGACCAGTCCTTGGCTGTCGTCTTGGCGGACCAAGCGGATTGGCGCGCTTGTAGAGGACGCCACGATGCCGCGGACGATCTCGGCGGTGCGGTCGCTGGATCGGTTGTCTACGACGATGATCTCGTGCGCTGGCACGATCTGCGCGAGCGCGGCGCGCACGCAGCGTTCGATGACAGCCTCCTCGTTGAATGCGGGGATGATGATCGAAACCGTGGGGAGCAGTTCGCCGGCCGCAGGCTGATCGAACGCGCCTAGGGGGCGTCGTAGGTCGGCGGGCGCCGATACCGGGGCGTCGAGAGTGATGGACACGATGTCTCCTTATCCGAGTGGGTGTTCCGAGAGCGTACGCAGAGGGTCTCGGCGAGGTCGTCACCCTGTGGGGCTGGGATATCTCACCCGATGCGAGTACGGACACGGTCTCAGTGGAGGGTGCGCGGCGCCAGGCCTGACGGTTAGGAATGGTGCTTGCCATTGCCTTCTGTCGCCGGTAGCAGCGCGACCAGACCGAGATAGGAGCACCTTCGTGCCCATTCCCCGCCGACTGCGCGCCAGCGGACACACCCTCCGCCTTTCGCGACGCCATCGCTCCCACACGCCACTGCACCGCGGATCCCAGGCTCTCCGCCTGATCAGCGCGGGCGTCCTCGCCGTGCTCTTGGCGCTTATGTTCCGCGACTGGTGGTTGCTGTTGCCCGGGGTGTTCGTCATGATCCTGCTGGCGCTCTTTCTGGCACTCGCTGTGGAACCGCTTGTGCGCGCGGGGGAGGGCCTCGGAATCGCCCGAGCACTTATCGTCACGGTGGTGACCGGTCTCTCACTCGTGCTGGCGGCCATCGTCGTCATCGCGATCCTCCCCAGCGTCCACAGGCAGGTGAACATGTTCCATGAGTCGCTTCCGGCAATCCTCGATCAAGTCCTGACTCACCCATGGGCGCAATGGCTTCAGTCTGTGCTGGGCACGAGCGTCGACCTTGCGACCCTCGTGCAGGCCGGCGCTGACGCACTTCGCGACCCACAGCAATTGGTCGCGTTGTGGGGCGGATTCGTCTCGGTCTCCAATGGAATCGCAGCGTTGGCGGTTGGTGGAGCACTGTCGTTCGTGCTCGCCGTGTACTTCTCGGTCGCAATGCCGTCGATCCGGGCGGCTCTCGCCCGCTCTGTGAGCAGATCGCGGCGCGAGGCGGTCATCTCTGTCATCGACGAGATCGCAGACGGAGTCGGTCGATTCGTCGCCGGCCAGGTGGTGCTCGCCATACTCAACGGGATGGTGGTTTTCGTAGTCGTCGCGATGGTGGGAGGACCCACGCCGATTCTTTTCGCCGCTGTCGCGACGATCGCTGCCTTCATCCCGCTCGTCGGTACGCCGATCGGGTTCTCGATCGCTGCGCTTGCCTGCGCGATGATCACTCCTGCCCAGGGGCTGATCGCCGGTCTCGCGCTGTTCATCTACATGCTCCTTGAGGCATATCTGCTGGTTCCGATCGTGATGAACCGTGCCGTGCAGGTGCCGTCCGCCCTCGTCATCATCGGCGCCGTCGTGGGCGCCGCCATAGGCGGTATCGCCGGTGCGTTCTTCGCGGTCCCGGTGGTGGCAGCACTCGTCGTGATCCATCGCCGTGTACTCGTCCCCGCCCAAGAACGACGCTGACCCATGCAGACATGGGTGTGCCCCCCGGATCTGTTCCCGGGGGGCACACCTCCGAATCGCGTTATTCCCGATTGGGCGCAGGTGCCGTTGACACGCACTCAGCTGGTGGCGGCCGCTGCTGATGTGCGCTCGACTCCGACCGTGACGCTGGTGAACATCGCCGCGACGGCGCCGACGGCGACGAGTGCCGGGGCCATCATCGCGCCGATCGCGGTGACTGTCACTCCTGCCGACAGCGGAACCTCGACGATCGTTTCGCCGTCTTCCTTCTTGAGGAACAAGCGACGTGCGTTGCCTTCTCGGATGATCTCGCGCACCCGCGAGATGAGATCGTCGCCCGCAACCTGGTACTCGTGATAACCATCGTTCGTGTTGCTCATGATCTTGCCCTTCCGTCTCTGACCGGTACCTCCGGCCGCGCCTGGAGACTAAACGGGCACTCGATGCTCGCGCGCCGTCCAGCGGGAGCACTTCTCCAACCCCGATGAGGGCGATCAGGCCCCCCCCGCGGTGGTCAAGACGACGTCGAGTGGTCTCAGATGATGCTTGCGCTCGCCGTCTGAGCGGAGCCGGCATACATTTCGTCGATCTGCGATGAGAAGTCATCGAGGATGGGCCCCCGCTTGATGCTCAGCTTCGGGGTCAGATGACCGCTGGCTTCGGTGAACTCCGTCGGCAGGATCGTGAACTTACGGATCGACTCTGCGCGTGACACCCGCGCGTTGGCAGCGTCGACCGCACGTTGCACTTCGGCGATCACCCTCGGATTCTTCGCGGCTACGGCCAACGAGAGGTCAGCGGGTTCGCCGTTGTTCGAGAGCCACATCGGAAGCATCTCCGCGTCCAGCGTCACGAGTGCTGAGATGAAGGGCTTGCGGTCACCGGTGACGACGACCTGGCCGATGATCGGGTTACCGCGGATCACATCCTCCAACTGCGCCGGTGCGACGTTCTTACCACCTGCTGTGACGATGATCTCCTTCTTGCGCCCGGTGATCGTGAGATAGCCCGCGTCATCGAGATGACCGATGTCGCCGGTGATGAACCAGTCGCCGTCGAAGGCTGCTTCCGTCGCCGTCGGATTCTTCCAATAGCCGGCGAACACGTTGATCCCACGGACGAGGATCTCGCCGTCATCAGCGATCCGAATCCCTACGCCGGGCAGGGCAGGCCCGACCGTACCGATTCTGGATCGGCCGACGACGTTGACGCTCGCGGGAGCGGTGGTCTCAGTGAGTCCGTATCCTTCGAGGATCTGGACGCCGAGGCCGCGATAGAAGTGACCAAGGCGCGCGCCCAGCGGAGCAGAGCCCGAGATCGCGTACGCGACGCGGCCACCCATCGCCTGTGTGATCTTGCGGTAGACCAGCCTCTGGAAAAGCGCGTACTTCACCCCGAGTCGCCACGGCACGCGCCCGTGCTCGCGGGCCTGAGAGTGCGCGACGGCGACGTCGGCCGCAGCCCGGAAGATCTTGCCCTTTCCGCCGGCCTCCGCCTTCTGCTCGGAGGAATTGTAGATCTTCTCGAACACGCGAGGAACGGCGAGCAGGAACGTCGGGCGGAAGCTGTTCAGCGCGGGCAGCAGTTGAGATGTGTCTGCCTGGTGGCCTACCTTCACGCCGGCGTGCACGGCCATGAGCGAGATGAACCGGGCGAACACGTGCGCCGTGGTGATGAACAGAAGCGTCGAGGAGCCAGGGCCGACGACTTCGGGCATCGAGGCCGCCGTGTTCCTGCTCAGCTCGACGAAGTTGGAGTGCGTGAGGACACAGCCCTTCGGGACGCCGGTGGAGCCCGAGGTGTAGATGAGCGTGGCGATGTCGCTGCCTTCAGCCCTGGTGCGTCGCTGCTCGAGTTCATCGTCGGACACCGACCCGCCGGCTGTGCGGAGGACATCGAGATCGCCGCGATCGATGCGCCAAAGGTGCCCAAGAGGCTCGTCGGTACCGCGCGCCTGTTGCACACGGAGGGCGTGTTCGTCCGATTCGACGATGAGAGCGGTGGCACCGGAATCCTCGAGGATATGACGGATCTGAACCGGAGACGACGTCTCATAGATGGGAACGAGGATCGCCCCAGCGAAGGCCGCAGCGAAGTCGACGAGGGTCCATTCGTAGCGCACTTTGCAGAGGAAACCGATCTTGTCGCCGTTGTGGACCCCGGAAGCAATGAAACCCTTCGCGAGCGCCGTGACCTGACGGTGGAACTCGGCAGCCGTGACATCCGTCCAGGCGTCGCCGTGCGGCACCGCGAACAGGGGCTGTGTCGGTGTCGATCTCACCCGATCGAGAAGCAGGTCGGTGATGTTCGCCTCAGGGTCCGGGGCGACGGCAGGCAGGGCATGTGATTCGTTCACGGTGACTCCTTCGTTACTCGTGGTTCAGTGGATGTGGTTCGTGGAGATGATCGGGAGACATCGGTCGGCTCAAAGCGAGTGCGAGCGCAGGCAGTTCGTGCTGCGCGAACCCCGACTGTTCGAAGTTGCGCTCTGAACCCCCGTTCAGCAGCCATGCCTCGAAGGCGCGCTCGTAGCCGTTGAGGAACGCCCGCGCCGCCACGCTGAGTGTGGGTCTGGCCTCGCGACCGATCGCGGCGAGGAGAGCGGCGATGTCGGACTGGACGGCATCGAGGAAGCGGCGTTCGGCCCGGGTGGCAGCGTGCGTGAGATCGACCCGGCGCAGCGCTCGTCTGCGACGCTCCGCGCGCACCAGGAGACTGCTGCGGTCGAGAGGGCATGACCGCACCACCGCACACACAAGAGCACGCACGTCGGCTTCGTCTCCGGTCTTCGGGGTGGAACGCACAGCATCCGTTGCCGATCGGAGGCGATCCTTCGTCTCGGCCACCAGCGCGTCGTTTACGGCGTCGAGCAGGTCGTGCTCATCTCGGAAGAGCGCGAGGAGCGCTCCTCTCGTCACCCCCACAGATTCGCCGAGGCCCGTCCAGTCCGATCCGTCGTCCGGATCCGACGCCTGCGAGCGGATGTGCATGACGAGGCGCCGCCGTGCGTCCTGCTGACGCTGCCGCGCACCGGCGGTTCTCATCAGAGCGACGCAGCCATGGCCCGCCCGGCGGCGCGCCCGGAGAAGATGCAGCCGCCGAGGAAGGTTCCCTCGAGGGCCCGATAGCCGTGGACGCCGCCGCCACCGAAACCGCTTGCCTCGCCTGCCGCATAAAGTCCGGGCAACGACTGTCCTGACGGTTGCTGCACACGAGCGGAAAGATCGGTTTCGATACCGCCGAGGCTCTTCCTCGTGAGGATGTGGAGCTTGATCGCGATGAGCGGCCCGGACTTGCGATCAGTGAGCGGACGCGGTGTGGCGACACGCATCAGCTTGTCACCACGGTATTTACGAGCCTGCGCAATCGCGTTGAGCTGTGCATCTTTACCGAACGAGTTGCTCATCTCGAGATCGCGTGCGGTGATCTCGGAGCGTACGCGGTCGACATCGAGCAGATCGGGGGAGGCCTGCTGCATCTTGGACAGCAGCTCGTCGACGGTGTCGGCGACGTGGAAGTCGACGCCGCGCTCCTTGAAGAGTTCGACGGGGCCCGGTGCCCCTGGACCGAGCCGCCGGGCCAGTTGTCGGAGGTCTTTGCCGGTGAAGTCCGGATTCTGTTCGCTGCCGGACAGCGCCACCTCTTTCTCCAGAATCTTCTGGTTCATCACGAACCAGCTGTGGTCGCTGCCGGTCCCCACGATGTGTTCGAGGGTGGCGAGGGTGTCGAAGCCGGGAAAGAGGGGCGTAGGCAGACGATTCCCGTGGGCGTCGAGCCAGAGCGCGGACGGTCCGGGAAGGATGCGGATGCCGTGCAACGGCCAGACCGGGCTGTGGTTTTGGATGCCTTCGACGTAATGCCACATCCGATCCCCGTTGATCAGGTGGGCGCCGGATGCGGCGGCGATGCCCAGCATCCGGCCGTCGACGTGAGCGGGCACCCCGGAGAGGAGCGAGGCCGGCGCGGTACCCATGCGTGCGGGCCACTGCTCACGGACGAGATCGTGATTGCCGCCTATGCCGCCACTGGCGACGAGCACCGCTCCGGCGCGAAGGGTGAACTCGTCGACGACCACACGATTGGTCTTCACGCCGCGGGCGGACGGGTCACCCGCGAGCACCGCTCCGCTGACCCCGACGACGACGCCGGATTCGACGTCGATGTGATCGACCCGGTGACGAAAAGCGAGCCGGACGAGGCCTCGTTCCACTCCTTCGCGCACCCTGCGAACGAATGGCTCGAGGATCCCTGGACCGGTTCCCCACGTGATGTGGAACCGGGGCACGGAGTTGCCGTGGCTCGAGGCGCGGTCCCCACCACGCTCGGCCCATCCGACGAGAGGGAAGAAACCCACGCCCCGTTCGCGCAGCCAGGCGCGCTTCTCACCGGCGGCGAACTCCAGATACGCCTGCGCCCATTTCCTGGGCCAGCGATCTTCGTCTCGATCGAATCCCGCCGATCCGAACCAATCCTGGCGTGCCAACTCGAAAGAGTCTCGGACGCCCATTCGCCGCTGCTCTGGCGAGTCGATGAGGAAGATGCCGCCGAACGACCACCAGGCCTGGCCGCCGAAGTTCGCCTCGGACTCCTGATCGACGATCACGATTCTCTTCCCGGCTTCCACAAGCTCGGCCGCCGCTACCAGCCCTGCGAGCCCGGCGCCGACGATGATCGCATCGGCGTCGTTCGCAGGGCCTGCTGTCACTGTCATTGCGCCGGCCCGGCGCCGACCCGCTCGGGAACCACGACCGCCGCGAGGAGCACGTGCTGCTGACCGGAATGCATGTCGCGGTCGGCGAAGCTTCCTTGCACGACGGGTCTCGGGAACGAGATCTTGATCGCCCGCAGCGCTGGCATGGGAAAGACCTGCACCTTGTCGGACGTGGTGCGGTACAGAGAGGCGATGACATCGACGTCGACGACCGGAGAACTGCAGACGCGCTCGTAGACATCGTCGGTCGGGAGGAACACATCGAGAGTGAGCCAGAAAGGCCCGGCGTTCTTCGCGCGGACGAGGTCGGCGATCTCGTCGAGGGTCTGGCTAGGCACGGGCGGCCACCTCCTGGTACTCGGTGCGGAAAAGTTGTGTCTCGTCATCGACGTCGATGGTGTGCTGCAGCACGAACTCATACGTCGCGCCTCGCTCGATCTCGGCAGGTGAGGTCGCGAAGGCGAAGCTGGGAAGGTGCGTCATCCCTTCAAGGGGGAGATGGAGCATCAGTGGGTTCGCGATCTTTGCGATAGCCGTCGCCGTGGTCTGATCGTTCGCTCGCGCGCGGAACATCACGCCCACTTCGCGCGGCGTCGCCCCGCCAGGCTCGAGACACCCGAGCACGGCGTCGTGTCCGAAGGCGCGCAGGTCCGTGTCGTACTCGGCGTCTTCGAGGCCGAGATGTTTGTGTACGCGGCGAGCCAGTTCACCCCCGAAGCGCTCGAGCCATTCATCCATGTGCGACAAGATGTGCGGGTCGCGGATGCCGACGAGAGAAACGGTCTCGTAGCCGCCGAGGGATGCGCCTTCGAGCTTGATGGTCGTCTGCTCTGCGGTGATGAAGACGGAACCCTCCACGCGGGTGACCCGATCGTCCACGGCGGTGTAGACGGCTTCGCTCGTGTCGAGCGTCCCGCCGGGTTCGCGCAACCGGAAAGGGTCCGCGTTCTCGTACAGCATGTGCGCGGCCACCGTCATCGGGGTCGCTGCCGAAGTGTCGTCGAGTGGATGGATGCTGAAGCCCGAGTCATCGATCTCGACGAGCACTCCGCCACCGAGCGGGTCGGTGGTGCACTGACTGCCGCATTCGACGGTCTTCGCGGCATGCCAGGTCGGGCCGGCCGCGATGCCCCTGCCCAGGGCGATACCTGCGACGGACGCCGTGTCAGAGGCTCGTCCGGTGAGAACGACGTCGGCTCCAGCGGCAAGCGCACGTGTGATCGGTTCATGCCCCATCAGTCCGACGATGTGCTCGCACGCGGCGATCGTGTCCTCACTGAGTGGGCCGGCCGGATCCAGAGCGTTGACTCGTCCGCCGCGCAGAGCATCGAGGACGTTCTCCCTGGTGAGTTCGCTGTAGATCTTCGCCAGGGTGAACGTGAGATCTTCTTCGTCGGCGATCTCCTGCGCGATGTCGGCGACCCAATCGACCCCGGAGTCGGTTCCGGAGGTGCCGCAGGTGGTGACGACGACAGGGATTCCTGCTCGGCGACCGGCGACGAGGATCGTGCGCAGGTCACTTTTGAGTGATCCTCGAGAGGTCTTGGCGATGCCGGCTCCCAAGTAATGGGGGCCGGAGTCGGTGGAGCCGCCGTCGACGGCTATAGCATCGGCTCCCAGGGAGATCCCACGTGCCACGGTCTCCTCGGTGATCCCGCCCCCGAGCATGCCGATCGGAAAGATGATCCGGATCGAGTCGCGCTCGCGGGCTCGGAGTTTTTCAGTCACGTCGTTGTGTGAAGTCATGGGTGTACGTCCTTTCAAGAGTCACACTATTTGCTATAGCAAATGGTGTCAAGTGAGTCGCTTGCCCAGTTCGCGGGAGGCCAGGGGTAACGTGAAGCCATGTGGAACGGGAAGAGGGTCACGTGAGCTTGAACGAGGCGTTGCCGCAGGTGGAGCGCGCGGGGGTTCTGTCGGAGCAGGTCTATCGCTCAGTGCGCGCGAGCATCGCGGATGGGCGCTTGGTTCCTGGCAGCAGGATCACTGAGCGGCAGCTTGCCGCCGCGCTCGATGTGAGCCCGACTCCGGTGCGTGAGGCTCTGGGCAAGCTGGAGCACGAGGGGCTCGTCGAGCGAGTGGGCGCTCGTCGTCTGCAGGTCGTCGATCATCCGACCGAGACTCTTCACGAGTTGATGGAGGTCGAGATCATGCTTCGAGGGGCAGAGGCGCGCTTCGCCGCACGGAAGATCACCCCGGAAGCCATCGCTCGTATGCGTGGCTACATCGACGAACTCGTCGCCGCGGGTGATTCGCTCACTCTCGCGCAGCAGTTCGAGATTGCGCAGCGTTTCGACGCCGAGATCGTGCGCGCTGCAGCGAATGTGGCACTGCGCAGCCTCATCGACAGCTATGCGATCTACGGCACCGATCACCGACTCAGCCGTGCAGCCGACGATGCGAAGGCGCCGGGATGGATCGACAGTCGTATCGCAGGCCACCGGGCGATTGTCGATGCCCTCGCCTCCGGTGATGAGGATGAGGCCGAGCGGACGATGCGCGCCAATGCGCGCTCTGCGATCAAGAGTCTCTGAATGGGGTGGCGTCGGGCGCTCGCGGAGACAGGCGTCGGCGGTCTCGCCGATCATGCACCATAACCGCGCACCTGCTTGTACCCGTCAAGAGTGAAGTCGGGGCCGTCGATGAAGTCGAGGTCGCGCCGCTCTGCCGTCTGGATCGCTTCCACTGCGTCGCGC
Organism: Microbacterium sp.; assembly: GCA_040394295.1. Classification (GTDB taxonomy): domain Bacteria; phylum Actinomycetota; class Actinomycetes; order Actinomycetales; family Microbacteriaceae; genus Microbacterium. The sequence goes on from JBEBSN010000005.1 coordinate 14,311, forward strand.
AAGCCTGGCAGGCTCTCTCGGGGAACGACGCAGATTCCGTTCGCATCGCCGTGGAGGATGTCTCCGGTGCGGACCACCTGCCCGTCGATGTGCACGGGGTCACCGACCTTGGAGAGCTCGAAATCAGCGTGTGAGACGACCGGGTAGCGCATGAAATAGTGAAACCCGCGCGCGCGGACCTCGGTGAGGTCTCGAAGCGCCCCGTCGGTGACCATGCCTATCGCGCCCAGTCTGCTCGCGAGGGTGACCATGATCTCGCCGGCATAGGCGACGCGGTGGGGGGTTCCGCTGGCGTCTTTCATGACGATGACCACCGGGCCGTCGATCTTCTCAAGAGTGCTCCACAGATCCCAATAGCCCTCCTGTCGCGCCGATCGGCCGACGGCGTTGTCGACGGTGACTGTGAGCGCGGTGCCGACCATCGCACCCAGTTCGGGAAACGCGCACTGAACGGAGCCGCCGATATAGCCGTCGCTGCGGTCTCGTAATGACAGGCGTTCGATCGCGTTCGCGATCGTGGGGCTGTCGACCCCCTGGAGGTAGGAGAGGTCGGAAGGCGAAAGCGTTTGTGGTGTTGTCATTTCCCTGCACGTCTCTGTGTCGCGGGCGTCTCAGCCCGATATTTACTATTTGCCATAGCAAATGATAGCCTGCTCTCACCTGCACGAGCGCACCGATGCGCTCCACGCTCATCGACAATGGAGTCACTGTGAACAGAGCCCGCCCAGAATCGACACCGCACCGTCGTTTTCAACTTCGCCTCGCGCTCCTCGTCGCGCTCGGGGTGTTCGCGCAGGAATCGGTGTGGAACTTCCACGACGCGCAGACTCCGGTCACACTCTCCGAGTACACGACGAGCGTCGCGCTCATCGGTCTGGTCATGGGGCTGGACAACATCGTGGGGATCTTCGTGCAACCGCTCATGGGCTTCATCAGCGATCGCACGCGCAGCCGATGGGGCCGTCGTACCCCCTTCATCGTCCTCGGGGTGCCCATCGCCGCTCTACTGTTCGTCCTCATCCCGCTTGCGCCGACGTTCCCCATCCTCATCGTGATCATCGTGCTCTTCGCCTTCACGGCGAACTGCTTCAAACCGATCACCGAGTCGCTCATCGCGGATCAGCAGGTCCCAGAGCATCGCAGCAAGGCCAACGCTGTCGGCCGAGCCGCCTCGAGCCTGACTATCATCGTCGCGGCATTGCTCAGTCTCTTCGTCGTGGACGAGAGCGTCGAACTCGCATACGCGATCGCCGGGGGAGTGATGGTGGTGTGCTTCGCGATCCTCGTGATCACGCTCCGCGAATCCCGCACTGCCGCGTACCGCGCGGTGCTCGACGAGGACCAGGCCCTCGGGCGGGAGAGCACGGGATTCTTCGCTGTGTTCAAAGACATCTTCACCGACCGCGACCGCAGTCGGCTGTTCATGATCGCCGCCGTCATCGTCACCTGGGGCTGCTGGGCGGCAATGCGCGCACTGCTCACGCTTTACGGTGTGGAACAGCTCGACCTCTCCCGCGGGGAGGCGGGCGGGTTCACGCTACCTGCAGGGATCGCCTTCCTGGTCGTCGTGATCCCGGTCGCGATCGTGTCCGACCGGGTCGGACGGCGACTCGTGATGCGCGTCGGCATCGTCGTCTTCGCCATCGGCGCGCTCGTCGCGTTCCTGTTCAACACCTCCGAGATCGCAACCCTGATCGGTGTGCTCATCGGGGCGTGCGGTTTCGCGGGATTCGGTGTGAACGCCACGGTGATGCTGTGGAACCTTGCGCCCTCGCAGCGCCTGATCGGCATCTACACGGGTATCTTCAGCGTCGCGGTCGCCATCGGCTCGTCGGTGGGACCCGCGGCCATGGGGGCGCTCATCGATCTGTCGGACTGGAGTTTCCTCATGCTGTTCCTCGCGGCGCTGAGTCTGCTCGGACTGCTGCTCACCTTCGGCGTGCGCCGCGAGTACGCACCATCGCAGCTTGAGGAGCAGAAGTTCGCGCAACCCGAGCGTGCCGAGTGATATCCATCGTCCTCCCGACTGAAGACCTTCGCGAACGGCTCGAGAGCCGGCTCGGCGACGCGCACTTGCACGTCTGGGCGATCGGCTCGCGCGAGGACTTCCCCGGCAGAGCTGACCTGTTCGTCCTTGCGTACATGACACCGCCCCAACGACTTCGCGAGTTGGCGGGACTTCCGATCGCGCTGGTGCAGAGCCAGACGCTCGGATACGACGGAATCGACGACCACCTCCCGTCTGACATCGCATATTCGAATGCGATCGACGTGCACGAGGGGTCGACAGCGGAACTGGCACTCGCGCTGATCCTTGCCGCACAGCGCGGCATCGACGACGCCGTCCGCGCCGCCGAACGGGGCAACTGGGATCACCGACGACGTCCGGGGTTGGCGGGAAAGCGTGTCGTCGTCATCGGTGCAGGCGGGGTGGGCTCCGAGATCGTCCGGCGGATCGAGCCGTTCGGCGCAGAGGTCGACCTCGTCGCGCGGACAGCACGCGAAGGCATCCACGCAATCGAGCACCTTCCTCTGCTGCTGCCCCACGCCGACGTCGTCGTCATCGCCGTCCCGCTGAGCGATGCGACCAGAAAACTCGTCGATGCGGGCTTCCTTGCAGCCATGCGTGACGGCGCGCTCGTGGTGAACGTGTCTCGGGGCGAGGTCGTCGACACCGAGGCGCTCGTCACGGCGCTCGCATCGGGTCGCGTCAGAGCCGCCCTGGATGTCACCGACCCCGAGCCCTTGCCCGAAGCACACCCGCTGTGGACATCACCTGGGGTGCTGGTCACTCCGCACGTCGGCGGTGACACAGACGCGATGGACGACCGCGTGGATCGGCTCATCATCGAACAGGTGCGTCGGATCCGCACTGGTGAGCCCCCTCTGAATCTCGTCCGCGGCGCTGACGTCGGGTGAATGGCCACTCGTGCCCTTCACCGCAGGAGTCATGGTTGAGACATGACAGCGTCAGAGAACCAGAGGAATCCGTTCGGATGGCGGTTCACAGCCCCTCTGATGCTCGCCTCGGCGCTCAATCCGGTCAACAGTTCGATGCTGGCGACGGGACTCGCCGACATCGCGAGAGAGTTCGATGTCACCCCGGGGGCAGCGGCTGGGCTCGTGTCTGTGCTGTATCTGTGCAGCGCGATCGCTCAGCCGGCAGTCGGGAAACTCGGCGTGGTCTTCGGGCCCCGCAGGGTGTTCCTCAGCGGGATTCTGCTGGTGATGCTCGGCGGCGTCATAGGCCTGCTCGCCGGCTCGTTCGTCTGGCTTCTTGTCTCACGCGCTCTGATCGGGATCGGCACAGCGGCCGCGTTTCCCACCTCGATGGCGCTCGTGCGGGCTCGAGCCGACCAGACGGGATCGGGGGCGCCGACGCGGTCGATCGGTCTCTTGTCGATCGCCGCGCAGGCGTCGCTGGTCGTCGGGCTTCCGCTGGGGGGTCTGCTGACGAGTCTGTTCGGCTGGAGGTCGCTGTTCGCGGTCAACATCCCTCTGGCACTCATCACACTCGTCGCGGTGCTGATGTGGGTGGAGCGCGACAGCGGCATCGCACGTCGCACGGCGCGCGAACTCCTCACGGCACTTGACGTCGTGGGCATCGTCTTGTTCACGGCCGTGACAGCGGGGCTGCTGATCTTCCTCAGCGATCTCGAGCGACCGCTCTGGTGGCTGTTGGCGGTTATCATCACCGCCCTGGTGCTGCTGATCGTGTGGGAAAGGCGGGCGTCGGCTCCACTGCTCGATGTGCGGCTGCTCGTCACAGAGCCTGCGCTCGCCCGCACATATCTGCGCCAGTTCCTCTCTGGGTTGGCTGTTTTCACAGCCCTCTACGGTCTCAGCCAATGGATGCGGGATGCCGCAGGCTTCGAAGCCTCCGCCATCGGTGTCATCCTGTTGCCGCTGTCGGCAGTGAGCATTCTGCTGGCGAGGATCGTCTCGGTGCGGGGATGGGTACGAGGCTCGCTGATTTGGGGCGCGCTCGCGGTGGTAGCGGCGGGAGCCATGCTACTGGTCGTCAGATCTGACACACCCGGGATCGTTCCGCTGCTCATAGGAGTCGCGATCGTCTACGGCGCCGCGCACGGGTTGACCGGTGTCGCGACCCAGACTGCCCTTTATCTTCAGGCTCCGGCAGATCAGATCGGTACGGCGGCAGGGCTTCTGCGCAGCTTCGGTCACATCGGGGCGATCTTCTCCGCCAGCGTGATCTCAGTGACGTTCGGTGCGCAGCCGACCGATGCCGGTCTGCATCTGCAGGGGTGGGTCATCGCCGGACTGGGCGCCTTGCTGTTCGTATTGGCTCTTGATCGCAGCGTTCCCCGCCACGCGGGTCCGCGGTAGTCCGCGGCGCTGTCGCTCACGCGTGTGAAGTCAGATAACCACGGCTGAACGCCGCAGCCACAGCCGCAGCGCGGTCGTTGACGCCGAGCTTCGCGTAGACGTGCAACAGGTGGGTCTTCACAGTTGCTTCGCTGATGAACAACTGCTTCGCCGCCTCGCGATTCGTCGAGCCGCGAGCGATCAGCCTGAGCACCTCAAGTTCACGCTGCGAGGGCAGGTCCGAGGCAGGCTGGCGCACCTGGCCCATCAGCCGCATCGCGACAGCAGGGGACAGGACGGCCTCCCCTCGGGCGGCTGCTTCTACGGCGCGGAACAGTTCTTCCCTCGGTGCGTCCTTCAGGAGATAGCCGGTGGCGCCGGCCTCGATCGCGGGCAGAACATCGCTGTCAGAATCGTATGTGGTGAGCACGAGGATACGGGACGGCGTGTCATTCTTGGTCAATTCTTGGATCGCCGTGACGCCATCAGTGCCGGGCATCCGCAGGTCCATCAAGATCACGTCGGGTCGCACGCGGTGAGCCGCAGAAATGGCCTCGGCGCCATCTCGCGCCTCGGCGACGACATGGAAGCGAGCGTCGGCGCTGAACATTCCTCGCAGACCATCTCGCACCACAGGATGGTCATCGACGATGAGAAGGGAGATCATCTGTCGCCTCCGCTGGGAATCGCGGGCACGGATGCTGAGATCGCAGTGCCACCACCGACCTCTGTCTCGATATGCAGCCGACCTGCGAGCCGCTGCATCCGTTGACGCATCCCGTTCAGACCGAACCCACCGGTCGCCGACGATTGCGAGCGCACGGCGGTGGGATCGAAGCCGTCGCCATCATCGCGAACATCCAGGGTCACAAGATCCTCCATATATGACAGTGTCAGGCCGACACGGTCTGCATTCGCGTGCTTGGCGACATTCGCCAGCGCCTCCTGCGCGGCACGCAACAGGGCGACCTCGACGTCGGCATGCATCGGCCGCGGCTCGCCCGTGGTGATCAGCACGGCATCAATCCGGTTCGCCGCGGACCAGCGTCTGGCGATGGCGCCGATCGCATCCGGCAAGCGGGCGTCGATGAGGGCCTCCGGCTCCAGCGCATGCACCGTCCGGCGCGCCTCGGTGAGGCTCTCCCTGGCCAGCGCCATGGCCTTCGTCATATGACGTCGCGCGGCGGGCGGCTCGCCCATCATCTGCTCCGCCGCCTGGAGCTGAGTGACGATGCCGGCCAGACTCTGCGCGAGGGTGTCGTGTATATCTCTTGCCACCCGCTGCCGTTCGTCCAGCACTCCGGCCTCACGCGCCTGCACCAGTAGCTGGGCCTGCAACCCGGCATTCTCTTTCAGGGCGGTTTCGAGGCGCACGTTGGCTTCGTGCAACTGGGCCAGCGCCTGCTTCTGCCGGCGGCGGTGCTGATCGGCCGTTTCTGCGAGATAGAACGAGATGACGGCCAACAGAGCGGTGACCAGGCTTATCGCGCCCCACAACCACCACACGTCCGCACTGATGTTCGTCAATCCGCCCATGTAGGACACGCTCATGATCATCGCAGTGACGACGACGCCGATATAGCGCCAGGTGCCGTGCAGGAGCAGGAACGCGTGCACGTAGCCGACGAACGCGAAGATCCCGTACCACGGAGCGAGCGAGACCAGTGCAGCGGCTGACACCAGCAGCGCCGTGTAGTACACCCCGATCACCAGACCGCTCCTGCGCCGCCCCCCTCGGAGCGTGGAGAGCCACGCCAGCAGGAGCGTTGTGGTGAGCGTGAGCGCGAGTACCGCCGGCAGATTCATCGGCACCCCGGTGGTGGCCGACAGCACCGCGATGATGGTGCTGACCGCCAGCAGGTAATACGGCAGCGCGGTGTAGACGGCATTCTGCCGGCGTTCTACACGGTCGAACTCCTCGCGCAGTTCGGCCTCGGTGGTCATTGCCTACTCCCAACGGAAATACCGGGCCGCAAGCCCTCCGGCGACGACCGTCCACCCCAGCATGACAGCCAGATGCAATGGCTGCGGCCAGCCGCCGGCCGCAGCATCCTGCAAGGATTGTACGCCGGCGCCCAGTGGCGTGAGATCGCTGATCGTGCGCAAGGCGTCGTTCATGTTGGGACGCGGTAGCCAGATACCTGCGAAGAACGCCAGCGGAAAGAACGCGAGGATGCCGATGGCATTAGCGCTCTTGGCCGACGGGCTGACCGCGGCGATGAGTAGACCGACCGCGAACACAGCGATCGCCAGCAGCAGGAAACTGATGATGTAGCCCGCAGGATTGCGGGGGAGATCGACGTCGAAGGCGAGCCAGGCGATGACGACGACGATGACGAGCGTGGTCGCAGACAGAACGGTGGCCATCAGAAGTTGTGCGAAGAGCAGGACGACCGGTCGGACCGGAGTGGTCCGCATTCGCCGCAGCACGCCCTTCTCGCGGTACGACGCGAGCAGCTGAGAGAGTCCGCCGAGGGAGAAGAGCGCGATCCCCATGGTGATGATGATCGGCACATATAGGGTGATCGGTCTGATGAAGTCGAGGTCCGGATCGGGCTCTCCCAATGTCGGGATCAGCCCGAGGACGACGATCAGGAGCGGCGCGAATGCCAGTGCCAGGAACACGACGATGGGCTCGCGGAAGAACAGTTTGGTTTCGACGACGGTCAGTCGCAGGAAGGCGGACATTGTGGTCTCCTCAGTCTTCGATGAAACGGCCGGTGAGCGCGACGAACGCGTCGTCCAGCGTGACCTGCTCCAGTCGCAGGTCGAAAGCAGTGATCTCGTTTCGCGCGAGCGCGGCGGTCACAACGTGCATGAGGCCGCCTGTGCCGCTCACGACCAGCTCGTTGCCGCTTCGGGCGACCGAGGCGACTTCTGGCAGTGCAGTGAGTAGGGCGTGATCCAAAGGTGCAGACGGCTTGAATCGCACCCGTTGCTGATCCACTCTCGACACCAAGCCGGCGGGGGAGTCCTGCGCGACGATTCGGCCACCGTCGATGACGGCCAGGCGATCGCAGAGCCGTTCGGCTTCTTCCATGAAGTGGGTCACGAGCACGACGGTGACGCCGCGCTCGCGGATGCTCTCGACAAGTCCCCAGACGTCACGACGCGCTTGCGGGTCAAGGCCCATCGTGAGCTCGTCGAGGACCACCACCTCCGGGCTGCCGACCATTGCCAACGCGATGGACAGTCGTTGCTTCTGGCCCCCCGAGAGCGTGGCGAACGGAGAATTGATCTTGTCGCTCAGTCGCAGCATGTCGATGAGCTCTCGCCAGTCTGCCGGACTGCGGTAGAACGAATGGTAGAGCGCCATCGCCTCACCGACTCGGAGTTTGTCGGGCAGTTCGCTCTCTTGCAGTTGGGCTCCGAGTAATTGCCGCAGCTCGCGCGCATCACGTTGCGGATCGAGGCCGGCGACGCGAACGGTTCCCTCGTCTGGCCTGCGCAATCCCTCGATGCACTCGACTGTCGTCGTCTTTCCTGCGCCGTTGGGCCCGAGAATGCCGAAGATCTCGCCCCGTTCGACAGCGAAACTGATGCCGTCCACTGCCGTGTGAGCGCCATAGCGCTTGACAAGGCCGTCTACTTGAATAATTGCCATGCCTCCACGCTGTCATTCGCCTCCTGAATGCGAATCGACCAGATGGCCGGACCTTTGGCGATGGCGGTGGATGCCGAGATCGACCGATCAGTTGATGCGAAAGCGACGAATCGCTTCGCCCGTCTTCATCGTTCGTGGCGATGGCCGGGAAGGTGTGCTTGTTCACCGTCGTGGTCGAAGATGGTCAGCAACTCTGCGGGGCCTTCGTGCGCTTCGATCATGTGCGGCGTCATGGTGGAGAACTCGACGGCCTGACCAGGATGCACGAGAATCGTCCGCGTGCCGAGGCGGAGCCGGACGATTCCGCTCAGCACGGTGAACCATTCATATCCCGGATGCACCTGCGGAGTATTCAGCTCGCGTTCCTCAGTTATACGCATCTTGGCGATCGTGACCCCGCGGCGATCGCGTTCACGGGAGAGCAGCCAGAACGTCGTTCCTCCCATCGATTCGGGCTCGGGGCGGATAACGATGTCATCGGCGCCCTCCGGTTCGACGAGTTGGTCCAGTGAGGTTCCGAGCGCCTTTGCGATGGCGACGAGTTGTTCGAGGGCGATTCGCTGGTGGCCGGTCTCGATGCGACTGAGCGTCGAGGGCGAGAGGTAGCAGCGCGCCGCCAGCGTCTCGAGCGTCCAGGAGCGAGCGAGGCGCAGTCCTCGGATGCGCTGCCTGACAATGGATTCCGTCTCTTCTTGCGTCATATGCAAAAGCATATGCGCTTTGAGGGATTCGTGGCTAACGTTTCTGTCATGAGCCACGACAGCCAGCACCCCGTTCACGCGCCATGGCACGCCCTGCCCCCCGGCTTCGCCGACCATCTGGGCCTCGAGGCGAAGCTCGGGGCTTCGGCAAGGGAGGCAAGCCTGGAACAGGCGGTACGTGCTCTTGATACGGCACCCTCGAACATCGTCGACCTCGGATCCGGCACGGGGGAGGACACCCTGGCCCTGGCCCGACGCTTCCCTTCCGCACACGTGCACGCGGTCGATGTGTCAGCCGAGCTTCTTGACCGCGTCGCTTCCGCGGCATCAACAGCCGGCGTCGCAGAGCGGGTGGAACAGCACATGATCGATCTGGACGGCGACTGGTCTTCAGAGCTCCCGCCGAGCATCGATCTCGCCTGGGCTTCGCTGTCACTGCACCATGTCAAAGATCCCCGGGCGGTACTGCGGCAAGTGTTCTCGTCGTTGCGGCCGGGCGGTGCGTTCGTGCTGACCGAGCTGTCAGGGCAGGAGAGCTTCGCTCCGGCTGATCTCGGCAGCGGGCGTGCGGATCTGCAAGATCGCATCGCGCACGCTCCCATGGCCCACGCCGCGCACGCACCTGCCGACTGGTCGGCGTTGCTCGTCGAAGCGGGCTTCGCATTGGATGCCATCAGTGCGTACGATTTCGTGGCACGAGCCGACGACGCCGATGGTGCGCGCTATCTGCTGCGCCGACTTGGCGCGCAGCGGGACGGCATCTCAGGTGACGCGCTCGCTGCTTTCGACAGAGCGATCGAACGGATCGAGGCCGGAACATCGGAAGTGTCATTCAGCTCAGGTCGACACACATGGATTGCGCTACGCCCGGCAGCGGAGGCGCCTGAGATCTCGATGGACGCCGATGTCGTCGTGCTGGGTGGCGGCTCCGCGGGCCTCGCCGCATCGATCGCTCTCGCCAGGTCACGCCGCAAGGTCGTCGTGCTGGACGAGGGAGAACCACGCAACGCCCCCGCCGAGGGAGCGCACAATGTTCTGGGCAATGAAGGCATCGCCCCCCTCGAACTGCTCGCACGAGGGCGCGCCGAAGCTGCGTCTTATGGCGTTCAGATCGTGTCGGGTGCTGTGACTCGCGCTTCTGGCACGATCGACGACTTCACCGTTGACGGGGGCGGTGGAACTCACAGGGTGCACGCGCGACGAATCATCCTGGCGACCGGTCTGGTCGATGATCTTCCTGAGATCCCCGGAATCGACGCAGGTTGGGGTCACACGGTTCTGCACTGCCCGTTCTGCCACGGCTGGGAGGTGCGCGACCAGCGCATCGGCATCATCGCCCGCGACGAGGTCGCCATTCACCAGGCGATGCTGTTCAGCCAGCTCAGCGACCGCGTCACCGTGTTCCTCCATGACGCCGCCGACCCGAACGATGCGCAGAAAGAGCAACTCGCGGCGCTCAAGGTCACGCTCGTGAGGCCGAGGGTGAAGCGGCTTCTGATGGATGGGACGCAGGTGCGGGCGGTGGAGGTCGATAACGGCCGCAATTTCGCTCTCGACGCTGTCGTGGTCGTTCCGCGCTTCAACGCGCGAACAGCGCTCTACGAGTCTCTCGGAGGCGTAGCCGAAGACTTCCCCTTCGGCACTCAGATCCCGACCGATTCACGCGGTATGACCGACATCGCGGGTGTCTGGGCTGCCGGAAACGCTGCGCAACCCATGGCGATGGTGGTTGCAGCGGCCGCGTCCGGGGTCGCGACCGGCGCCGCGGTGCACGGCGATCTGGCCTTCGCCGACCTCGAAAAGGCAGTGAAGGAACGTCGGACGGACGGGCAGAAAACCAACACGGGACTTTAACCGCCATCGACCTCATCTTCAACCCCCTCAGCCGTCTGGGCCTTTCGCATCCAAACTGGGTGCGAAAGGCGGAAACGCGTCCATGGCGTTGCGCACTCGAAGGAGGAGAAATGAACTCGACACCGGATGGTCTTTTCGTCTCAGCAGATGGCGAGGAGGTGCAGCCTCTTCGAGAGCGTGATGCGACGGCGCTCAACGATCCGTCGGATGACCCTGCCCAGGCGGAATGGGAACGGACCGAAGCGCTCGACAACGGTGCATCAGAAGCTGATCTCGACGCGGCGACAGCGACCGGCCGTGATCCGGATGAGATTCCGGATGCGGACGACGAGATTCCCTACGAGGATCTGCACGGAACCGACGCGCAGCCTGAGACGCAGAGCGCTGATCCCGCCATCGCAGACCTTGGCGTTGAGGGCGAAGGTGACCTCGCACCTGAGGACATCTGATCTGGCAAGGGTCGAGCGCCGATGAACGAGGCCGGCATGAATGAATCGATGGCCTTTCGTGCGCCGATGCGCTCACACGAAAGCGGCTTGGACGACGCGGCAGCTGTGGAACGCGCGGTCGAGATCGGCGTGTGCGGGATCGGCGGCAGGCTCGATCCCGCACCGGCGACTCTGGGAGAGGCGACCAGGCGAACAGATGCGGTCTACGGCGAACGCGTCGCGCGCCGACTCGAGAGATTCGCATCTGTGAGCACAGGGGTTTTCGTATGGACGCGCGACGCCCACGCGTTCTTATGGCTCGGAAGAGTCACCGGCGCGTGGCGATACGATGCTGCCCCGGAGGCGTCCGACGTCGATCTGGTTCACGTCCGGGACTGCACTTGGCTCGCAGAGCCCGTGCCGTACGACGAAGCGCCGCCCTCGGTACACGTGACATTCGCCCGCGGCGGCCGCAATTGGCAGCGGATCCGGCCGCCGGATGCGGCGGCGATCAGCGCAGAGATCTGGAGGCGCCGCGAGGGAGAAACCGCCTAGTTCTCCGTCGAAGCACGATGAGTCAGAGGCACAGAGCCGCGCCGTCAATGCCGGCGAGGCGAAGATTCTCCACGCGCTCGCGCAACGATGATCCCGCGCTGGGAACTCCAGAATCCGTCCAGCATCGCGCGCAGTTGTGCCGCGTCGACATCTGCACCGAAAGCCTCGGCTCCGGGTTCCAGCATGATTCCCGCTGACAACGGGCCGGCGCGCACTGGGTCGAAGCCGATGTCGTCGACGAGCTGCGAAACCGTCGCCACATCGTCGGCGTGATCTCCGGCGATCGCTATCGCCTTGCGTCCCGGCCTGCCCCTGGGACGAGCTTCGTCCTCGAGGTCCTGGTAGCCCATGTGGCTCAGCGCCTTCACCACGCGCGCGCCCTCGAGATGCGCCTGCACCAGTTCGCTGGTCGAGGTGCGGGGGTCACTCAGATCCTCGCGAATGCCGTCGGAAGCCCACCAGTAGTTCATCGCGTCGATCACCAGCGCGCCGCGCAGCGCTTCTGCGGGCAGCATCGGGTAGTTGCCCAGCGGAAGCGCGAGGATGACGACCTCGGACTCTTCGATCACACCAGCGGTCGAGGTGGCCACGGCCCCGATGGCCTTCATCCTCGCCGCGATCGATGAGGCATCGCCCGATCTCGCGACGAGTACGCGATACCCAGCGGATGCTCCGAGCCTCGCGAGCACCGTTCCGAGCCTGCCCGATCCAAGGACGCCGACAGTACGAATGCGGCGTGGTTCGTCCGGCTCCATCCGGTTATCGTACGGCCCCGCGGCGGGAAAGTCAGGAATCGAGAAGCGCAGTCAACCGGTCGTCGATAACGTGGACGGCCAGCCGGGATACGCGCGAGACGGCAAACCGGTGGTGTTCTTCCTGGTGCGGCGAGCGACGTAACTCACCTTTTGCTGAAGGCGCTGATCTGCCCGCTGGGTTCCAGGTAAGCACGTTCGACGTCGGCGATACTTTCAATGCCCTGCAGGCGCAGTTGAGCCTCGATCTCGGATTGGGCGAGGAGTTCCCGGCGCATCAGCCGCCTGTTCAGCTCACCGTTCTCGATGAGAGGCCTCTTCGCAGGTTTCAGGACCTTGCGAAACCAAGGAAACCGGTAAGCCAAGGCGTCCAGTATTATGCTCCATCCCAGAATCGTCAGCACGAGGATGAAACCGGTGGTGAGGGAGCTGTCCCCATCAGAGAAGCCTTCAGAGACCGCCTCAGAGATGAGGACGACAACGATGAGGTCGGGGATCGACAGGGATCCCGTTTCCCGCTGACCTGCAACGCGGATCAAGACGACGATTCCGAGATAGATCAGACTCCCTCGGAGTATCACCTCCAACGTCGGTACGGTCATCTCGAAAACAGCTGCCAAGTCCATCTGCACTCCCGCTCTTGTGACCACGTGGCATCAGCTGCGAGTCACGGTCCTGACTCTTCGAGCTCGATGTTCACCCTCTGATATCGCGGGGGCCGTGCCCGTATGTGCTGCGCTCGGCGATCCGGCCGTTCTCGTTCTTCACGATGTGCTCCACCTTCCGAGCGCGGGCGATCTCGCGTCCGGCCTCGACTGCCTCCGCCTTCGTTCGATATGTCCCGGCGATGGTTCCCGCCTCGCCTGAGATGCGGTTCAGCCAAGCGTCGTCTTCGTGAAATGTCTCAACGTCTCCCGTGGGCATATCAGCTCCGATCTGTCAGATACGCGCTCATCATCGGTCTACACAGAAGTTGTGGAGAACCCCCTTGCCACAGGTCACTGATCCGGGCAGTCATGCAAGCGCCCACCGCACCGTGATCGTAATTGCGCTCGGCGCGCTCGGTCACAGTCCCTGCGTGTTTTGGGCCGTACGCGCGAGCCGATCTGTGATCTGTCGCTGCGAATGCGCAGCCACTCGCATTCGCTGGCCGCCGTACGGCACGCCGCCCCGCAGCTGAGCGCCTCCTGCAATCCATATGGATACCGCTCGCTCGCACACCCAGAGCGGTGCCCACAGCGCGCTGGAAGCGGGAAAGATCTCTCGTCCACCTGCGCGCCTTCTACCACGCTCGGCCATCCCGATGATGCCGAGCACGACAAGCGCGAGAGCGGTGGGCCTGCGGCGCAAGCTCCACACGATCGGCAGAATAGCGGCTTCCACAAGCAAGCGTCCGGGCTGCGCAAAACTGTCATATGCCTGCCGAACCCGCTGCGAAAGAAAGTGCCTGATCGATGGTGGACGTCGGACGACATAGATGTCGGGGCGATCGCTGACGACTCCGCCCGAAGCGCGAATGGTTCGCTCCAGCTCGAGGTTCTCGAAAAGAACGTCGGCGTCGTAACCCCCGATCGACTGTACGGCGGAACGGCGCACGGCGTAGGTTCCCGGATAGTCGCTCGCAACCGCGCGGTTCAACAGACTTCGGGCCGTGTCCCATCGCGCGTGCCACGGAAGCGGCGAGAAGTAGTTCTGCGGTTTCACCAAGGATGCGAATGCAAGGTCGGACACGACGGCGTCAAGCGCACTGCGGTCGTATCGGACGTCGTCGTCCGCGATGATGATCCGCTCGTGCCGGGACATGGCGATGCCGGTGAGGACACCGCGCACCTTGCCGTTCGTTCCCTCGAACCCTTGAGCTGGGACGTGGCGCACAAGCCCTGCCAGGCTGCCGCGTGGCTGGCGAACCGATCCTGCTCCGACCCGTCGACGACAGTGACATCGGCCCAATCGCGAAGCTGGACAAGGTAGGCGGTGAGATCACTGAGTCCCTCGTCACCACCCCATCGCAATGGCAGAACGTACTCGATCATCGCTACATGCACCGGGGTGAGACGTGGGGTATGGGCCTGCGAACCATCTGTGCCTCCATTTGCCCACCCCACAGTCTGCCCGTGAACGCCAGCCTGAGTCAGCCCCTTGACACGGGCACGAGAGAGCTTCCAGGCTGATGTCCGGCTGATGGTGTCAGGTTCAGTCGACCGAAACGCGGCCGCGTTTCATCTGGCGCACTCGAACGATGATCCATGTGATGACGGCGATCACAGCTACGGCGATGACGACCTTCTGGAAAATTCCCGCATAGTCCTCGACGATGTGCCAGTTTGCGCCGAGATAGAACCCGGCCAGGACGAAGATCGTGTTCCAGATGGCACTGCCGGCCGTGGTGAGAAGAGTGAACCGCAGCAGCGGCATCCGTTCGATGCCCGCAGGGATCGAGATCAGGCTGCGGAAGATCGGGATCATGCGCCCGAAGAAGACCGCTTTGGAGCCGTGCTTGTCGAACCACGCCTCCGTGCGTTCGACGTCTGCCGCCTTGATGAGCGGCATCCGTTCGACGATCGCGTACATGCGTCGCCGACCCAGCCACGCGCCGATACCGTAGAGCGCAAGCGCGCCGACCAACGAGCCCACTGTCGTCCAGATGAGCACTTCGACGAGTCCGAGTGTTCCCTTCGCAGCGGCGAATCCCGCCAGCGGCAGGATGATCTCGCTCGGCAGCGGCGGGAAGAGATTCTCCAGGGCGATCGCGAGGCCTGCGCCTACGCCTCCGAGCGCCTCCATGAGCGAGATTGCCCACGTCGCGACGGCGTTGAGGTTCTCAGCTCCGGATTCCATGATCTTCAGCGTAGGAGAGGGCACCTGTACAAGCCCGGAGAGTCATCGGAGATTCATATGCGTGGGACGAAACGGCGTGAGCCGCGGTAACCAGCACCGTACGTCCCGCGCGTACACGGTATACGCTGACCCGAAGCGCTCCATCAGGTCGGATTCCTCGAGCGGACGCACTATCCAGTTCCAGATCAGAGACCCGCACAGGGCGTAGACGACAACCAGCCACGACCCGCCCATCAGCCCCACGGCGACGCCCTGTGCTATGCCGGCCACGGCCATCGGATTGCGCACGAAACGGTAGGGGCCGGCGATCACCAGCTTCCGCGCGGTGGCAGACGGCAGCGGCGTGCCTTCACCTCTCGTCGACATCGAGATCGCCGACCAGATCCCCAGCGCGCTCGCCGCGATGACGAGCGCGACACCTGTCCAGCGCGCGGCGAGGGGAAACGAGAGAAACAGTCCCCAGCGCTGCTCGAGCAGCACGATGACGGCGGGGATCATGACGAGGAAAAGCCCCCAGAAGGCGATCAGCTGGCAGGTTGTGCGGGCGATGTGCGTCGGTGTGGAGGCTGACGCCGCCACCTTGATCGTGAACGGGCCGAACAGTATCCACTCGGTCGGAACACGACCGAACCTGATCAGCACGGCGGCGGCGATGCTTCCCGCCGTCGCGGCGATCATCAATAACACGCCCCAGCCTGCTTGGCCGGTGATCGTGGCATAGAAAGCCAGGCCCGTAGCAACCAGTGCGGTCCACGCGGTGACCACCCACACCAACGGCATCAGCCCGAAGGCGACGAAGGCGGACCCGATGACGAACAGGGGGATGTCGAAGATCGCTACAAGCAGCGGATCGATGGTGCCGAGCGTGAGAACACGGATGCTGTCGTTCAGGCCGACGGCGATCCACCAGAGCGCGCCGGCGACTGCCTGAATCGCGAAGTAGAGGCGTCCGGCTCGCGAGTCGAGGCGGGACGAGAGGCGCATGGCCCGAGTATAGAAGTCGGCGGGCTCTTGTCTCGGACGCTCAAGTTCATAGGCTGTAGCCATGGACAGGACGATCGAGATCGCGGCGTCGGCGCCGATCCCTCACGGACACCGCATCGAGGTGACCGAACGGGTGGACGAGGACGGTGCGCGAAGGCTGGCGACGGTGATCGATCTGGAGACGCGGATCAGATACCGACAGGATGCCTCAGCGCTCGGCGGCTCGGTGAGCTGGACGGGGCGCGTGTTGGAATGCACCGTCACATCGGCGAAGAGCAGAACCACCACGACACTGCTCGTGGATCCGATAGGGCCCGGCTCAGTGGAAGCCGATGTTGCGCTCCGCGGGGCTGATGCCGCGGCCGAGGCCGCAAAGGATGAGGCGCTTCGTTGGGGCGGCGCAGACCGAGAGCCGGAACCGGATCAGCCTCGGTTCTGGTGAGACGGCAGCCGTTCGCGGTCAGGTCAGGGCAGCGAGAATCACTGCGGACACAGCCTCGGGTGCGTCCAGAGGTGCGATGTGGCCGGCACCCGGGATCACGTTGTCCCTGATGCCTTCCGCCGCCGCCCATCGTGGCATAGCGGTCGCGATATTGCCGGTGCGATCCTCTTCGCCCCGGATGAGCGTGAGGGCAACAGGAAAGCGATAGGTCGGCTCCGACCGGACCTGCGCGAGCGTCGCGCGCCAGACGTCGAGAAAGACGCGCTTCGGCATCCGCGCGAAGCAGTCGCGGGCGTATTCGATCGCCTCAGACGTGGTGGCGGATGCGGTTGCCATCAGCCCAGGTAGTCGAGATGCCGGAATCATCGCCAACGACGGGGCGGCGATGCGCAGTGCGAATGTCTCCGCACGGGTGAGGGGACCGGCGTTCCACGTCGAATCGACCACTATCAGTCGGCCCACACTCTTGGGAGATCTTCGCGTGAACTCCTGCACGAGGTTTCCACCGAGAGAGTGGCCGATGAGTGTAGGACGCGTCACTCCGAGGTGCCCGATAAGCGCCGCGAGATCGTCGAGCGCGTCGTCTGGAAGGAAACGCACGCCTTCGTCCATGACGGATGCCCCGTGACCGCGCATATCCCAGGTGATGGCGCGAAAGCCGGCGTTGCTGACTGCAGTGAACTGCGCATCGAACATCGCATTGTCCACGCCCGCCCCGTGGGTGAGAACGACGGTTTCGCCGTTGCCGCCGCTGTCAGCGAAACGAAGAACAGCGCCCGGCCGTGGCAGCGAGTCGGTCAGCCTCATCCCTCGAACCTAGCGTCGAATCAGCGGAAATCCCGAGACCGATGCTCAAGGCCCGTGCGCAGATCCTGAAAGGCATCCGCCAGAACGTTGATGACCCCTTCGGGTGAGCGCTCCAGGATGCCGCGCACGATGAGCGCAGGTGAATCTCTGGCGATGCGTCGATAGCGGGTCCAGACGCCTGTGGAGCAGACCACATTGACGAGTCCGTGCTCATCCTCGAGGTTCAAGAACGTCACGCCGGCGGCCGTTGCCGGGCGTTGGCGATGGGTCACAAGACCGGCCACCTCTATGCGGCGACCGACTTCGTGCTCTCGCAGGTCAGCAGCAGTGAGTATGCCCCGCTCGTTCAGCGGCGCTCGAAAATGTGACATCGGATGGTCGTCTGTGGAAACGCCGGTGCTCATGAGATCAGCGGCCAGTTGCTCGTAACTGGTCTGATCGGTGAACAGCGGCGGCTGCACTGACAACGTCGTCCCCGGTAGATAGCGGGCGCGGTCCTCTGCGGCAGCGCCAGAGAGCCAGATCGCCTCGCGACGGCTCAGACCGAGACACTCGAACGCCCCTGCCGTCGCCAGCGCTTCGAGCTGAGCGGCCGTGGCATCCGTGCGACGTACGAGATCATGAAGGTCACGGTAGGGCCCGTTCGACTTCCGTTCCGCAACGATACGTTCGGCCATCGGCAGCCCGATGCCGCGCACATCGGTGAGCCCCAATCGCACAGCGAAAGCTTCGTCCCGCCGATGTGTGAGGGACTCGTCGGGGGCGTCTACGCGGAAGGGCCCGGCAGCGGCATGCTCGCTGACGAGGCAAGAGCTGCGCCCAGAGGGGGAGGGCGCATCGTTGGCATGTCGCAGTGTCGCCGTGGCATCCGAATCGTGCAGATCAGGACGGCGAACCTCAACCCCGTGCCTTCGCGCATCTGCCGTCAACGTCGCGGCTGAATAGAACCCCATCGGCTGAGAGCGAAGAAGACCGGCGAGGAACGCTGCGGGATAGTGCAACTTCAGCCACGAACTGGCATAGACGAGAAGTGCGAACGACAGCGAGTGCGACTCCGCGAAGCCGAAATGCGCGAACGCCTGGATCTGCGCGTAGATGCGATCAGAGGTGAGCTCGTCCAACCCCTTCTGCGCCATGCCGGCATAGAGCTGCTCTTTGATCCGCTCGATCTTCTCCTGGCCGCGCTTTGATCCCATTGCCCGTCGCAACAGGTCGGCATCATCAGCAGTGCAATCTCCGAGAGCAGTTGCCATCTGGATGAGCTGTTCCTGGAAGATGGGAATTCCCAGAGTGCGCTTCAGGATCGGTTCCAACGCAGGATGGGCGTAGGTGGCCTCCTCCTGTCCGAGTTTTCGTCGCACGAACGGATGCACCGCTCCGCCCTGGATCGGGCCGGGGCGGATCAGAGCGATCTGGATGACGAGATCGTAGAAGCGGCGTGGCTGCAGCCGGGGAAGCAGACCGATCTGCGCACGTGATTCCACCTGGAACACGCCGATCGAATCTGCCCTGCAGAGCATGTCATACACCGCAGCTTCTTCTTTGGGGAGCGTCTGCAGCGTCCAGTTCTCTCCAGTGGCACCGGCGATGAGAGTGAAGCAGTGCTGAAGCGCGGCGAGCATGCCCAATCCCAGCAGGTCGAACTTCACCAGCCCCATCCATGCCGCGTCATCTTTGTCCCACTGGATGACGGTGCGATTCTTCATACGGGCGTGCTCTACCGGCACGACCTCACCCACCGGACGCGCGGTGAGCACCATACCGCCGGAGTGGATGCCGAGATGCCGCGGTGCCTTCAGAAGTTCTCCGGCATACTCCAATACCGTCTCCGGTATGTCATGGCCATCGGCAGGTTCGAGGTCAGCACCCCAGCCGTCGACCTGCTTGGACCAGGCATCTTGCTGACCGGGGGCATGGCCGAGCGCTCTCGCCATGTCGCGCACCGCATTCTTCGGACGGTATTGGATGACGTTCGCCACCTGGGCCGCGCGTTCTCGCCCGTACTCCTCATAGACCCATTGGATTATCTCCTCGCGGCGATCGGAGTCGAAATCCACATCGATGTCAGGCTCCTCTTCGCGCGTGGTTGCCAGGAAACGTTCGAAAGGTAGGCGATAGAGGATCGGATCAACAGCGGTGATGCCCAGCAGATAGCAGACCGCGCTCGCCGCTGCAGACCCGCGACCCTGGCAGAGAATGCCACGCCGCTTCGCCTCGGTGACGATGCCGTGCACGATGAGGAAGTAACCGGGGAAGTCCTTCTCCTCGATCACATCCAATTCGCGCCTTATCCGCTCGCGACCCTCGCCGTCGAGTTGCGGATACACCGCGGGCACAGCTGCCCACACCAGAGCGCGGAGATGACTCATGGGCGTATGCCCTTCTGGCACCTCCAGCTGGGGGAGAGCCGGCCGCGCGCGCCGAAGCTCGAAAGCAGAGTCGGCAGCGATGCGCAGCCCCTGACTGATCGCACCGGGGTAGCGCCGGAAACGGGTTGTCATCTCGGCGCCGCTGCGCAAATGCGCGGAGCCATGCGAAGGCATCCAGCCGTCCAGCTCGTCCATCCCGCGGGTCGCGCGAACGGCGGCGACTGCCTCTGCCAGCCGCGCACGAGCTGGTGCGGTGTAGTGAACGTTGTTCGTCGCCACGATCGGAAGACCTTGGTCTGCGGCGAGATCGGCGAGAGCATCATTACGGCGGGTGTCCTGCGGGTCACCATGATCTATGAGCTCGACGACAACCTGATCCTGACCGAACAGATCGACCAGACGGCGAAGAGGGGCGACGGCGTTTCCGCTGGCAAGCCCCTGACGTACGCCACCCTTGCGGCAGCCGGTGAGAATCGTCCAGTGCCCCTCAGCGCTCGCCGCGAGATCGTCGAGGTCATAGATCGGCCGACCCTTCTCGCCGCCTCGCAGCTGCGCCCTGGTGATGGCGCCGGAGAGGCGGTGATAGCCCTCCATCCCTCTGGCGAGGACGAGCAGATGCTCTCCGGCGGGATCGGGAACACCGTTCTGGGGTGCGGGCAGCCCCAAGGACAGTTCGGCGCCGAAGACGGTCTGCAGCTGCACACCGCTGGCATCGGCAGCCTCGGCGAAGCGCGCGGCGCCGTAGAAGCCGTCATGATCGGTGATCGCGAGCGCAGTGAGGCCGAGCCGCTCCGCCTCAGCGATCAGATCTTCTGGCGAAGATGCCCCATCAAGAAAGGAGAACGACGAGTGGGCATGCAACTCTGCATAGGGAACGGCATCGATCGGTCGGACGATCTTCGGCGGAAACTGCGCTTTTCGGCGTCGACTGACCGGACCGGGATCCGGGCGTATGGCAGGTGCGTCAACGGAAAGGGGTCGGGTCGGTGCGCTGAGAGTCTGCTCGAGCTCTCTCCACGGCATCGGTGGGTTGTGCCACCCCATCAGCGGTACCTCCCCTCGACCCACCAGGCATCTTCTTCGAAGAGCACGAGCCAGGCCCGCTGGGCCTCGTCCACGATCTGGAATCGCTGAGCGAGGCGAGCATTGTCGCTGTCCCAGGTCCGTTCGCGCAGTGGCCATGGGCCGGCCCAGCTCAGTATCGGTGTCTCTTCGATCCATGTGGGGGGAGCAGAGAGTTCTCCTCGGTCATCGACAGAGGGCACCGCCCCATCTGCTGCCGCCACGCGTACCGGCAGTGGAGGAGAGAACACCTCGGATGGATATGGCGGCGGAAGGCTGCCAGGCCAGGGAAGGGCCGCATCGCGTTCAGCCGGCACCTTGTCACCCCAGGGCTGAAGCAACTGCCGATCTGCCAGACGACGCCCACCGGTGACCACAGGGGTGACCACTGCGCGATGACCGAGCATCGCCTGCACTCTGGAGACGGCATGATGCAGCCGCTGCTCTGGTCCCTGTCCGAACAGGCCCGGTTGATGATGAGCGCTGTCATCCACCCTGGTCGGAACGATCCGCACCTCGGCGATGCCGGCCCCCGTTCGATCAACGCCGGCGATGTTGGCGGATGCCTCTCGAGGACGGAGTCCCTCCAATTGCCACCGGACCCGGTCGACCAGGTCGCTCGCCTCGAAGGACGTGGGATGCATCCACACCCGTGAAGAGATCGCACCGGCATCATCGGTGAGGTCGATTCGCACCTCTGTGCACACCTGTGAGAACTCAGCGAGGGCGGCAATGACGGCATCCGCCGTCTGCCTTACTGCGAAGGCCACCTGATCGGCGTGCTCGAGTGGGCTTTCGAAGATGACCTCACGTGCGAGTTCAGGCTCAGGCTGTTGCGGCGTCAACGGCCGGGAATCAGCGCCAGAGGCCAGCGCGTGCAATCGTGCGCCGCGCTCGCCCAGTCGATCGCGGATGTCGTTCTCGGCGAGAGCGGCGAACTCGGCGAGAGTGCGAATGCCGAGCCGCTGCAGTAATGCGCTCACCTCCTCATCGCCCAGAGTCTGCACCGGAAGGGGCGCAAGGAACTCCTGCGACCTGCCCGGTTCTATGACAAGTGCCGGAGCCGCCATCCGCGCCGCCTGTTCTGCGGTGAAGAGACCGTCAGCGACGGACGCCCTGGCATCGGGATAGTCGTGTTCGGCGAGAGCCTCGATGAGTCGCAGCGCCGCCTGCTCTTCTCCGCCGTAATAACGGGCAGCGCCACGGGCACGAAGAGCGGCAAGACCAGGTCGCAACGGCTGCACGCCAGGAACCAATTCCTCCAACAGCCGCAGCACCGGCAGGAAGGCACGCTCATCGCGGCGAGGGTCAGCGGGTATGAGTCGCAACGCAGGAGAGCGTGATTGGGCCAGTCGACGTCTGTGGCCTCGACGTACACCCTGAGCGCGGGCCGCCGCTGAACAGGCGATGACCAGATTCGCGTGAACGATCGCGACGGGCTCGTCAGCAGGTGCAGCACCGAGTGCAGCGCGCACCGGCCAATCGGGGAGCCACAGCACGAGGTGGCGTGGAGGCATCATCCGGTCGCCGCCAGATCAGCTGCCGCGTGCAACGGCGTCACCGCATGCAGAGGAGTGGCCACGGCATTCACTCGACCGAGAGAGGTGGGCATCTGTACGCGCACTCGTCGTGAAGATTCGTATCGCCGCCCCGAGGCCCGCAGCGTCACCGTGCGATCGGCGAGAAGGCCCCATCCCGACCCCAGCCCGTGCCACTCTGTCTCTTCTACCCGGATCGTCGCCTCGCTCTGCGGCCAGGGGGCTGTAACCAGCAGTGTGCAGCCCCGATCACGCAGCCGCGCGTTCAATCGGGAGATGTCGGCATCGGCCACTCGACTGCGCGGATGCACCGCGATGAGAGGGATCACCTCAGAGAGCGCCGTGGCGACCGTGAGCCATCGAGGCCCGGGCTCTGGTACGAGTACGAGGCGCTCGAGCTCGACGCCGAAGCCGGCCAACGCTTCGACGCCGATGGTTGGCATGCCGATGACCGCGCACCATGAGCCCTTCTGAGAGGCGGCAGCGAGGAGCGCGCCCAAAAGGCTCGGGGAGGGCGATATGGAATATGAGGAGCCGACGCGCAACCCCTGATCGGGCAGGAGCCCAGCCAAAGCGGGGTCGAGCGGAAGGAAGGGGACATCGCTGCGTCGACGTTGCATGCGAGAGATCTCGCTGCGAAGACGGTGCAGATCTTGCGCGCGGGAGGCTGAGCTCTCTCGGGGGAGAGCAGTCGGGGCGGAGAGTGCAGTGCCCATGGATCCATCCTCGAAGATAACTACGAATAAATCAAGTGAGACAATGATCGTAATTCGTACATCGGACATCGGAGTTATCCACAACCCGAACCATGACGGGTGTCGTTCTCGTACTCTTCGGAGATGATCTCGCCCCCTGCCGCATACGCGGCCGTCGTCGTGCTCACTCATCTCGTGCTCCTGGCGATCGGCGTCTGGCTGCTCATCATCGATGCGCGTACGCACCGGCTCCCGAACCGCATCGTGCTGCCGACGCTCGGTGGGGCGCTGGTGCTCGTCATCATCGATGCGGTGGTGGCAGGGGCGGGCTGGCCCCTGGTCCGTGCTCTCGGAGGACTGCTGATTCTCGGTGGGTTCTACGCGGTGATGCGCGCAGCCAGCCGAGGCGGCATCGGCGGGGGAGACGTGAAACTCGCAGCCGTCATCGGGCTTGTGCTCGGTTGGCACGGATGGCAGGAGCTCTCCGTCGGAGCAGCGTCGGCTTTCGTGCTCGCTGCGCTTTATGCGCTGGCGCTCATGGCGCTGCGACGGGCGAATCGCTCCACACGCATCGCCTTCGGCCCCTGGATGATCATCGGCGCGATGATCGGAGTCACCCTGGCGTGAGAGCGAGGCCGAGCGCGATCACCCCAGAGTCCAGGAGGCAGGACTAAGGTATCCACATGGCGATTGCACGACTTCACGGTGGCCCCCTGGACGGGCAGATCATTCCCCTCGGCGATGCTGATGACAAGCTGATCGTCCCCTACAGCGAGACGCAGGTGGTCTATCACCGCAAGGGCGAGGCGCAGAACACCGGTGCTGACGATGGGGCCACTGAGGTCGACTACTGGTACGACGAGGCACTCGAAGACATCGTCTCCAGTGACGACTGAGCCTTCGCGCACCTTCGAGGTGGAGCGCAAGTACGACGTTGACGTGACGACGTCTCTGCCTGTCTTCACAGCGATCCCCGGCGTGACCGAGGTCACCTCCGGCGAGCTGCGCGTGCTGGATGCGCGATACTTCGACACTGTCGATGCTGCGCTCTCTCGAGCCGGTGTGGCTCTGCGCCGCCGTACGGGCGGACCTGACGAGGGCTGGCATGTGAAGGGACCGCGTGATGGAGACGGCCGGCTGGAGCTGGGGTGGCCGCTCGGTGACGAAGACGATCTGCCGGCTGCGGTGACGACCGCGCTCGCACGGTGGACGACAGAACCGCTCACGCCGCTGGCTCGCATTGAGAACGACCGCACCGCTTACTTGCTCCTCGGTCCCACCGGCGTCGTCGCCGAGTTCGTCGACGATCATGTGCGCGCCACCGATCTGCGCCAGGGAGTGCAACGCCAGTGGCGAGAGTGGGAGATGGAACTCGGGCCAGCCGCCCCCGCAGACGCCGCAGGACGCGAAGCGTTCTTCACTGCGGTGGAGACGGCGATCTTCGCGACGGGCGGGCGGCACGCGGCATCCGGATCCAAACTCGCTCGCGCTCTCGGCATCTGAGCGCAACCCCCTTCCTCTGGATGGCTCTGCATGCTTGAGTGACCTCATGAACCATCCCGCGACGCTCCGGTCCCTGCAGACGATCGTTCCAGACACGATGCTGAGACAGGAGGAAGTGCGGGACGTCTTCGCCGCCCAGCCTGAGATCGGACGATTGGCGAAGCGCATCGTCACGGCATCCTTCAACGGATCGGGCATCGACACTCGGTACACCGTGCTCGACGAGCTGTCGTTCTCCTCGGAAGTCGAGACCCCGCTGTTCTTCGACCGCGAGAGCGGGTCGCTACTGTCACCGGGAACGAAAGCACGAAACGAGATCTACGTCCGAGAGGCCTGGAAACTCTACGTCGACGCGGCGCGTGAAGCGCTGCACTCGGATCCGGACATCACCGCCGCCGACATCACGCACGTGATCACCGTCTCCTGCACGGGCTTCTATGCCCCTGGACCCGATTACGAGATCGTCCGTGCGCTCGGGCTGGCAGACAACGTGCAGCGTTATCACTTCGGGTTCATGGGATGCTACGCCTCCATGCCCGCGCTGAAAGCGGCGAGTCAGTTCTGCGGCGCAGATCCGGATGCCGTCGTCCTCGTCGTCAGCGTGGAACTGTGCACGCTGCACCTTCGCTCATCCGATGACCCCGACATGATCGTGGCCACATCGCTCTTCGCCGATGGGGCAGCGGCTGCTCTTGTCACCGCCAGAGACTTCGGGTCGGACGTGCCAGGTTTCTCTCTGGACCGCTTTCACACCGGAATCATCCCGGACGGGAAGGAAGACATGGCATGGACCATCGGGGACGAAGGTTTCGAGATGACCCTCTCCACTGCTGTGCCGCAGCTCATAGGGGAGAACATCTTCGACGCGCTCGGTCCGCTCTACGGTGAAGAGGAGGAGCTCGCTGCGGCTTTTGAGGATCGGACGATCGGTGAGCACGTGGCGCACTGGGCGATCCACCCTGGCGGACGCAGCATCCTGGATCGTGTGGAGGAGCGACTCAACCTCACTGAAGTCCAGTTGCGTCCAGCTCGCGAGGTGCTCAGGCAGTACGGCAACATGTCCAGCGCCACCGTACTGTTCGTGCTGCGCCGCATTCTGGAGCAGGAGGGTGCTAGATCAGGCGAACGGGTGGCAGCGATGGCGTTCGGGCCAGGACTCACTGCGGAGAGCGCCTTGCTGACCGTCGTCGGACGCTGATGAGCGCTGACCTCACCGACCGTGCGGTCGACGCCCGAGAGCTGATGGATGATCCGCACGCGGACGAGTACCTGTTGGGGCGCACCTATGAGCGCTTCCCGCTCGTCAATGCGGTGGTCTCGCGATGGCGGTCGGTGTACCGGCGCGAGATCCGTCCGCGTGCGAGAGAGAAACCGCTGCGCATCCTCGACGTGGGCGCTGGCGGAGGCGATGTGTCGCGCTCCATCGCTGCGTGGGCACATCGAGACGCCCTGTCGGTCTCGGTCACAGCGCTGGATGCCGATCCTCGGGCGATCCGATGGGCGCGCAGCCGAGGCGATGGTGCGGCCGGCGATGCTGTCGAGTATCGGTGCGCGTACACGAGCGAGCTCGCTGACGCGGGTGAACGCTTCGACGTGGTGATCTCCAACCACCTGCTGCACCATCTTTCGGCTGATGAGCTGACCGTGGTGCTGGAGGAGTGCGTCGGACTCGTCGACGACGGGATCGTGATTCATCGCGACATCGAACGCAGCAGATTCGCATATCGTGCATTCGCAGTGGCGACGTGGCCTTTCGCGGGAAATCTGCTCGCCGATTCCTTCATCCGCGCGGATGGCCTCACCAGCATCCGCAGAGCGTACACCGCAGGCGAACTGGCCTCTGCGGTTCCAGTCGGATGGCAGGTTCGACGGGCCTTTCCCGCGCGACTCGACCTTCGGTGGGTGGGTGCTGATGCCGGATCATGACGTGGCGATCGTAGGCGCGGGCCCGGTCGGATTGCTCTTGGGCTGTCTTCTCGCTCAGGAGGGGATCGGTGTCGCGGTCTATGAACGTCGAGTGGATGACGATGACCGCTCCAGGGCGATCGGCATTCATCCTCCTGGGTTGGCCGCGCTGGATGCTACGGGCGTGGGGCCAGGAGTGAGAGAGGAAGGCCTCGCGCTGGAAGGGGGCGAGGTGCTCTGCGGTGGCAGTGTCCTGGCGTCACTCTCCTTCGCTGCGAATCAGCGGGTGCTCGTCCTCCCGCAGCGCCGGACTCATGCCCTGCTGATGGAGCGTCTTCGTCAGTTGCCGTCGGTCACGATGCTGACCGGACACGACGTGGTCGATGTGCGCAACGAAGGCAGGAGGGCACGGATCACGTACGACGTCGACGGTGTGCGTCGGGAGGGCACGGCGTCGTTCGTCGTCGCGGCAGACGGGGTGCGCAGCGGCATTCGAGGCCTGCTCGGTATCGGCTGGCGCAGACGTCGCGGCAGCGGCTCCTACGCGATGGCTGACGTCGCGCAGGAGCCGAGCAGCTCACGGGTTCAGTTGCACTGCGAAGCAGCAGGACTGGTCGAATCCTTGCCGCTTCCTGCCGGTCAGAGGCGATGGGTCGCCGCTGATCCGCAAGGTGCACTCGGTGACGCGGACGCGTTCGCCGAGGCCATTCGGAAGCGAACCGGTATCGACTTGGAGCTTCCTGTCGGATTTCGCCCCACGCTGTTCCGTGCACAGCAACACCATGCGCAGCGGCTGCGGGCAGGACGAATCGTGCTGCTCGGCGACGCTGCGCACGAGACCAGCCCGATCGGCGGACAGGGGATGAACCTTGGCTGGACAGCAGCGGTCCAGCTTGCCGCAGCGCTGGAGCGTGCTGTGCAGAGAGGCCGCGCGGACTTTCGGGAGTACGAGCGACGCGTTCAACTCGCCGCATCCGCCGCCCAGAGGCGCTCGGCGTTCTACATGGCCATGGGGCGGGCTGCTGCTGGCCCACGACTCATCGCGCGCAACAGCGCGATCAGGGTGCTCGGCACGGTGCCGCTTCGCCAGCGCACCGCGAACATGATCACCATGCGCGGCATCACGGTGCCGACGCGTACCGAGGCGCGCGATGCGCCATGAACGAAGAAGAACCCGGCTGGAATCTACCAACCGGGTTCTTCTTACAGCGTCCGACGCTGATCGACTCTGGATCAGAAGTTGATCATGTGGCCGGCGAGGCCGTGGAAGCCCTCCTGCAGCGCCTCCGACAGCGTCGGGTGCGTGTGCACGTTGCGGGCCAGCTCGAGCGCCGTGAGGTCCCACTTCTGGGCCAGCGTCAGTTCCGGCAGCAGCTCGGACACGTCCGGGCCGATCATGTGGGCGCCGATGAGCTCGAGGTGCTCGGCGTCGGCGATCAGCTTGACGAAGCCGACCGGCTCGCCGAGGCCGTGCGCCTTGCCGTTGGCCATGAACGGGAAGGTCGCGACCTTGATCTCGCGCCCCTCGTCCTTGGCCTGCTGCTCGGTGAGCCCGAACGATGCGACCTGCGGCGAGCAGAACGTCGCACGCGGCATCATCCGGTAGTCGCCGAGGGTCTGCGTCTCCGCGCCACCGATCGTCTCGGCGGCGACGACGCCCTGTGCCTCCGCCACGTGGGCGAGCTGCAGCTTGGCCGTCACATCACCGATCGCGTAGATGCCCTCGACGTTCGTGCGCATGTGATCGTCGATGTCGATCGCGCCGCGTTCGGTGAGCTTCACACCGGTCTTGTCGAGGCCGAAGCCCTCGATGTTCGGGGCGAAGCCGACCGACATCAGCACCTTGTCGGCCTCGATCGACGACTGCTGACCGTCCTTGCCCGTGTAGGTGACGGTGACGGAGGAGCCGTTGTCGACGACGGTCTCCACCTTGGTGGAGGTCAGGATGTCGACGCCGTAGTTCTTGTACTGCTTCGTGATCTCCTTCGACACATCGGCATCCTCATTGGGGAGCGCGCGGTCGAGGAACTCGATGATGGTGACCTTCACGCCGTAGTTCGTCAGCACATAAGCGAACTCCATGCCGATCGCTCCTGCACCGACGATCACGATCGATTTCGGCAGTTCACGGCTGAGGATCTGCTCCTCATAGGTGACGACGTTCTCGCTGAGTTCGACGCCAGGCAGAAGACGGACCTTGGAGCCGGTCGCGATGATGACGTTGTCGAAGGTGACCTCTTCGGTCGTTCCGTCGGCCTTGGCCACCGAGATCGCCTTGGGGCCTGTGAACGTGCCGCGACCGTCGTACTCGGTCACCTTGTTCTTCTTCATCAGGAAGTGGATGCCCTTGACCCGGCCGTTCGCCACCTCACGCGAGCGATCGAAGGCCTTGCCGAAGTCCATCGTGATCTCACCGGAGATGCCGAAGAAGTCGGCCTTGTGCTTCAGCGTGTGCGCGAGTTCGGCATTCTTCAGAAGGGCCTTGGAGGGGATGCAGCCGACGTTGAGACAGACACCGCCCCAGTACTTCTCTTCGATGATCGCAGTGGAAAGACCGAGCTGTGCGCTGCGGACGGCGGCGACGTAACCGCCGGGGCCCGCGCCGAGGATGACGACGTCGTAGTGTGGCATGCCTTAAGCCTATCGCGCAGAAGGCGTATCGGAACCAGAGTCCCCACGGCGCGAACGGCGCATCACGACGATGAGCGCGCCGACGCCCGCTGCGACGACCACCGCGCCGATGATCCAGGGCAGCGCACCCAGGAGCGGGTCATCCGGTGCGGTCTCGGCAGGCTGTTCCGTTTCGACGGGGGCGAGCGGCGTCTCAGTTTCAGCGGCCTCCGGCTCAGGGCTCGTCGTCGCGTCAGGAGAGTCGGCCGCATCGCCGGAAGAAGTCACGCTGAACGAGAACTCACCGTCGGTGGGGTGTCCGTCGCTCGAGACGACCTGCCACAGCACCGTGTAATCGCCGGCGGGCGCGTCAGCGATGAGCGGTTGAGTCACCATCGCACCGTCGACGGTCGGTTCGCCCTCCGTTATCGAGTTGCCGTCAGCATCTGTGACGACGACAGCGGTCGAACCCTCGCCTGAGATCAGCGCTGCGCTGAAGGTGAGTGTCAGATCCTCCGGCAGCGTGTCGATCGTCGAGTCGGCGGCCGGGTCCGAAGCGACGAGCGAGTCGTGGGCGGCTGCGGATTGCGGCCACGCGAACAACAGCAGGAATGCCGCGAGCAACGTCGCAGCGAGCGAAATCGGAGCGGGGGAACGTCGAACTGTGAGGATACGCACACCCACAGCATAGGAAAATCCGATTTGTGGATGCTGAGACCGATAGGGCCTCCCGCCCGAGGCTTCGGATCAGTTAGTCTGGACGGGAGGAGGGCCACCGTGACTGATTACGAAAGCCGAACAGCACGCAACGCGGCGATACACCGCGACGGCGAGCAGAAGCACGACGCCACACAGACCTTCGGACATGACTCAGATCTGTCATTCGTGCCTTTCGGTGCCGACCTCACCGAAGTGGAGAAGTCCGCGATCGCGGCTCTGCCGGCCGGTTCGGCATTGCTTCTGGTGCGCTCGGGTGCCCTCGCAGGTGCTCGTTACCTGCTTGACACAGACGTGACGACTGTCGGGCGTCACCCTGAAGCAGACATCTTCTTCGACGACGTCACCGTCTCGCGTCGGCACGCCGAGTTCACACGCTCTGGCCGCACGTTCGAGATCATCGATCAGCGTTCACTCAACGGCACATACGTCAACGGAGAACGTGTCGATCGAAGCGTGCTGGCCAATGGCTACGAGTTGCGCATCGGCAAGTTCCGTCTGAACTTCTTCGCTTCACCAGCAGACCTCGCCGCGGCGAACGACTGATGGCGGCACTTCACGCCCGCGACCGCTCTGCGACCGCGGGGCTTCTGAGTATCGGTCAGGTACTGGCCAGACTCACTCCCGAGTTTCCCGACCTCACCTCCAGCAAGCTGAGGTTTCTTGAGGTGCAGGGAATCGTCAGCCCCTCGCGAACCGAGTCGGGGTATCGCAAGTTCTCGCAGGCCGACATCGAGCGTCTGCGTCTCGGACTCACTCTCCAGCGCGATCACTACTTGCCGCTGAGCGTCATCCGCGAACAGCTCGACGAAGCAGAGGCGAACGGTGATTCGGCCATGACGCTCACGCCGCCGCCGTCGATCGTCCCGCCGCCGCGCCGTTACCGGCGTGACGAGCTGCTTTCTGCGGCCGGCGCCGGACCTCAGATCCTCAACGACGCGATCAGCACCGGAATCATCTCTGCGGCTGAGACCTATCCGGAAGCGACAGTCACGCTCCTGCGCGGCCTCGTCGCGCTCGATCGTCATGGTATCGAGCCACGCCACCTCCGAACCCTCCGCCAAAGCGCAGAACGTGAGGTCTCGCTGATCGAGTCAGCGATGTCGTCGCTGCTACGCCGCACGGATGCCACATCTCGCGAGAAGGCGCGCGAGATGGCGCCAGAGCTGGCGGCCAAGATCGGCGACGTGCGTTCGCTTTTTGTCAACGAAGCGCTCGCGCGGGTGCTTTCGTAACGAACTGATTGCGACACACCCTCAGAGAAGGGCAGATGTCGTTGCCGGTGCAGGGGCACTGCTCTAGCGTGGAGGTAATTGTTCCAGGGAGGATTTCAGATGAATGCGGATGAGCTTTCAGGCAACCCGCGGTTCGTGAGCGAACTCCTCTTTACAGACGGACTGCCTGCGATGGACGACGAGGTCGGCTATCGCGGTGCGGTCGCCGCTCGTGCCGCTGGCATCACCTACCGTCAGCTCGACTACTGGGCTCGCACCGAACTGGTCGAACCCACCGTACGCAGCGCCAGCGGGTCCGGCTCTCAGCGCCTCTACGGCTTCCGCGACATCCTGGTGCTCAAGCTCGTCAAGCGGCTGCTGGATACAGGGATCTCGTTGCAGCAGATCCGTACTGCGGTCGAACAGCTCCGCGCCGCCGGAATCCGTGATCTTGCCGGTACGACTCTCATGAGCGACGGCGCTTCGGTCTATCTGTGCACTTCGAACGACGAAGTCATCGACCTCGTCAGCCGTGGGCAGGGTGTGTTCGGCATCGCCGTCGGCAAAGTTCTCCGCGAGGTGGAGTCGACGCTCGTCGAGTTCGATGCCACCGTGCCGGATCCAGTGGACGAGCTCAGCGCTCGTCGCGCCAAGCGCACTGCCTGATCCCCACGCCTGCTCAGAGCGTCGCTTCGCTCTGTTGTGAATCTGTTGCGAGCGCGCGCCGCTCTGCTGAGATCAAAGGGCCGATGCTCTCTCGATACCGGCCAACGCTTGTCGCCGCCTGAGGCGAGGGCGTGACGCCGGCCTGAGCTATGCCTGGCCGCCGGTTTCGGGAACGGGAACCCTCCCAGTGCGCACGATCCGATCAAGCAACAGGTCGAAATCTGCTGCGAGCTCCTGTGCGGAATCTCCTGGCCAGATGTGCAGCGGTTTCGCCGCGCCCTGCGCCTGCTGCAGTGACGTGCGCTCAGGCAATTGCGGCGACAGCACGAGCGGGCCGAACATGTCGCGGAGCTCTTTGATGCGGAACTGGTGCTCGATGGACTGCGGGCGCACGCGATTGACGACGATGCCCAGCGGCTGCAGGCGCGGTGAGAGACCGCGTCGGATCTCTTCGATAGCGCGAAGCGCACGGTCGGCGGCTGCCACGGAGAACAGACCCGGTTCGGTGACGACGATCACCCGGTCACTGGCTGCCCACGCGGTGCGAGTGAGCGCGTTCAGTGAGGGCGCGCAGTCGATGAGTACGAGGTCGTAGTCGCTTTCGACGGAGGCGAGCGCCTCTTCGAGCTTCCAGACATCGCGCACGCTGGGGTGGGGACCGTCGAAATTGATGGCGGAAGGACTGCCGATCAATACATCGATCGTGCCGGGGTGCACCTTGGCCCAACCGCTCGAGGTGATCGCCTGACGAACGACCTTCTCCTTCGGGTTCGCCAGAACATCGGCGATGTTGAGTCGCCCCGCGATCTGGATATCCATTCCCGTGGAGACATCTGACTGCGGGTCGAGGTCGACGACGAGCGTCCGGACGCCCCGGGCGAAGGCCGCCGAGGCCAACCCGAGAGTCACGGTCGTCTTGCCGACGCCTCCCTTGAGAGAGCTGACGCTGAGTACGTGCACGGAGACCACGTTACCTTCCTCTAGGCTTAGTGAACACTCAGCCCCGCCCCGTGTGCGTCGAAAACGGCGTGCGTCGAGCTTTCAGAGGTGTGCATGTTCCAGAAGATCCTTGTGGCCAATCGTGGCGAGATCGCGATCCGTGCTTTCCGAGCCGCGTTCGAGATGGGGGCACGCACAGTCGCGGTGTTCCCTCATGAGGATCGCGGTTCGCAGCACAGGCTGAAGGCCGATGAGGCCTACGAGATCGGAGAGCGTGGGCATCCTGTTCGCGCATATCTGAACGTCGACGAGATCGTGCGTGTCGCGCTCGAATCCGGTGCGGATGCGATCTATCCCGGTTACGGCTTCCTGTCGGAGAACCCTGATCTCGCGGAGAAAGCCGCAGCGAACGGGATCGTTTTCATCGGGCCGCCCTCGAACGTGCTAGAGATGGCAGGCAACAAGGTCGAGGCAAAGCGCCACGCAATCGAAGCAGGCGTACCGGTTCTGCGTTCAACCGAGGCATCCGCAGACGTGGACGCGCTTGTGTCTCAGTCCGCCGAGATCGGCTTTCCGCTGTTCGCCAAGGCCGTAGCAGGCGGCGGCGGCCGTGGGATGCGTCGCGTCGAGTCAAAGGATGAACTTGCTCCGGCTCTCGCCGAGGCGATGCGCGAGGCAGAGAGCGCCTTCGGCGATCCGCGGATGTTCCTCGAGCAGGCGGTGCTTCGCCCGCGCCACATCGAGGTGCAGATACTCGCCGACAAGACCGGTGAGACAGTGCATCTGTTCGAGCGGGACTGCTCTGTGCAGCGTCGTCATCAGAAGGTCGTCGAGATCGCACCAGCACCGAACCTCGACGATGAGGTGCGCGCAGCCTTGCACGCCTACGCGATCGCGTTCGCCCGTTCGATCGGGTACGAGAACGCCGGGACGGTCGAATTCCTGCTTGAGACTGCGGGGGAGCGCACCGGCGAAGTCGTCTTCATCGAGATGAACCCGCGCATTCAGGTCGAGCACACGGTCACCGAAGAGATCACCGACGTCGATCTCGTGCAGTCGCAGATGCGCATCGCCGCAGGGGAGTCGCTCGCGCAGCTCGGCCTGCAGCAGGGTGACATCCGCATGCGCGGGGCAGCTCTGCAGTGCCGTATCACGACAGAGGATCCGACTCAGGGTTTCCGGCCGGACACGGGCAAGATCACCACTTACCGCTCGCCCGGCGGGGCGGGCATTCGCCTCGACGGTGGAACTGTCCATCAGGGCGCCCAGATCAGCCCGCACTTCGACTCGATGCTTTCGAAACTCACGTGCCGGGGGCGTGATTTCCGGGCTGCCGTCGGCCGCGCACGTCGTGCGTTGGCAGAGTTCCGCATTCGCGGTGTATCCACCAACATCCCTTTCCTGCAGGCGCTGCTCGATGATGAAGACTTCGTCAACGGCGATGTCAGCACCTCGTTCATCGACGAGCGTCCCGACCTGCTGCGTGGGCGCATCTCCAAGGACCGTGGCACCAAGCTGCTCAACTGGCTCGTCGACGTCACCGTGAACAAGCCGAACGGTGCGCATCCGGGGACCGTCGATCCCATCACCAAGTTGCCCGAGCTTGACCTCTCGACCGACCCGCAGCCCGGCTCACGTCAGCGGCTGCTCGAGTTGGGTCCTGACGGCTTTGCTCGGAGCCTGCGCGAGCAGTCGGCCCTGGCGATCACGGACACGACGTTCCGCGACGCGCATCAGTCGCTGTTGGCCACTCGTGTGCGCACGAAGGATCTCGTCGCCGCGGCGCCGTACCTCGCCCGGCTCACCCCTGGACTGCTGTCGGTGGAAGCCTGGGGAGGGGCGACCTACGACGTCGCACTGCGCTTCCTCGGCGAAGACCCGTGGGAGCGCCTGGACAAGCTGCGCGCGGCTCTTCCCAACATCAACATCCAGATGCTGCTGCGCGGGCGTAACACCGTGGGCTACACGCCGTATCCGACCGAGGTGACTGAGGCGTTCGTCGCCGAGGCTGCAACGAGCGGCGTCGACATCTTCCGCATCTTCGACGCCCTCAACGACGTCTCCCAGATGCGTCCGGCAATTGATGCCGTGCGAGGGACAGGAGCCGCTGTCGCCGAGGTCGCGCTCTGCTACACCGGCGACCTGCTCAACCCGGCTGAAGACCTCTACACGCTCGACTACTACCTGCGCCTCGCCGAGCAGATCGTCGATGCCGGCGCACATGTGCTCGCCATCAAGGACATGGCGGGTCTGTTGCGGCCCGCTGCGGCAACCGCACTCGTCACGGCGCTTCGCGAGCGTTTCGAGCTGCCGGTGCACCTGCACACGCACGACACGCCAGGTGGACAGCTCGCGACGCTCCTCGCGGCCAGCGCCGCGGGGGTCGACGCCGTGGACGCGGCATCCGCACCGCTGTCCGGTACGACGAGCCAGCCCTCTCTCTCTTCGCTGGTGGCGGCCCTGGCCCATACCGACCGCGACAGCGGCATCGATCTCGGTGGAGTCTCGGACCTCGAGCCCTACTGGGAAGCGGTTCGAAACCAGTACGCACCGTTCGAGTCCGGGCTGCCCGGCCCCACCGGCCGGGTGTACCACCACGAGATCCCCGGCGGCCAGTTGTCGAATCTGCGCCAGCAGGCCAAAGCTCTCGGACTTGCCGATGACTTCGAGCTCATCGAGGACATGTACGCGGCGGCCGATCGCATTCTCGGACGTGTTCCGAAGGTCACGCCCTCATCAAAGGTCGTCGGTGATCTGGCCCTCCATCTCGCTGCGGTGCGAGCAGATCCTGCAGACTTCGAAGCGAACCCTGAGAAGTACGATGTGCCCGATTCTGTCGTCGGCTTCATGGCGGGAGAGCTGGGAGACCTGCCGGGTGGGTGGCCGGAGCCGTTCCGGACGAAGGTGCTCGCCGGACGCGAAGTGCGCGTCGGTCTCACCGAGATCTCCGCTGACGACGAGAAAGCGCTGGCGGGCACCAGCGAGGAGCGTCGTTCGCGACTGAACACGCTGCTGTTCCCGGCGCCCACTCGCGAGTTCTCGCAGCAGCGCGACCTGTTCGGCGATGTTTCCGTCCTCGATACGAGCGACTACCTGTACGGACTCGTGCAGGGGCAGGAGCATCTCGTGGAGATCGATCGTGGAGTCCAGCTGTACGTCGGACTCGAAGCGATCGGCGAGGCTGACGAACGCGGAATGCGCACCGTCATGACGACACTCAACGGCCAGCTGCGACCTGTCTTCGTGCGGGACCGCTCGATCACCGTCGACGTGCGCGAGGTTGAGAAGGCTGACACCTCGAAGCCAGGTCAGGTGGCGGCCCCGTTCTCGGGGGTCGTTTCTCTGAAGCGTGAGGTCGGCGACGCCGTTCGCGCAGGCGAAGCGGTAGCATCCATCGAGGCGATGAAGATGGAAGCGGCCATCACCGCGCCGATCGACGGCGTCATCGAACGGCTCGTCATCGGCGGCACTCAGCAGGTCGATGCCGGTGACCTTTTGGTTGTCATCCGTCCTGCCCAGTAATCTTGGGCGGGCGGCATGCTCGCGCAAGCTTGGAGTGACAAAGTGACACCGAAGAATTCATCAGAGTCCACGGACGACGATTCCCTTGGCGTACTCGACGACGCTGCGTCATTGGACACGACGGGTATCAACATCCTCGGGCACACCGCTCAGGTGAATGTCGAGCTGCCGCGCGACGAA
Organism: Microbacterium sp.; assembly: GCA_040394295.1. Taxonomy (GTDB): domain Bacteria; phylum Actinomycetota; class Actinomycetes; order Actinomycetales; family Microbacteriaceae; genus Microbacterium. Next base: position 50,522 of record JBEBSN010000005.1, read on the forward strand.
GACGACGACCTCGTCGACGATTCCGTCGTCAACGGTGAGATCCATTCTGAGCTCATCGTCGATGGCGATCCCGCTCCGGTTGCTGCGGTCCCCGTGGGGCGAATCCAAGAGGACATCTCCGGCATCGTGATTGAGCTCCCGGCGGAGAAGCAGGAAGACGACGTGACCGAGGCAGTCGTCGAACCTGAGGCTGAGGCTGAGGCTGAGGCTGAGGCTGAGGCTGAGGCTGAGGCTGAGCGTGCGCCGTCGGCTCCGAAACGTGACGTCACGACAGAGACCGCGGAGGTCGTCACCGACACTCCGATCGCGTCGAAGACAGTGCCGCCATCCAAGAAGTCGACGACGTCGAGATCTGCTTCGGCATCGAAATCTGCCTCGGCACCGAAATCCACCCCAAGGCAGAAACCCACCTCGAAGCCGCAGACCAAGATGGCTCCGCAGGCGAGAACCTTTGAACCGACCGGCCAGGTGCCGGTCGTGAAATCCACGGCCGCTCCACGCGGTGAGAGCGCCACATCGGCGTGGATCGCCAGTGCGATGGAACAGGATGCTGTGGGGTCATCGAAGGATGCGCCGCATGCGACCGCCGCGACCCCGGCCGACGAAGTGAAGAGCGAGAACGTGAGCACTCCCGAAGAAGATTCGAACGCCAATGAGAAGGCGGTCGCGCATCGACCGGTCACGCCCCGTCTCGAGGTGGAACTGACCTCGAAGCGACTGGGAGATCAGCTCGGACAGTCCTCTCGCGAATCCGCAGACCTGCTGACGGCAGATCGTCTGCTCGATCCGCACCAGCTGACGAAGCCGGAACCGGAAGGGGCATGGAGCCACTTCCTGTACACGATTTCGGGACGCCTGATCAACATCGGCGACGGTAAACGCGCTCGCGCGCGCAAGGCGTTGTCCGCCCGTATCGCTGCTCCGCTCGTCGGCGGTGCGCGTTTCGTGCCTGTGCTCTCGCGCAAGGGGGGAGTGGGCAAGACTGCGGTCACGGCTCTTCTTGGCATGGCGTTGGCAGACGCACGTGATGACCGAGTGATCGCCGTCGATGCGAACCCCGACCGTGGTACGCTCGCCGATCGCATCGTCCGCTCGCACAGTAAGTCGGTGCGCGACCTGGTTCGCATCCATGACGAGGTCAAGGGCTACCACGACATCTCCGCGATCGTCGCTCGGGACTCGACACGTCTGGACGTGCTCGCGTCTGACTCGGACCCCCGTATCGCTGAGGCTTTCAGCGCGGACGACTACCGCCACGTCGCGAAGGTCGCAGCGCACTACTACTCACTGGTGCTCACTGATACCGGAACCGGCATCGTGCACTCGGTCATGGGTGCCACACTCGACCTGGCTGACCAGCTCGTCATCGTCTCCGGGTTGAGCGTCGATGAGGCGCGACTGGCATCAGAGACTTTGACCTGGCTTGAGACCAACGGTTACGCCGAGCAGGCGCGAAACGCGATCATCGTTCTGAATCAATCGACTCCAGGCAGCCCGCTGGTGCGCTTGAACGAACTCGAGGCGCACTTCGGTACGCGCGCGAAGGCCATACTCCGCATGCCGTACGACCCGCAGATCGCAGGGGGTGGCGCGATCACCTTCGCCAACCTGCAGCCAGAGACTCGCCAAGCCGCACGAGAGCTTGCAGCACTTCTCATCGAGGGTCTGCGCGCGAGCGCAAGCTGATGGCAGTCCGTGAGATCCGAGTCTTCGGAGACCCCGTGCTGCGCACGGTATGCACGCCGATCGAGCAGATCGACGAAGGCGTGCGCGCCCTCGTGACCGACTTGATCGACAGCGTAGTGTTGCCGGGTCGCGCCGGAGTCGCGGCGCCTCAGATCGGCGTCGCCCAGCGTGCCTTCAGTTACAACATCGATGGCGACATCGGCTACGTTCTCAACCCCGTACTGACAGAGGTCCGCGGTGAACCCGAGCCGACAGGCGAAGGCTGCCTTTCGGTGCCAGGGTTGTGGCATGACGCCCTCAGGCATCCGTGGGCGCGTGTCGAAGGCATCGATCTCGATGGCAATGCCGTGATTCTCGAGGGAGAAGGGCTGCTGGCTCAGGCGCTGCAGCACGAAACCGATCACCTCGACGGCAAGCTGTACCTGACGCGACTCTCGTCCGAAGACCGCAAGATCGCGATGCGTCAGATTCGCGAGAGCGACTGGTTCTGACACGAAGATGGCGCTCGCGAATAGCGAGCGCCCTCGTCGGGCACCGGGGTTTTAAGCCCCCGCGCGCCCCCTTTGTCGTGGTTGCCGGCGGGTGGTTGATTTCCGCGAACACGGAGGCGCACTCGTTAAATAT
>JBEBSN010000006.1:0-51551 GCA_040394295.1 Microbacterium sp.
CGGTGGCGAATTCTTTCTCTCACCACCGCCCTTCCGACTGGGCCAGCGTAGCCTGGAGTCGTGACAGCGTACGTCTCGGCCTTTGACCTCTTCTCCATCGGAGTGGGGCCGTCGAGCTCCCACACCGTGGGGCCCATGCGCGCGGCGCTCGACTTCGCTCGACGACTCAGCACCAGTGGCGCGCTCGGTGCGGTGCAGCGGGTGAGCTGCACGCTGTACGGCTCGCTCGGCGCTACCGGGATCGGGCATGGCACTCCGGATGCCGTCGTCGCCGGACTCCGCGGCCTCGCGCCGGAAACGTGCGATCCCGCAGCGGTGCGCTCTGCCTGGACGGATTTCGCCACGGGTGGCGCGCTGGCGGTCGGCGGTGCGCATGAGGTCGCCTTCTCAAAGGATGACATCGCCTTCGCTCCGCGCACACGGCTACCGGGGCATCCGAATGCCATGACGCTCACGGCGCTCGGCGCAGACGGTGTGGAGTTGGCGGAGGAGACCTACTATTCCGTCGGCGGTGGTTTCATCCGTCGCGAGGGCGACCGACGGCAGGAGGGTTCGCACTCGTTCCCTTATGCGTATTCCGACGCGGCGTCGCTGCTCGCGCTGTGCGATGAGCACGACGTCTCGATCGCGGATATCGCGCGCATGAACGAGATGGCGCTGCGCTCTGAGCAGGACGTCGCCAACGGACTCGATGAGCTGTGGAATGCGATGGCAGGCTGTGTGGAGGCTGGTCTGCATGCGGAGGGGGTGCTCCCCGGCATCCTCAAGGTGAAGCGTCGTGCAGGGGCGATTCGCGAGAAGCTCGAAGGCAACGCCGGAGCGCGCGAGATGCCGGAAGAGTGGCTCGGCGCCTTCGCCCTTGCGGTCAATGAGGAGAACGCGGCAGGCGGCCGGGTCGTCACTGCGCCCACGAACGGTGCCGCGGGAATCCTCCCTGCCGTCGCGATGTACTGGTGGCGCTTCCTCGCCGACTACGGTCTCGGTTCGGGAAACGCGGTCACTGACCGCCGCCGCGGCATCCGTCGTTTCCTGCTCACGGCCACCGCGCTCGGCTCGCTGTTCAAAGCGAACGCGTCGATCTCGGGTGCGGAGGGCGGATGCCAGGCCGAGGTGGGGTCGGCGTGTGCGATGGCCGCTGGTGGGCTGACGGCGGTTATGGGAGGCACGAATCGACAGATCGAGAATGCCGCAGAGATCGCGATGGAGCATCACCTCGGCCTCACCTGCGATCCCATCGGCGGGCTTGTGCAGATTCCGTGCATCGAACGCAACGCGATCGCCGCATCCACTGCAGTGACCGCTGCGCGGCTCGCGCTGCGCGGCGACGGCAACCATTACGTGTCTCTGGATGCTGTCGTCGAGACGATGCGGCAGACGGGAATCGACATGTCGACGAAGTACAAGGAGACCAGCGAGGGCGGTCTCGCGGTCAACGTCATCGAGTGCTGACCGGTGGATTCGTTCTGGGAGCCGAGCAGTCGGCGGCGTCGTCAGCAGCCTGTGGTCGCCGTCCGGGTGACTGAGGATGCACCGCCGCCCGGCGGGAACTGGCCGACGAATATTCCGGCGGTGTCCCAGCTGTTGCGGGAGGGGATCGATCTCGACCCCGGAATCACATTCCTCGTCGGAGAGAACGGCAGTGGCAAATCGACCCTCGTGGAGGGCGTAGCGCTCGCCTACGGTCTCTCGCCCGAGGGAGGATCCCGCAACGCTCGGCACAGCACGCGCTCGACCGAATCACCGCTGTCTGACTGGCTGCGCCTGCAACGCGGAATCGGCGCCAGCAGGTGGGGTTTCTTCCTGCGCGCGGAGACGATGCATTCCTTTTACACGTATCTTGAGGACAACCCCTCGACGAGTGGCGCCGACGTGGCGTTCCACGAGATGAGCCACGGTGAGTCATTCCTTGCTCTCCTCGAGAGCCGATTCGACGAGCCGGGCTTCTACTGCCTCGATGAGCCAGAAGCGGCGCTGTCGTTCGGCTCGACGCTTGCCCTGATCGCCGTGCTCCAGCGCATCGCCCGCGAGGGTGGGCAGGTGCTGTGCGCGACGCATTCTCCGATCCTCGCGGCGCTCCCCGGCGCCCGAATACTCGAGGTCGGAGACTGGGGCATCCGCCCAGCCGAATGGCGTGATCTGGAGATCGTGAATCACTGGCGCTCGTTCTTGGACTCTCCCGAACGATACCTTCGCCATCTGCTCGACTGAGCTCTCACTGCTCGGCTGCGCGACGTTTCGTGTGCCGGGTGGGCGCGGCGTTCCAGGGGTCTTCTGGCCATGGATGCTTGGGATAGCGCCCGCGCATCTCGGCCCGCACCTGCGCGTAGGGACCGGCCCAGAACGACGCGAGGTCGTCGGTCACGGCGAGCGGATGCCGCGCAGGCGAGAGCAGGTGAAAAAGCACGGGTACGCGCCCCTTGACCAGCCGCGGTGTTTCAGCCCACCCGAAGCACTCCTGCAGTTTCACCGCCACAATGGGCCGAGCGGCGGCGTCATCGGTCGGTGGATAGGCGATGCGGATGCGTGATCCGCTCGGTACTTCGAGGCATTCGGGCGCCAGTGCGTCGAAGTCGACGGCGGCTGGCCAGGGCAATAGCCGCCGCAGCGCAGAGGTGAGATCGATACGCGCCGCGGGAGTCCCTGCGGCGAGCGCCGACAGCTCAGGCCCCAACCACGAGTCGATGTCCGTGAGCAGTGCGGCATCTGACATGTCGGGCCAGGGCGATCCGAGCTCCCGGTGCAGCAGGGCAAGGCGGCGGTGCAGGTCGGTGGCAGCATCCGACCAGGTGAACACTCCGAGGCCCTGCTCTTCGACCGCACGTCGCACGGCATCGCGCCCGCCTTCATCGGGCTGTACCCGCACGGGGACCGAGGAGCGCACGATCGCGCCGACGCGCCGTTCACGGCGAGCGCTGACGCGTCCCTCTGTGAAGTGCGCCTCGATACGGTCGGTGATCAGGTGCGCAGCGGCTCGGTCGACCTGCTCATCTGAGATCGTAGCGGCGGATCTGATGACCGCTCCGGTTCCCGCGGACGCTCGCCCCTGAGTGCGAGTGACGTCAGCCACGGCGAGCCATTCTGCGCTCGCCAGAGGACCGGTGATGCCTGCGCGGGTGCCTGATGCGAGAAGAAACGTCGAGCCGAGCGCTGACGTGTCGACGCGGTGAGCGATCCGCTCGGGAAAGGCGAGGGCGACGATGAGGCCGGTGCGGTCATCGTCGCCGCGTCCATCACTCGCGGCGACGAACCGTTCGAGACGACGCGCTTCCTGCTGCCATCGGCGGGTGTCCTTGTTGGTTCCACGCCGCATGCCGGTGAGTGCGCTGCCGAGATCGCTGTCGCCGATGCGGAAGTCTCCTCCCAGCAGCGCGACGACCTCGGCTGCCATGCGTGCTCCGGCCAGAGCACCTCCTTCGCGAAGCGCGCGTGCCAGGCGAGGGTCTGCGGGAACGCGGGCGAGCTCGCGGCCTTCTTCGGTGGCGCGGCCGTCCGCATCGATCGCTCCGAGTCCGCGCAGCACTGCGAGCGCATCGGCGAGGCTGTCTGCGGGTAGCGGATCGACCAGGCTGAGCCCCACCCCGCCTGGCGCACCCCAGCAGGCCAGAAGGAGCGCGGCATCGGTGAGGTCCGACGTCGAGATCTCGGGTGCAGGGCGCGCCGGTGCGGCGGCGAAGGTCCGCTCGTCGACGCATCGCACCACGACCCCAGGGCCCTGTCGAGTGGCGCGACCGGCGCGCTGAACGGCCGATGCCCTCGACGTCGGGCCGGTGACGAGGCCGCTCATGCGCCGCGCGGCATCGCGCTGCGGGGCACGAGACAGGCACGTGTCGACGACGAGTCGCACACCGGGGACGGTCAGTGACGATTCGGCGAGCGAGGTGGTGACGATGATCCGTGCGGACTCTCGGGAGCCTCTGCCGCCGATGACGGCATCCTGCTCGGAGGCAGAGATCTGACCGTGCAGTTCGCGCACGTCGAACCCAGGGGCAAGGATCCGCAGGCGCTTCGCGATCTCTGCGACCTCGCGCGCGCCCGGTGCGAAGACGAGGGCGTCGGCGCTCGGATCTGTGCGGACCAGGTCGCGGTATGCGGATGCCGCGGTGCCGGCGACATGATCCAAGAAAGCCCACGTCACACCGCGCCCATCCAACCTCGGTGCAGGGCTGGGTGCCCAGCGGATCTCAAGTGGATACGCAGGGATCGTCTGAGTCACGACGGGGGCAGGAGTGTCGTCGTCGCCGAGCAGCGATGCGAATCGGTCGGCGTCGAGCGTCGCTGACATGGCGACGAGGATGAGGTCGTCGCGCAGTTCGCGCACCTCGCCGAGGAGCCCGATCAGCAGGTCCGTCTCCAGCGCCCGCTCATGCACTTCGTCGATGATGACGGCGCTGACGCCGTCGAGGCCGGGATCGTTCAGCAGCCGCCGCAGCAGCACTCCGGCTGTGACGAACTCAATGCGAGTGGCGTCTGTGACATGGCGCTCGCCGCGGACGGTGAAGCCGACGCGGGAGCCGAGTGGAGACTCGTCGAGCGTCGCGAGGCGTCGGGCTGCGGCGCGCGCCGCGACGCGTCGCGGTTGAGTGACGATGATTCGGCCTGAAGCGCCGTTCGCGACAACCGGCGGCACGAGCGTCGTCTTGCCGGTTCCCGGCGGTGAACTGACGACCACCGCGCTGCTGCGTGCAAGCGCCGAGTCGAGGTCGTCGAGGGCGGCGGTGAATGCGAGTCCAACGCCGATCTTCGACGGGTCGAACGGGGCGGCGGTCATTGCTCCAGTCTCTCGCGTTCGTCGCAGATCTCGCGTGTACATGGCACAGCAGCGCGCGGATGCCGCGGCCGATGTGGCGCGCGGCAACCGCTCTCAGTGTTCTGACTACTCCGCTGCTGCGGGCGGGGGCGGAGGCGCGGTGGTCGCCTTGGCGGGTTTCTTCGGTGCGCGCTTCGGCTCGGAGGGCTGCGTCTGTGCCCCGGCGATGCCGTCGCCGATACCGCGGCCGACGGCCTGACCCTGGATGATGCCGGCTAGGTCGAGCCCGGTTGCCGAGCTCACGCTGTCGAACACCGAACGAAGGGCGATGGCACTGTCGCTGCCGACGACGTTGGATGCGCCGTCATCGCCGGAGCTGCCGATGATCGATACGTTGCCGATCGTCGCGTAGCCCTTGGCGAACTCGCCCATGATGGTGGGCAGAATCTCAACGACGCGCTGTGAGAGGAAGGCTTCCTGGTTGGACGCGATGGCCTTCGCTTCTGCTTCGGTCGCCGCGGCGCGGGCTTCACCCTCGGCGCGGATGGCGTCTGCTTCAGCGTTGGCGCGGAGGCGACGGGCCTCGGCCTCGGCGTCGGCCAGGGCACGCAGTGCGTTGGCCTCACCGGTGGCCTTCGCTTCGGCAGCGGCTGCTTCACCGGCTGCGCGGGCGCGGTCGGCCTGCGCCTGCTGTTCGGCGATACGGGTGCGGGCCTCTGCCTCTTTCACCTGCTCGATCGCAGCGGCTTCTGCAGAGCGCTCACGCGTGTAGAGCTCGGCCTGCGCGCGAGTCTCTGCTTCGTAGCGCTGGGCGTCGGCGACGCGCTTGACGTCAGCATCGAGCTGGGCCTGGCGGTTCTCGGCCTGCTGCTGCAGAACGGCCTGCTCGGCCTGGGCGCGGGCGAGGTGCTCAGCCTGTTCTGCTTCAGCGCGAGCGCGACCGATTCCGGCGTTGGCGTTGGCCGTGTTCGTGTCGAGAGCGGTCTGCTCGATCAGGTTCGATTCCTGGTTGGCGATGACCTTCTGGTTGATCGCGCGGTCAGCGTTTGTCTGTGAGATCTCGGCAGACTGGCGCTTTGACTGGATCTCCGGTGCACCGAGCGACTGGATGTAGCCGACGGCGTCGGTGATGCCCTTGATCTGGAAGGAATCGAGGATCAGGCCCTGTTCGGCGAGGTCTTGCGACACGTCGGCGGCGATCTGGTCGGAGAACTTCTTGCGGTCGCGCATGAGCTCGACGACCGACAGCGTGGCGACGATTCCACGCAGGGCACCTTCGAGCTGCTCTGTGGTGAACTGCTCGATCGCCGCATCCTGCGAGGCGAAACGCTCGGCAGCGCGACGCACATACAGAGGGTCTGAGCCGATCTTTACGATGGCGACGCCGTCGACGTTCAGTGTCACGCTGTCAAGCGACTGCGCCTCGGCGTTCAACGACACCTGACGTGAGCGCAGCGAGATGATCTCGTGGCGCTGCGTGATCGGGTTGACCAGCGACTTGCCGTTGACGATGACGGTCACGGGCGATTCGACAAGTTCAGGCTGGCCCGAGATGCTGCCGTCAGCGTTGCGCGTCTCGATGGTGCGCTGCACCTTCTGCTTGCGACCCGAGATGACGAGTGCCTCATCTGCGCGGGCGACCTTGATCCAGCTGCGAGCGAACAGCAGCGTGATCAGCCCGACCACGATCAGGATCACGACGCCGATGCCGACGAGAACAAGAATGCCGACGATTCCGGCGATCTCCATAGTTTCCCCCTCTGAGTCTCCGGCTTCTCGCGGAGACGTCAGGTTCGACTATGCCAGATCAGGGGCGCGTAACCGAGGGGGAGAGGAGCCCATCTTGAGCGTTCACGTTCGACGGAGTTTTTGCGTCAAGGACTGAAGCGTGCGCAACTCGTCGTCGTCGAGGGGCGCCATCCGCTCTGCGATGGAGCGCCCGTGCACCAGTGCGACTTCGCGGAAGGCACGTGCGCCCGCATCCGTCGCGGTGAGGAGCGCGCCCCGGCCATCTTCGGGATCAGCGCATTTGGTGATGAGGCCCCGGCTGACCATGCGGTCGACGAGGCGCGAGACGCTGGGTTGGCTGATCAGCATCTTGGCGGTGACTTCACGCAGGCGCGTGGTCATCTCCGGCGCGCGGGTCACGGTCAGCAGAACGTCGTACTCGGCCTGCGTGATCGAGGTGTTCTCGAAGTCAGCGGCCATTGCCGCGAAGAGCTCGTGCTGGGCGCGGAAAAGACTTTCCCACGCGTCGAGGGCGAGCTTGCGATCGGTCATGTCTTCAGATTACTGGAACGGTGAAGGGCCGGTCGGAGAGGCTCCCGACCGGCCCTTGTCCCTTGCACCAAGAGTGTCCTGCAATCACATGCGGTGGATGCCACAGCAAACATTCACCGTGTGATCACTGTATAACGGCGCGGTAACGAATGCAACGGTTTGGTTACGGAAAGTTCTGGAGAGGGCTGTTGTTGTCCCGTCTCACGAAACCTGTCACTGTCTCAGGAATCTGTCACCCGGTCTCACCGAACCTGTCACCGTCTCACATATCTGTCAGCGCTTCGGCGTGTCGCGGCCAGGCTGACCCCGGAGCTTTCTAGGTTTCGAACTGAGCGTTAGTCAGGTCACGCTTGATATAGGTCGGAACCGCTCCTCAGGAGTCAGGCCGCCCATCGAACATGGACGTTGTCGTTGTGCGATAGGTGCTCCAGATGATCCTGACTTCCCTGTGGCCGGTCTCCGCCACCTCTCCGGCCAGTGGTCCGTGTCGAGTTGAATTCAAACTTGGCGCGCAGCGGGTCGATATTGATGCGGCCGATGCGGCCGATGTGTCGTTCGAGCGTGCCTCGGCAGTCCGCTCATTCCCGGCTTGGAAAGGGAAACGGCACTACTCAGGGTTGCTGTGGCTGGATCGACTTCGCCAGCACGTCGAGTTTGAATCCCTCGCCGAGCGATTGTGCCTGATCGAGCTTGATCGCGAAACGCAGGTCGCGGCGGTTTCCAGCCAGCCCATGTGGATTCGCTGGTGCGACGGGACGTCGCGCGCGCATGCGCCCGACTACTTCGCGCGGCTTCATGACGGTGGCGCAGTTGTGATCGACGTGCGACCAGAACGTCGGATCGACGAGCGCGCACGGTGTCAGTTCGATCGCACTGCGGTGTTCTGCGAGGAACGGGGATGGCGATATGTCGTGTACGCCGAGGATTCGCGAGTTCGTGATGCGAACCTCCGCTTTCTCCTGCGCTACCGGCACCCGCACTGGCGCTCGCTCGACATATTGCCGCGGGTCAGGGGATTTCAAGGACGAATCCATGAGCTGGTGGCCCTGCTCGACGATGGCGATCCAGCTGACGCTTTGGCGCGGTGCTATGCGCTGATGTGGAGCGGCGAACTTGTAGCAGAACTTGATCAGCCGCTGTCAATGCGCACTGAAGTTCGGTGGGAAGAGGTGTCATGAACGTCAAAGCGGGAGGCCGCCTCGTGTGGCGTGGACGCACGTATGAAGTCGTGATGGTGAATCCGTTGGCCGCGGCGATTCGCGACGAGGAGGGCGTGGAAGCCGAGGTCTCCCTAGATGAACTGAGTCAAACTGCCGAGCCTGCGGATGCAATGCTGCCTGGCAGGTTGATGGACCTCTCGGCCCTGGAGAGCGAGTCGTCAGCTGAGTACGACGTCTGGCGAACGGCGGTGGAGAGGCTAAGAACGGTCAGCGCAGATGGTGGAGTAACGCGCCAGATGGTTGCTGAAGAAGCAGAGCGAATCTCGCAGGAGTTGAAGCGGCCGATCGGAGTGCGCACGCTCTACCGACGGTTGCGTGCCTTCCGGGAGCTTGGCGACGCGGGGCTACTAGACGGCAGAATGTCCGGTCTTCGTGCTCGGCGTGGAAACAACGTTGATCCCCGAGTAACCGAAGCAGAATGTCCACGAACCCGTCGGCCCCGTGGGGGTTGCGAAGGTGATAGTTATTCGCGATGTGCTGCAACCCCGGCTCAATCAGCGCGAGCCGAGTCGCGAGCTGATCGCGGATGTCGTTTTCGGGAGCAGTCACGTCCGAACACTACTGAACTTGCGGTGCAGCTCGCCATGCTTCTCCGGTAGGTCGGTCGCGGAGTGCGTTGAGATCCGTCCGCAGTTGCCACTCGAAGCGCGTAGTTACATTGGTAACATATTTCGTGAGACGAAGCGCTGCTGACCCAGGCGACGAGATCCGCGGAATCGCGCGGTCGATGTGTCTCACGAACTGTCAACTCTTGTGAGATCGGACATTGCTGTCCGAGCTGTCGTTCTCCCGACTATGCGAGTGAGTACGCGGCGATGACGGCGGTCGCGCAGATGCTCGGGATCGGGTCGCCGGAAACGATCCGCACCTGGATCCGTCGGCAGCGGGTCGACGCGGGCCACCGGCCCGGCTCGGCTTTCTTCGCGTCCGAACTCGACCGGCCACACAAGCGATAGTCGCCCCATCGACCTATTACGACGCGAGAGGGCGGCGCCCGTCAACACGGGTCGTGTCGGATGAGCGGTGGAAGCCGATCATTCTGACGACGTGGCAGCAGCAACGAAGGGTGCTCGGCGCCCGCAAGCTCTGGCTGCGGTTGCGTCGCGACGGGCACGACATCGCCCGCTGCACGGTCGAACGCCTCATGCGAGAACTGGGCATCGGGGTCGCCGACTTCACCCATGTCTGGACGTGGTCCGGCTGGGTTTACGTCGCCTTCGTGTGCGACGCGCACTCCCGTCGCATCCTCGGCTGGCGCCGCTCAGGCTCTGTGCTCGCTCAAGACGTACTCAGCCGCAGTGCGCAGCACCGTGATCTCCGTCTGCCCGAGAGACGCTTCGGCGGGAAGAGCCTGCGCGATCGAGATCCCGCTGATGACCGTGTAGAGGAACCGTGCACGGCGCTGGTTGTCTCCCGGCGCGAGTGCTCCCTCGTCTTGGAGGACGGTGAGGCTGTACTCGATGCGCTGTCGCAGCGAGCGCTCGATCGCCAGATACTCCTCGCTGAGGGCATCCGTCGCCGGACTCCGTGCGTAGCGGTCGATCACCCGCAGCCACTCCTCCCGCGGGCCGATGCCGGCCTGCGGGGGAGTGAGCAGCCGCTGAAGACTGTTCACCAGTCTGTCTCTGGGGAGTAGTGACGTGTCGTGCACGCTGTCGTCCGGCAGTAACGCGTCATAGACCCGGGCAAGGGCCTCGGAGAGCAGCACGCGCTGGGAAGGGAAGTGATACTGGACGGATCCGGCGCTCACCCCGGCCCGAGCAGCGACCGCGCGCACGCTCGGAATCGTAGGAGAATCCTCGCCCAGCATGCTCGCCGCGGCCCAGAGGATCTTCTCTCGACTGCTCAGACCTGCAGGAGGTTGAAGCTCCATCGGTCCACCTTTCCTCCGGACGTTCCGGACGTCTACGCTATCGCGAACGATGTCGATGCTGCCTCAGGCCGCTGTCTCGAGACGTGGCGTCCGGATCGGTCCGGTGCGCCGGGTGCGAACCCACACCACCAGGGCCGCTCCGACCATGACGAGCATGACGGGCAGCATCGCCTTCATCGACGCCGAAGGGTCAGCGAGGACGGCGCCGAAGTCGATGCGCAGCGCTGTATCGAATGTGAAGGTCAGTACGTTGAACAGGGCGTGGAGGACGACTGCAACTTCGATGCCGCCGGTGCGCCAGGTGATCAGCGCCGTGCTGACGGCGAAGACCAGGTACCAGAGGTTGAGGACCAGGTCAGCCTGCAGGTGCACGATCATGAAGGCCACGCTGGACACCACGATTCCCACGACCAGACCGGCGCGGGCTCCCCGTGCCCAGCTGCCGCCGACCCGGAAGACCAGTCCGCGGAATCCGTACTCTTCACCGGCGGCCTGAAGCGGTACGAGCAGGAGTGTACCTGCCAGCATCCAGAGGACGTCGGAGTACGTCCACGTGGTCTGGGGAAGCGGGTCGAGGTACTGCAATACGACGACTCCCAGGAACACCGGGCTGGAGAACAGAATCGCGCGCCCGAAGCGATCGAACCGGAAGCGCGATATCACGGAGTGCAGCGAGGCGCCCTTGACCCCGTAGAGCCATCGCTGGATGAACATGCTCCAGGGGATGAGGAGGGCGACGGCGCCGATGCCCGCGGCGTGCACGAGCGGTGAGTACGCCGAGCCCGCGTCGCGACCGACGGCCGCATCCACGGCGGTGGCGGCGGCGGCGAACACGATCGTGAAGAACGTGAGCCCTCCCATCACGAGGAGGATCGCGAGCACGCCGCGTGCTATGCGTCGTTTCTCTCCGACGAGCACGCGGTGGTACTCCCGCTCGGGTAGGACGGTGGGGGTTGTGCGGCTCATGGACTGAGTCCTTTCGATGATGGTCGATACACTGTATTGGAACGGTCGAAACTCTATAACTATTCCAATACAGTGTATTGCATTCGAGTCAGGCGCGACGTTATAGTTGTGAGTGCCGTGCTGCCACGTGATTGAGGTGCCGAACAATGGGTGTTGATAAGCGGAAGCGGCGCGGGGCCGGACGGGTCGAGGCTGGTGACGGCCACGCACTGGCGCCTTATCGCTGGTGGCAGGCGTTCTCGCGATCCCTGTTCCATCTACGCCTCACGGACGAACGAGGCGCGCCGGAGATCTGGTCTGTCGATGTCCGACACGGAGGAGACTCGAACGGTGAAGTGCGTGCCCAGCTTTACCGCGGTGGGCGCAACTATTCCCGGTCCATGCTTCCCGCAGCGTTCCTGGTCCCGGGCGGCACCATTGAGGTCGTCGCTAGCGGCTACGGCCTCAAGCGCAGCCACTACGTCACCCAGGAAGGGGCAGAATGGCAACTCGTGCCTGACCCCGCATCCGCCGAAGGCCGACGCGCGCGCATCGAACGGACCCATCCGACACTGAGTCGCGCGATCGCACTCACATCCGTGATTGTGCTCGTAGTCGCCCTCGTGCTCGGGGTTCCGCAAATCATCGAGCAGATCACACAGATCCCGCCGATCGCGGAGAGTGTCGGCACCTTTGCTAGCCCGTTCCGTCTTCCGGCGTGGGCGAACATCTCGCTCCTTCTGGCAACACTGGTCGCGAGCACCGAACGCGCGCTCCGGCTGCGCCACAACAAGTTCCTCGACGGCGGTCTCTTCGAAGGTGATGACGAGTAGTACTTGGTGAGGTTGGTCCTGCGCTAACAGGTGAGCGGCGGTGACGGGCGTCACGTGATGATGCCAGCCGATGAAAGATCGGCCTTCGAAGTGATCCGGGTCGAGCCCGTGTTTAGGTTCTCGGTAGTCGTGCTCCGAGGCGCACCAGCTCCGTGGCTGGCGTGTCGGGTGGAGAGTCAGTAGTCGGTGGCTGTTCCCCCTGTCGGAACCTGCTGCGCCGAAACTGTCCGCTCGACGTTTTACGCAGCGCGAGGGTGAAACGCGATTTACGACATGTTTCGTGAGACAGCCGGCAGTCTCGACCGTGCATCACTCACCCGTCTTCCCGGGGATGTTCTGTCTCACCAACCGACAACTTTCGTGAGATCGGACAGTTCGATCTCACGAAAGGTGGCGGAATCTCACCGAGTTGGCGGAGCGTCTCACGAAACGTGTCGGAATCTCACGAAGGTGGCGGACCGGTTGAATTCGTCAGGGGGTCGGATGCGTTCAGCGCCGGGATCCCCCGCCGAAATCGATCGTTTACGGCGCGGTCGGACGCGACGCCCCGAACGGTCGCCGTAAACGCCCCCCCCCGCAACGATCAAGTGGCGAGGGTTCTCGGCAAAGCGAGAACGCTTAGTCCTGGTACGCGGCCGGCTTCAAGTCGTATGTAACCCAGGGCGTCTGCGTCGCGACCTTGTCGTAGACGCTGCGGGCGGCCGCGTTATCGGCTGCGGTAATCCATCGGACGACGTTAGCTCCCTCGTGGGCTGCAATGTTGGCGGCTTCGCGCAGCAGCGCCGTAGCGACTCCAGCGCCGCGAGATTCGGGGGCTGTGAAGAGGTCATCCAGATACAGGCCAATCGCAGCGGTCGATGGCCGAGCGAACTTGCGGAGGTTGGCGAGTCCGACCACAGCGTCGTCAATGGTGGCGACTAGGCCGATGAATCCGTGCTCAGAACTCGAGACCCAGCCCCACGTCGTGCTTACGGCTCGCGGATCGTTTTCAAGCTTGTAGAAGGCGCGATAGCCCGAGTAGAGCTTCGACCACTGAGGTTCGTCCGCTTCGACAACGTGCCTGATCTGTACCGTCATCGTGTCAGCTTAGAAGGGCCGGGCTAGCAGCAGTTGCCACCCGGCGGTTCATGAGCCTGCCGAGGCCGCCGAAATCGATCGTTTCCGGCAGGCGCACCGAGGTCGCCGGCAGACTCCACGACACGCCGATCGCGCACCTGCCGAAACCCCCTGCCGGAACCTGTCGCGCCGGAACGGTCCGCCCGACCTTTTAGGCAGGGCGAGAACGAAATGCGAATACCGACAAGTTTCGTGAGACAACCGGCAGTCTCGGCAGCGCTCCGCTCACCCGTCTTTTCGGGGACTTTCAGTCTCACCGACCGACACCTTTCGTGAGATCGGACAGGTCCGATCTCACGAAAGGTGGCGGAATCTCACGTAGTTGGCGGACGGTCCCACGAAAGGTGTCGGACGTCCGAGGCGTAAACGGACATGAGAGGTTCGGTCAGTTTGCGACAGCCGCTACTCCGTCGCAGCCTGAGGGGCCGCTTTGGCGGATCCCTCGCCCATTGAATCACTCCGGCGCACCGGGGTCGCAGGCAGATATGCCGTGGCAAGCAGGCCGAGCATGAGCACACCTGCAGCACTGAGGGTGGTCACGCGGGCAGCGGTGACCATCGCGTCCTCGGCAGCCGTCTGCAAGGCGGCGTTGGATCCCGGCATCGAGCCGAGTTGGGGGATCGCTGCGCCCGCTGAGCCCTTCACTACCGAGACGACCTGCTCCCGCGCGGCACCATCCAGCCCCTCGACGTCCTCCAGGTTCGCGGCGGTCGCGGTCGCGAGCGTAGTGACCAGCACCGTGCCGAGAATCGCGATGCCGAGCGCCGAGCCGACCTGACGCACCGTGCTCTGCAGGCCAGAGGCCTGACCGCTCTGCACCACTGGGACATCGACCATGATCACATTGGTGAGTTGAGCGGTCGCGAGTCCCACACCGATCCCGTAGAGGAACAGCCAGGCTGCCAGCACCCATGCGCTAGCATGCCGAACTCGCCGAGTGCCACGATCAGTGCCGCGATCGAACCGTAACGGAGGCTCCGGACGCGGAACAGCCCAAGATCGAGCAGAACGAACCGACCGGCACGAGCCCGGGCGGTCTCGATCAGCACGAAGGAGATGAGCGCGCCGATCCCGATCGCGAACGCGAACGGCACGGGTGAAAGCGCGAAAGGCCACGTCCAGTCGCCGATGGCGGGCGGGCTGTCGACGAGCCACCGGCCGAAGCGCTGGCCCTCGATCAAACCGAAGACGATTGCAGAGAGACCCACGATCGACAGGACGATGCCGGCGATGTCGACGCCACGCGCGGCGTGCGGGTCACGAGTTTCGGGAACCCAGAGGATCGTGCCGACCACGATGATAATGCCGATAGGCACATTGATCAGGAAGGCCCAATGCCAACTGAAGTCCGTGGCGAGCCATCGGTCCAAGAGTGGGCCGACGGCCGCCATTCCACCGATCGTCGACCCCCAGATCGCGAACGCGATGCCGCGCTCGCGCCCGGTGAACATGGCGTTCACGGTCGACAGTGTGGAGGGGAGGATCATGGCGCCGCCCACGCCCTGCAGCAGGCGAGCGGCGAGCAGCATGGTTCCCGCGTCGGATGCGGCGGCCAGAACACTCGCGCCGACAAAGATGATGATGCCCACAAGCAGCAGTTTGCGACGACCGAACAGGTCTCCCATGCGTCCGACCGTGATCAGCAGAGACGCGAAGACGAGCGCGTAGAGCGAGTTGACCCATTCGGCCTCAGACACGCCGAGGTTGAGGTCCTGGATCAGTACCGGCAGGATCACGTTCACGATCGTCGCATCCATGATGATGATCGACACCGCGAGCGAGATGATCGCCATCGCGTACCAGCGCTTGGGGTTCGGTTGAGGCGCCGTGGTCTGGTTCTGGGTCTTGTTCACGGGGCATGTTCCGATTTAGTGATGTGAGACGGCGGGCAGAAGTTGCTGACACCTGTGTCTGTATCTTACGCCCGGTGGCTCACGATCGCTAGACTGGCCAGTTACGCGGGAGGAGCACAACGCATGCCGAAGATTTCCGCGCCGACCGTTGCAGAGCACCGGCGGCGTCAGCGCGACGCGCTTCTAGCGGCGGCCACCGATCTGCTCGTGCAGGGTGGGGTTTCAGCGGTCACTCCAGCGGCCGTCGGCGCGGCGGCAGGGCTCGCCCGCCCGAGCGTCTACCAGTACTTCAACTCGTCCGCTGGCATCCTGGAAGCGATCATCGAGGACTCGTTCCCTCGGTCGAACGCCCAGCTCGCGGTTGCCCTCGACGGCATCACGGATCCGCTCGAGCTGATGGACACCTACATCCGCGAGACACTGCGCCAAGCGGCCGAGGGCGCTCACCGGCCGGCCGCCGCGCTGTCGGCGGCACAGTTGCCCGAGGAAGTCCGGGCACGGCTGGCAGCGCTGCATCATGAGCAGATCGCACCGTTCTCGGGTGCACTGCAGCAACTGGCCGTTCCTGATCTCATGATCACCGCTCGTCTGCTCGGCGGGGTGCTCGAGTCGGCCATGGCCGCCATCGAATCGGGTTCTGATCCGGACGCAGTGACCCGCACGACCATCGCCCTGATTCACGCAGCTGTGCAGCCCGCCGGCTTACTGCACAGGTAGACGACCCGCCGTTTCTGCGTGCAGGATGCTACGCGAAGTCCACCGCCGCCCCCACGACACGCCGTCCGCGTACGGGCGAGTCTCCAAGCGCTCGCAGGCCGTCTACTAGGCTGGCGCGATGGCTGCCGCGTCCGAAGAGATCACTTCTTCGTTGGTTCGCTCGCTTGTCTCGGAGCAGTTCCCGCGGTGGTCGCAGTTGCCGATCCAACCGGTGGAAACTCAGGGGTGGGACAACCGCACCTTCCGGCTTGGTGACCGAATGGCTGTCCGTCTCCCGAGCGCCGACGGCTACGTCGCTGGACTAGTCCGGGAGGAGCAAACCCTCGCGGCCCTCGGATCCAGCTTTCGCGTCGCGATTCCCCGCGTACTAGCGACGGGGGTGCCGACTGCGGCGTTCAACCGACCTTGGTCCGTTCGCGAGTGGATCGAGGGGCACACTTTGACCGCGGTGGAAACGCGCGAGCGAGAGAGCGCCATCAATAGCTTGGGCGACGCGCTGAGGGAGTTGCAGGCCTGCGACACGGTCAGAGCCCCATGGGCGGGAAGCGCATCTGCTTACCGCGGCTGTCACGTCAGCGTGGTTGGCGAGGAGATCCAGGGCCGGCTCTCTCTCCTGGACAGACGTCAGGCTGAGGGATGCCGGGCGCTCTGGGATGCGGCCGTGGCGACAGTGTGGACAGAGCCGCCCGTGTGGGTCCATGGCGATGTCGCGCCAGGCAACGTGTTGTTCGATAGCAGCGGCCACCTGGCCGCCCTCATCGACTTCGGACAGACGTGCATCGGTGATCCCGCCTGCGACCTCGCCTTCGCCTGGTTGAGTTGCAGCTCTCGCGAACGCGATCTACTGCACGAGTGTCTGGAGCTACCCGAGGATGCATGGTTACGAGGAGCTGCTTGGGCCCTGTGGAAGGCACTCATCAGTTCCCCCGAGGACGTGCTTACCAAATACGGGCGCTCACGTGATGCCGTGCTGAGCGACGTCGCCGTCCTGACGACGGGATAAGAACGACGCTTTCATAGGAGAGCAAACTCACGCCCGATTCCAGGGTGGGGTCGGGAACTCGCTCGGTGGCTCGGGCCAGGCCAGGGCCATGCAGCACAGAACGACGACGAGCCCGACACTGAGCAGTGTCATCGTCAGCGCAAGTGTCCCATGGCTCCGCACGCCATGTCTGTTGCGAACCAGTCCGGTCGCCGGCCACAGCAGAGCGGCCCAGACGATCAACGTCACGACTCCGAGGCCTACGGCGATACCGGAGCAGATCGCCATCTTCTCGTGATTCCGAAGCAACGCAGCGCCGACCTTCTCAGCGTCTCACCGGACCACCTGACGGCAACGACACTGGTTGCCCAGCGGATCGCGAAAGCGATGACTCCTTTCCCGCGTTATAGATGCCGACCGTGCCGACATAGAGGATTGTTTCTGGATGGCTGACCAGGACCGCCCGTCTGTGGCGCGATCCTCTTGCTTGACAGTGTGCCTGGAACACGCCGTTCGATGGAACCATGACCGATATCAGATCATCGAAACGTAGAGCGCCGCGTGCGGGAGCTGAAGCGATGAGTCCTCGTGCGTAAGCGTGCGATCACCGCGAGAAACGGTGACGGCAGCGCGCTGCGGAGGTATCGCATCACCGATCTGTTCTCGCGGACACTGTTCTTCGCCGAATTCTCTGAGGTCACGGGCATTCACGAGTACGCCGTGGACGTCCGCTATTTCGCAGATGAACTGGAGACCACCGAGCAACAAGGCGAGAAGGCTGAGGCGCCCGCGGCTTTGTATCGCGATGGTAGACAGATCCTGCAATCAGATGTGCCGAGCGTCTTTCCGGTACCGGGCGGTGTCATCGAGGTCGTCACGTCGATGTATGGGCTGCGTCGGATGCACTTTGTCTCCGATAGCGGGCCGGAGTCGCTGTTGCGGCCTGACCCACTTGCACCGGAAGGCCTCAGGGCAAGGTTCGCTCGCAGCTTCCCGCGGATGAGCGCTTCAGTCGGTCGGGCAGCAGTGATCGTGATTGTCGTGGGAGTGGCCGCCGCCGTTCCTCAAACGCTCGAAGTTCTAGGCGTCTTCACGTCTCCGCTGAGGCTCCCTGACTGGCTCAACGGCACGTTGGCGGTGGCGACGGTCGCCGCTGGTGTGGAACGCGCCCTTACCCTGCGAAGTCACCGGTTAGTCGACATAGGGCTGAATCTTGAGCTCGACGAGTGAGGGAAGCGCGGTCGCAGGCCACAGAACACAGGCTCAGGCTGGCGAGCTAAGCACTGGCGAGCGCCGGTGTCAATCCCATCACGATACCGCTGCCGCTTACCTAGTCTGCTGTCTGACCGAACGGGCGCTGAGACGGCAGGAGCGTGATGGCTGCGATCACGGACTCGACATCGACGGGAGTCGACCATCGAGCACGAGCGACGTTTTCGAAGCGCAACCTCTGGTCGGGCATCCTCTTCGGTGTGGGCCTTGTCGCCTTCATCGACGAGACGGTCTTCCACCAGCTGCTGCATTGGCATCACTTCTACGACTTGGGAACGCCGGATATCGGATTGGTGTCGGATGGGTTCTTCCATGCGCTGAGTTGGGTGGCAACGGTCGGTGGGCTTTTCCTTCTTGCCGATGTGCGCAGGCGCGGTGCGTTCTGGCCGATGCGCTGGTGGGGCGGAGTGCTGCTCGGGGCAGGCGCCTTCCAGCTCTACGACGGCACGGTGCAGCACAAATTGTTGGGTATTCACCAGATTCGCTACGTCCCAGACACGCTCCCGTATGACCTCACGTGGAACATCATCGCTGTGCTGCTCATTCTCGGCGGGGTGATCGTGACCATCCGCACCTGGCGTAGTGGCATTCGGGTCGGGTGACCTTATGCACGATCATGCTGCCGGGCCGGGTATCAGCGCCGACATCATCATCGCTCTGCCCTTCGCGTTCGCGCTCGTGTTCTACGCGGGCTGCGCGATGCTTCAGCGGCGGCAGGGACGAGCGTGGCCCTGGTACCGCAGCGCTTCATGGACGGCGGGCGTCGTCGCCGTAGCAGCAGGGTTCATCGGGCCGCTTGCCATGGCCGCCCACCAAGACTTCGTCGCACACATGTGGGCGCATCTGCTCGTGGGAATGGTGGCGCCGCTGCTACTGGTTCTCGGCGCTCCCGTCACTCTGGCTCTGCCGTCGATCGACGTCGACTCCGCGCGCAGGCTCTCTTGTGCTCTGAAACGCTGGCCGATCCGTTTCCTCAGCGCTCCGATACCGGCCGCGATCCTCAACATCGGCGGCATGTGGGTGCTGTATTCCACGCCTGTGTACGACGCCATGCGAGAGAGTCTTCTCGTCCATCTGGTCGTGATGGCCCATTTTCTGCTCGCCGGCTATCTGTTCACTGCCGCAATCATCCCGATCGACCCCGCGCCGCATCGTGCAGGGTTCCCTCTCCGAACAGCGGTGATGGTCGTTGCCCTGGCCACCCACGGCATCCTTGCGAAGACCCTGTACGCCAACCCACCCGACGGTGTGGATGTCGTTGAGGCGCAGACAGGCGCGATGCTCATGTACTACGCCGGCGATATGGTCGACGTCGCGATCGTCACGATCCTTTGTGCGCAGTGGTACAGACAATCTGGCAGGACACTCCGCCGGCGCCGCGGTTCGGTCGACCCGCAAACTCTGTAGATCGTCTGCAGACGCGATCGGCGACGGGCCGCGACGCTCTCGGCTGAAGTGCACTTGCGACCTCCGGTTCGCGTGGGCGCGCCACGATCCGGAGGGCGCGATTACCACGCGTCGACGAGCTGGCGGTGCCTTTCGCTTCTGCGGGGGCCGGTGACGCGGGCGAGGTGGTAGCGGATCTGCCAGCGAGCGCTGAAGTTCTGCGAGGGAAGCGCGCTGAGCGCTGCGCTCGCGTTCTCTCCCAGGCCGTCACGTGATGCCTCGCGGAGCAGATCGTCCTTTGTCGCCGGATACTCCATCGTCGCGAGGAATCGATCGAGTTCAGGGGAAATTGTCATCGTCGCATCCTTTCGCATTGGTCGAGCCCGGCGGAGGCCGACACTCGTCGACCTCCGCCGGTGCTTTCGGATCAGGCGTTGATGGCCTGGGGCTGTCCCGCCGACTCGACGGCGATCTTTCGCGGCTTGGCGCGCTCGCTCACCGGAATGATCACCGAGAGGACGCCGCTCTCGTACGTCGCGCTGATCTTGTCGACGTCTACGCCGTCGCCGAGCGTGAACTGGCGCAGGAAAGTGCCCGCGCCTCGCTCACGAGCGAGCCAGCGAACCCCTTCGCCGGAGTCCGCCGTGCGTTGCGCTCGAATCGAGAGCTGGGTGCCATCAACATCCACGTCGATGGATCCAGGATCGACGCCCGGCATATCCGCATGCAGGATATATCGCTCGCCGTCTCGGAAGAGGTCCACCGGCATCAATCGGGGCGCCCGAACGGAGTCGAGCACGCTTGCCGCGAAACGGTCCAGCTGGCTGAACGGGTCAAAGGTCAGTGACATGAGTGATTCTCCTTTCGTGTCGCCCGTGAAGGGCTGTATGGTGAGAAGCAGAAGATCTGCATCTCAAGATGTAGATTTTTTATAGCTTAAACTTTAGATAATTGCAACCACATTTGAGAGATTTTGAGGATGCCTGAACGGGACGCCGGGCGACCGGTATACGGAATCGCTGTAGCCGCCGATCTGCTCGGCATGCCGATCGCGACGCTTCGGCTCTTCGAGCGTCGCGGCCTGCTGACCCCGTCGCGCAGCGACGGGGGAACCCGGCGCTACAGCGAGGACGACATCGACCGGCTTCGGCGCGTGGCCGAGCTGCGCAGTGAGGGCATCAACATGATCGGCATCCGTCGAGTTCTCGACCTGGAGGATGAGAACGCAGGTCTGCGCGACGAGTTGGCGGTAGAAAGAGACGCCTGAGTCGGGCTGCCCTCTCACGAGCGGCGCTAGTGTGGGTGCGTTGCTGATGTTCAGCGCAGGAATGGGAGCTTGGTGCGCATGGCGATGCGACGTCATCTCCCCACACAGACTCTGCTCGTGTGCGGCGCGCTCGCCGTGGTGCATGTTCTTCTGCATCTCGCGACCATGCCGTTGCTGATGTTCTTGGCGCCGGTTTCGCCGCCGCTATACGCACTGGCAGCCGGAATCCACGCGCTGATGCCTTTTCTCGCCCGACGGCTTACGCGGGTTTCTGGATCAGCGTCTCTCACCGCCGCGATCGCAGGTGTGATCATCGCTGGCACGAACTCTCTGGGCATCATCGTGCTGATCCCATTGCTGCTGACCGGGCTGACGATCGATCTGCTGATGTGGCGCGCCGACCATGCCGATCGCAGCCGCAAAGCGATTGAGCTGCGTTATTACCTGAGCGCAGTCGTGCTGGGTCCGGTGTTGTTCGCAGTGTCGCTGAGCGTCTTCTCTCCCGAACATCTGACGCCGCTTCTCCTCGGCACAACGCTGCTCACACGCGTGCTCGGCGAACTGATCGCGGCTGCGCTGTCAGGAGTATTGGCGCGTGCTCTATGGCGCGCAGGCGTGGGCAAGGCGATGCTGCGATAGCGTGGCCGGGTGTCGATCGATGCGACTGTTCACGACGCCAACCTGACCATCTCTGCACTGACGCTCCAGAGCCGCCGCGCGAGTGTGGAGTCCTCAGCCTGGACGTGTGTTCTCGCGATGCGCCGTTTCTCGTAGTACTGGCCTGAATCCCAGTCGACGCCAGGAAGGCTCTCGGCAAGCCACACCAAGGTATCAGCGCCGGTGTCTGCCGAGACGAATCCGAGCAGGCGCTTCAGCGGTGATCGGTAGACCAGGCGCATGAGACTGGTCGTGTCGCCCGCAAAACCCGTCGCGACCAGACCAGGATGAAACGCCGCTGCTGACAGCCCTTCCTGATGATGACGTCTATGCAGCTCTTTCGCGAAAAGGATGTTCTCCAGCTTCGCGTCCCCGTAGGCCTTGTTCGCCGAGAATCTTCGGTCGTTGTCGAGGTCATCGAGATCGAGATGGCCGAACAATCGAGCAGCTGCGCTGGACGTGTTGATCACTGTGCCCTGCGATGCCAGCAGCGTACTCAGAAGCAGGTTCGTCAAGAGAAACGGCGCCAGATGATTCACCTGCAGCGTCTTCTCGAACCCGTCGACCGTTCGCTCGCGTGAGCCGAAAATTCCACCGGCGTTGTTCACTAGGACGTCGATACGCGGATGCTGCGCTACGAGGATCCCCGCGAGGGCACGAACCTGATCGAGCTCGGCGAAATCGACCGCATGGAATGGTGCGTCCAGTTCTGCCGCGATTCTGGCGGTCTTCTCCGGCGACCGGCCCACGAGCACGATCGTGTGACCTGCGGCGTGAAGTCGTCTGGCACCGGCTGCGCCGATGCCATCGCTGGCGCCTGTGACGATGATTGTCTTGCGAGATGGGGCCCGCGTGTCGGAACTCATGACTCAACTCTGCACCCCGGATCGGCTCTTTCGTTCATTCTGCGCGCCCGTATTAGCATGGAGGTCAGGCTCGACAGAGACGCTGCAACGGGACGACCCGTTCGATCGATCTGCACGGGGACGACCTCGTGGAATAGGACTCTCCTATGATTTCCACCACCGTCCGATCGATCGTGACGCCCGCGGCCGTCTTCCGCGTCCTTCTCGGCTGGGGTACCTTCGCGGTGCTTCTGCTCACCGGCTCCCTGCTCGACGCACCCGTTGCGGCCCCCCTGCTCATCGCCGCGCTGGCGGTCATCGTCGTCGTCATCCTGATCTGTGCTTTCGGCGTCGTGCACGAAGCCGAACATCTCGCGCGACGGCTCGGCGACCCCTATGGTTCGCTTGTTCTCACGCTCTCGATCGTGTTGATCGAAGTGGTCCTCATCGCCGCGGTCATGCTGGGGCCGGGCGAGCACTCAACAATCGCGCGCGACTCGGTCATGGCCGTGTCGATGATCATCCTCAACGCTGTGATCGGACTCTCGTTGCTGGTCGGAGGACTGGCGAACGGCGGCATGAGATACAACCGCACGGGCACTTCCACGTATCTCGGCATGCTCATCGTGCTGGCATCCCTCGCCTTCGCTGTTCCGGCGATCATCGGCCGTGACGGTTCCTACACGGTGGGACAGCAGATCCCCATCATCGTGCTCACCTTGGCGCTCTACGGATTCTTCCTCTTCCGGCAGATGGGGGCCCAAGCAGACGATTACCGGGAAGTCGACCTTCAGGTTGCGATCGAAGCCCCGAGGTCGGGCGTGGATGCAGGGCTGAATCGCCCGCGCATCACCATGGTGATCAGCGAGCATCGTGTCGAGGTGGCGAGCCGCCTCATCCTGCTCGTTGTGACGGTCCTGCCCATCGTGATGCTCTCGCACGACATGGCGTCCCTGCTCGACGACGGTCTCGGCCGAGTCGGTGCCCCTGTGGCACTGTCGGGCATCCTGATCGCCATGATCGTGTTCCTGCCCGAATCGATCACGTCTGTGCGAGCGGCGCTGAAAGGTGAGATCCAGCGGGTCATCAATCTGTGCCACGGCGCGCTGGTGTCGACGGTGGGCCTGACCATCCCCGCCGTGCTCATCATCGGCGCCCTCACGGGGCAGACCGTCGTGCTCGCCGAGGGAACAGCCAACCTCTTGCTGTTGGGCGCGACGTTGATGCTGTCGCTCGCGACGTTCACGGCGAAAAAGGTCACGGCCACGCACGGGGCGGCTCACCTCGTGCTCTTCGCCGTCTACGGCATCGCTGTGTTCTCGTGACGAAGCGACGTCACACTCAGAGTGCGACGGTGTTGCTCTGCCCTGGCTCGGCGGGCTCATCGCTGATCAGCCCTTTCACCACTTCGACGACTGTCGCCGGCAGCCCTGGTGAATCCCAGTATTCGCCGGTCTCGGGAGTCACCTTCAGCAGGACGATATCCGAGTCCTCAGGCCCGGAATCTCCGAAGAACGCCTCCGTCGCCTTGCTCCAGTACCGCCTCTTGCGTTCGATGTCCTGCACGACAGAGGCAGTCCCACTGATGGAAGCCCAGAAACCCTTTTCGGCCACGACGACGTTGACGCTCTGACCGCCCGCTGCCTCCTGCACTTTCTCGGTACTCACGCGAGTGATGAACCAGATGGAATGATCGCTCTCGATCTCTTGGATGGCCATGGGCCGACTGACGATCCGGCCCCCCGCTTCGCTGGTGGTCAACATGCAGACGCCGGCCTTCTCTGTCTTCTCCAGCAATGTTCGTGCGTGATCAGCAGTGCTCATCGTTCTCCTTCAGTGAGTGGTGTACGGCTTTGGAGCTCCGAGTCAACGCCTCCGGATACGATTTCGTGAGTGGCTTGACAAAGTCGCCATCAGGAGGGGGAAGCCATGGTGATCACTCGACCGGCGGACTCTCTGACTGTGTCGGTTGTCATCCCCGTGAAGGACGACGCCGAACTGCTTAGCCGTTGCCTGCGAGCGCTGTCGATACAGACCAGGCAGGCAGACGAGATCGTCGTCGTGGACAACGGCTCGAGTGACGCGTCAGCCGAGGTTGCGAAGAATGCTGGCGCGAGGGTGGTTCGTTGCGTCACGCCGGGCATCCCCGCCGCCGCCGCTTACGGGTACGACCGCGCGACGGGGCAGATCATTCTGAGGCTCGACGCGGATTGCGTCCCAGGTGCGACGTGGGTTCAGGCGATGCAGCAGGCCTTCCACGCTGATGGCGACACGGCCGCGTTCACGGGCGGAGCCCGCTTCGTCGACGGGCCCCGTTCGTTGCGAACGCCCCTCGCGAACGCCTATCTGGGCGCGTACGCCGCTGTCGGATTCCTCGCACTCGGCCACCTTCCCGTCTTCGGATCGAACATGGGGTTCAGGCGCGAGGCATGGCGCCGCGTACGCGCACGCGTGCATCAGAACCCGACGATTCACGATGACTTCGACCTGGCATTCCATCTCGGCGAGCACCATCGCATCCGCTATCTCCACCATGCCGCTATGGGAATGTCGATGCGTCCGTTCCGCAACCCGCGCAGTTTTGCGCGCCGCGTTCGCAGCGGCGTCACGACCGTTCTGGTGCATTGGCCCTACGATTTTCCGCCGCTGCGGTGGCAGCGTCTGCCGATGCGTCGGCTGTTCAAGAAGATGGCGCCGCGCGGGCGGCTCGTATGAGGTCCGATCCGCTGCTCGGTCGCGTCACGCCTCCCGATCTTCATGTCATGACTCTCAACGTCAGGCGACGGCTCGGAGTCTTCGCTTGGCCACCCGCTGACCGCTGGCCCAAGAGGGCGCCTCGGCTGCGTGCTCTGCTGGCGAACGAGCGGCCGAGCCTTCTGGGGGTGCAAGAAGCCCTGCCCAGTCAGGTGGCTGTGATGCAAGAGGCGCTCGGCTCGGCGTACCGTTATGTCGGTCATGGCCGCGGCGCCGACCTGCAGGGCGAGGGGTGCCCGATCCTGTACAACAGCGAACGACTCGAACTGCACGAGTGGTCCCAACTCGCACTGTCCGATACGCCCGGCTCTGCAGGATCGAAGTCTTGGGGCAACCCACTGCCGCGCATCCTGGTGCGTGCTGCGTTCCGCGATGCGAAGACGGGTGTGCGCTTCACGGCGTTCAACACCCATCTCGACCCGTTCTCAAGCCGGTCGAGAGTCCGTGCCGCGAAACAGATCCGGCAGTGGGCAGCACGTGAGTGCGCCCCCGTGATCGTGACGGGCGATCTGAACAGTCGTCCCAGTTCGCCACCGGTCGCCGCCCTGCTTGAGGCAGGCACGCTGCGCGACGCGTGGGATGCCGCATCCAGACGCATCACGCCCCAATGGGGTACGTACGGCGGATACCGCGCACCGCGTGCGAACGGCGCCAGGATCGACGTGATCGCCGTGTCACGCTCCATCGACGTGAGCAGCGTCGGCATCAACGCCGAACCTGTCAACGGAGGGTGGGCTTCCGACCACCTGCCGGTTCAGGCTGTGGTTCGTCTTACCGAAGGAGAAGACGCACGGTGATCGAGAACTTTCTGCGCAGGCCACACAGCTTCGGCGAGTACCTGGCCGACGGTGTGCGCGCGCTCGGGTTCGTGAGCGTGATCGTCGCCGCGATCTGGTGGTCGGCCACGGATGCCGGAATCCTCGCCTTCGCTCTTCCAGGGCTCATGCTGCCGCGGTTCGTGGGAGTGCGTCCCGGATTCGACGTCTCTTATGGCGTCGTGGTGCTCATCGCCGCGTGGAGCAACGTGCTCGATCTCTACCGCGTCATCGACTGGTGGGACATTGCGATGCACTTCTTCGCGACCGGGCTGATCTCGGCGCTGCTATACCTCACGCTCGCGCATCGGCGGATCGTAGCGTCGCCCGGCGGGAGCGGATTCTCGCCGGTGATACCGGCTGTCCTTGTTCCTGCGTTCGCGCTCGCGCTGAGTGCGCTGTGGGAGATGGTCGAGTGGGCGGGCTATACGTTCATCAGCGACGAGATCTTCGTGACCTACGACGACACGATCGGGGATATGGCCGTCGGCGGGCTGGGCGGGCTGGTCGCCGGCCTCATCGTGGGATACGTCCGTCTCATGCGAGAGAGGCCGCGATCTGGCGCTCGCTGATGCTCCGAACATCTGCGTCTTCGAAGCGCAGCGACGGGGTCGCCTCAAGACTGCATGGTGGTGACGTCTGCGACGCTCGAGCCGTGCTGTTTGGCCAACGCAGGCAGGGTGACAGAGGCCGAGCGCTTCACGTGAGCGATACACGCTTCACGGGCCTCGTTCGAGTCGCCTGAGAGCACGGCGTTCACGATGCGCTGGAGCGTGGGAATCATCTGTTCAGAGCCTTCCGCAGTGGAAAGCGAGATCCGGCGCAACTGTGTGATGCGAGTGTGCAGCCGCTCGACGCTCTCCCGCAGTTCGGCGTTGCGGGCTCCTCTGAGCAGATGCGCGTAGTAGATGTCGCTCGCTGCGAGCACCTCTGCGACATCTCCGCGGTGGATGGCCTCTATGATCGGCGGCAGCGACTCGGCGAACTCGATCTTCTCGGTCGCCGTTCCACGAACGGCGAACAGTTCTCCTGCGAGTCCTTCCAAGACGCCGCGCACTTGAAACATGTCCAGTGCTTCAGCGAAGCTGAGCTCGCTGACGCGGGCGCCGCGGTTCTCGGTGAGCTCGACATGGCCTTCGGCGGCGAGGTGCCGCAACGCGTCGCGTATGCCCGTGCGACCGACGCCGTAGCGCTGGGTGAGTTCACGCTCGATCAGCTTCATGCCCGGCGCGTACTCGCCGCTCGCGATGTCTCGTCGCAACGCCTCTCGGAGCTCTGCCGGAGAGTCGATGGTCGGTGTCTGATCAGCGGGTGACATGTGTGCTTTCGGAGTGTCGTACGGGTGCGGTCTTTGAGCATAGCCTCATAGCTCGCAGCAAGGAAGGTAGGCCCACGGTTTTGTCTACAATCTGAGTACTAGATGCCAATGAGGGCGAAGGATGGCTCTCATTCGGTGCTGCATTTGTCGACAAACATAGCTTTCGTCGCTGTTCGATGCGACAATCAGTGCTCATACGCGGTGTGGGATCGGTGGTCTTTCGATGTTGAACTTCACGTTCAGGCAACTCGAGTACTTCCGCGCGGTCGCCCAGCAGGGCAGCATCAGCGCTGCGGCCGAGCAAGAGAGGATCTCTCGGTCGGCGCTGGCTTCGGCGATCACCGATCTCGAGGCAATTCTCGGCTGTCAGCTTCTGACCAGGCACAAGGCAAAGGGCGTCGTGCTCACTCCCGTCGGTGCGCACCTGTTGGAGATGAGCAACGAGCTGATCGAATCGGCGAGCCGCATCGAGGCATCGTTGCGCGGCAACCGACTCTCGGGCACCTTGGGGATCGGGTGTTTCGCGTCGCTCGGGCCTACGTTGATCCCCTCGCTGTTCACGCATTTTCAGGACCGTTACCCCGACGTGAGGCTGCGCTTGCGAACAGGTGCGCACGAAGAGCTGGTGGCACTGCTCGAATCCGGAGAGATCGAACTGGCGATCGGCTACGGTCTTCATCCCACAGACATCCTCGACACCGAGGAGCTGTACGAGGACCGCATGCATGTCATCCTTCCGCAGGAACACCGGCTGGCTGAGCACGATGCGCTTCGGCCAGAGCAACTGATGCAGGAGGACCTCATTCTGCTCGACACCCCACCGAGCTCGGAGAACGTTCGGCTGTACTTCGCGGCACAGGGCCTGGCCTTGAAACCGCGGTTCCGTTTTCAAGAGTTCGAAGTCGTACGCTCGCTCGTCGCGCGGGGCATCGGATACTCCGTCGTCGTGCAGCACCCTGCATCCGATGTCTCGTACGAGGGGCTTGGAATCGTGACCAGACCGCTCGATCCGGTTCCGACGGCAGTGCCTGTCTCGTGCGCCTGGGTCGATGGGCGCACGTTGACGCCGCCAGCGCTCGAGGCGCGTCGAGCGCTGCGAGTACTGGCACCGCCATCGAAGCTTTGGTCGCCCTCGCAATGAGATCAGGCTGCCCACATGATGAGGTCCGGCCAGATGATGAAGGCGGCGATCGCAACCGCATACGGCAGATAGTACGGCGCCACCCCCCTGAACACGTCGACGATGTTGGTCTCGTCCGAGAGTCCGGAGACGATGAAGGCATTCACTCCGACAGGTGGAGTCACCGCGCCGATCGTGGTGACAAGCACGACGATGATCGTGACCCACACGAGGTCGTAGCCGAGGGCTCCGAGCAGGGGATAGAACAGCGGGATGCTGAGCACCAGGAATCCGAGCCCGTCCATCAGCGCGCCACCGATCAGGTAGATGCCGATGACCAGGAGCAGAACGACGACGGGCGCAACGGGCAGATCAGCCGCCCACATGGCCAGATCGAAAGGCAGCCGCGTGAGCGTCAAGAAGCGGCCGAAGATCACGGCAGACACGATGAGCATCACGACGAAGGACGTGATCCGCAAGGTCTCGACAGTCGCCTTGAGGAACTTCTTCCATGAAAGTTGGCGCGTGATCAGACCGATCACGATCGCGCCGAAAGCTCCGACGCCGGCCGCTTCGGTCGGAGTGAACAGACCGACCATCATGCCGACGATCGCCACAGTGAACAACACGATGATCTCGACCACACCGCTCAGCGAACGCAGTCGCGCACTCAGGCTGTGGCGTTCCCCGGTCGGTGCAAGGTGCGGCTTGATCTTGGCGATGATCACCGCAGTGATGATCAGTAGAGCCGTGATCATCAGGCCAGGGCCGAGAGCAACACGGAACAGCGTGGCAATCGACTGCTCAGCCTGGACCGCGACGATGATCAGGGCCGTCGACGGCGGGATCAGGATGCCCAGCGTCCCGCCGATTGCGACGGTTCCCGCCGCGAAGCTCTTGTCGTATTTGTACTTCTTCATCTCAGGCAGAGCGATCGCACCGATGGTGGCGGTGCCCGCGGAGTTCGAGCCGGATACCGCCGAGAACATGGCACTGGATGACAGCGTGGTCGCTGCGAGCCCGCCGGGCAGGGCACCGAACCACTTGTACGCGGCGTCGAACAGCTTCGTGCTCATGCCTGTGTGATAGACGATCTGCCCCATGAATATGAAGAGCGGAATCACCGCCATGCTGATGGAGCCGAACTGTCGGAAGACATCGCCGGCGATCAGCTGCATCGAGGAGTCGATGCCGCGCAGCATCACCATTCCCAGAAGGCCGACGCCGGCCATCGCGAACGCGATCGGCATCCGCAGCGCGAGAAGCACGAACAGCAGGGCGATCCCCAGGAGCGCCAGCATGGCCGGGCTCACCAGATCTCCTTCTTCTGAACGCCGGTGATGAGTGACTCGGACTGACGAGCGAGATCCACCAGGAGGACGCAGAGAACCAGAATGATGCCGACCGTGAGTGCGACGAGCGCCGGCCACGTGGGCAGCCGGAGCAGCTCGGATGTCGTACCTGTGTCGATCTGGAACCCGGCGTAGCGCATGAGCGCGATTGCGATCACCGCGAACACGATGCCGGACAGAAGCGTGGTGAATACAGCAATGGCGTTCTGGACCCGCTTGGGCAGCCGCGCTGTCACGAGATCGATGGCGACGTTCTGCTTCTGGCGCTGGGCGTCAGCGAGGCTGAGCCCGAGCATCATGACAGAGGCCGACGCCATGATCTCGTACATCCCCAGAATGGGCATCCCGAGAAGTCGAAGCACCACATTAGCCACGAGCATCAGCATCACCGCGCTGAGCAAGACGCCGGATACTCCGGCGGCTCCGAGCGTTGCGGCACGAACGAGGCGCGTTACGAGACTCATGGATTACTTGCCGTTGTCGGCTGCGAGCTCGATAGCGCGGTCGAGAACTGCCTGAGCGTCGAAGGAGGCGTTCTCGTTGGCAGCGAGCCATTCGGCCTGACGCTCGTCAACGGCCTGGTCCCAGGCGCCGATGTCGTCGGTGTCGACTTCGACGGTCTGCACCCCGAAATCGTCCGTGGCGTAGTCGAGCGCGCTCTGCACGCCCGCCTCGTCGTGAACACCGGAAGCGAACTCCATCATCTCGACTCTCATGTCGCGAATGACCTGCTGCACGTTCTCAGGCAGAGAGTCGAATCGCGCTTTGTCCATGACGGCGACGAAACTGTTGCTGATTCCCAGCGGATAGTCGGTGACATACTTCACCGACTCGGCGAGGCCGAAGTCTTTCATCACCTCGCGCGATGAGACGTAGCCCTTGATGACTCCGGTGTTCATCGCTTCGCTGACCTCAGACATCGACATGCCGACCGGAGATGCTCCGAGGGCTTCGAGCACGGGCACGACAGCCGCGGAACCTCGCAGGGACACACCATTGAGGTCGTCACGGCTGGTCAGCGCGGCTTCGGACTGGATGTAGGCCGCTTCGGTCGTGAATGCGGTGATGATTTCGAAGTCCTTGAACTCTTCGGGTTCGAACTCTGTGAGCAGATCAAGGAAAGTCTTTGACGCCGTCTGGGCGCCCTCCATGCCGATGGGCACGTTGATGACGGAGGAGAGCGGGAAGCGGCTGGTGTCGTAGGCGGGGGAATCGAGGCCGACATCCACAACGCCCTGGGTGACGCCGTCATAGATGTCGCCGGAACCGAGCAGTGTGCCGCCGACGAAGAGTTCCACCTCGACCTGGCCATCGGTGCGCTCGTTGAGCTGATCCGCCCACTCCTGCATCTGGACGGCAGGGAAGGATGCGGCCGGGGCGAAGAAAGCGTACGAAAGCTTGATCGTCTCTGCGGACGCACCGTCCCCGGAGCCCGCATCTGGTGAGCATCCGCTCAGTGCGATGGCGCCTCCGGCAATCAAGGCGATCCCGGTCAGCGTGCGGCGTGCATGCATTTTGTTCTCCTTCGAACATCAGTGTGTGGAAGCGCCCCAAAGCTCCTCAGCCGACGGGACGGCTCGGCATCGACGACGACTGCTTTGTGAATGTCGCAACGGGTTGGGATGACCCTAGCCATGAATGTCGACAGAATTCAAGAGTCGGGACGTCATAGGTGGGAAACCCGACGAGTGTCACCGGTAATGACGACGTACTCTCCCGAGAGGAGCTGGCCCAGAGTTCGCCGTTCCGGCGCTGAAAAATAAGGGACGCGCAACCTCGACGGTGCAGGCCGGGGCGGCGGAACGCAAATGTCGACAAACTTTCGGCACGCGATCGGCGCGCGCAGTGACGCGCAGAAGACACTGATTGTCGACAAATAGAGGGTTCGGGATCGCCGCAAACGCAGCCGTCGTCGGCCAGGGGCGCAAGAACTGCTCATTGTCCGCGCTGTCGCTGAGGGCCGCTCTGCGGCGCTTTCTCCCGGTTTTCCGCTTCGTTCCAGGGCGTAATCGACGCGATGGGGGCTTTTCCGGCTTACCAGGACGGGAATATCGGCGAGGAGATCATCTTGCTGAGGCACCGTTGCATTTTGTCGACATTTGAGATTAGAGTGGCGTCACTGCTCGAAGCCGCGCAGATCTGTCTCGGATCCTGAAGCACTGTCGCAACGGATCTGACATGTGCCTTGCCGGCTTCCGAGTGGACGAGTTCTCGACCAGCCCTGATCGAAGGGCATCCACACCACCGCACGGTTGCGGGGGATGACACGAGGAAGGACATCCAGATGTACCGCTTGCACAAGCTGCTTTGGGACATTCGGAAGGATCCGGCGCTGGCTCAGCGATTCCGCGCGAGCGCAGCAGAGGTCCTCGACGAGTACGACATGCAGGGCGAAGCCCGCGCAGCGATGCTCGAACTCGACTTCAAGAAGCTCCACGAGCTGGGCGCGAACCCGTATCTGATCTACTTCTGCGCCATCCAGCTTCAAGTCGACCGTGCTGATTACTACGCGCAGATCCGTGAGGAGAAGAACTGATGGGCAAAATCGTCGGAGCATTCGCAGGCTCCCATTCGCCTGGCGTCACCGGATGGCCTGAGCGCGCCGAGCCGCACAAGCGCGAGGCGATCGAGAGTGCGTTCGCCGAAGCGCGACGCCGCATCGACGCTCTCGCTCCGGACGCGATCGTAGGCGTCTCGGTCGAGCACTTCACCAACTTCAACTTCGGCAATCTGCCGGCTTTCGCGATCTCCACTGCGGACTCGCATCTCGGTCCGGTGACGCCGGAGATGGCGGAGTTCATCAAGGTCGAGCAGCACCAGTATCCGAGCAACGGCGCGCTGGGTCGTCACATCTACGAGTTCGCGTTGACTCAGGAGTTCGACCCCGCGCTGGTCGAGGGGGGTATGGCGTTCGACGAGAACTTCTGCGTGCCGTTCAAGCACTTCGATCCCGAGTCGAAGTACCCCTTGGTTCCGATCATCGTCAATGGGGTGAACCCGCCATGGCCGACGGCCAAGCGCAGTTATGACTTCGGCGCGATGATCCGCCGGGCGGTCGAGGCGCAGGACGAGGTGGAACGGGTCGTCGTCATCGGCACAGGCGGCCTGTCGCACTGGGTGGGCCTTCCTGAATCCGGCACCGTCAATGAAGAGTTCGACCGGGATTTCCTCGCTCGTATCGAGAGCGGCGATCCGGAGCGGCTCAAGAGCTACTCACCTCGGGAGATCGACGCAGCCGGCAACGGCGCGCATGAGGTGCGCACGTGGATCGCTGCTGCTGGCGCGATCGGCGCTCCGTTCGAGGTGCTGGCGTACGAGCCGGTGCCCGAGTGGCTGACGGGCACTGCGGTCGCAGCATCCACACCAGGTTTCGAAGACTGACATATCCCCATACCCAACAAGCCCGGTACCGCACCTGCGCGCCGGAAACTATCAAGGAGAACACATGAGCAAGCTTCCTTCGATCACCGGCCGTGACCTTCGCGGCGTGATGTCGTACCCGCCCACCCCGGCCCTCCCAGGTGCCGACGCAGTAGAGGCGCAGGACCCCCTCGACCACGTCGAAAACCAGCGCATGGTCAAGCAGCGGATCGCTGGCGGCGTCGACGCCATCGCCCTCAACGGCACCCTGGGCGAGATGGCGACGTTGACGCTCGATGAGTGGAAGGCCTTCGCAGAGTGCGCAGTGCAGACGGCTCATTCGGTGAACGCAGACTTCCCGATCTTCGTCGGCGCCACCACGCTCAGCACTCGCGAGACGATCGCCCGCACGCGCTTCCTGTCCGAGCTGGGCGCCACGGGCACGCTGCTCGGTCGTCCCATGTGGGGCGAGATGGTCGCCCCCGTCATGGAGAAGTTCTACCGTGATGTCGCCGAGGCCGTTCCTGAGATGGCGATGGTCGTCTACGACAACACGGCTGCCTTCGGCGGCATCATTCCCCGGTCGGTGTATCGCACCCTCATCGAGCTGCCTCAGGTCGTGGCGGTGAAGTACGCCGGCGGTGCATCGGTCGGCTTCCGCTACCACAACGACATGGCGCACACCGGTACGCGCTTCCCGCTGATGCCGATTGAGACCGACTGGTTCCCTGCGTGGGAGATGTACGGCGAAGAGCTCGTCGGTATGGCGTGGTCCTCGACCACGGCGATGGGCCCGGACCCTGTGCTGCACCTGCGCGACGCCCTCCAGCAGGGACGCACCGAGGATGCCCGTTGGCTCACCGAACGACTGCGCTGGGCGCACGAGCCGTTCATCGTCGGACAGGACTTCTTCGAGTTCGCGAAGTACAACATCCCGCTCGAGAAGATCCGCGTCAACAAGGCCGGATACATCCAGACGGGCAAGAGTCGAGTCCCGTACACCGAGGATCTGGTTCCCCAGAAGCACTGGGACACCACCTTCGAGCACGTCGAGCGCTACAAGCAGATCAGTGTGGAGATCGAAGCCCGCCTGGGTGCTCGTAACGCCAACTAGCAAGTAACCGATACAGAATCAGAAGGTCATCATGACAATGGAGTCGGGTAGTAAGCACACGGATGCGCGTCTGCGCGAGATTCGCGAAGGCATCAAGCAGGGCCGCTTTCCTGCGCATGTCTTCAACGATCAGGAGATCTTCGACCTCGAGCAGGAGAAGCTCTTCGGGCAGGCCTGGAGCTTTCTCGCTCACGAGTCGGAGATTCCGAATCCGGGCGACTACGTCACTCGCTACATCGGGAACAACAACCTGATCGTGGCGCGCGACGAACATGGAGAGATTCACGCGAGTCTCAACATGTGCCGCCACCGCGGAAACATGATGTGCAAGTCGGAAATCGGCAATGCGTCACATTTCCGCTGCTCCTATCACGGCTGGGTTTACAAGAACTCCGGTGAGCTCATCGGTGTTCCGTACATGGCCGAGGGTTATGAAGGCCAACTGAAGAGGAAGGACTGGGGCCTCGTCAAGGCGCGCATCGACACGTATGCGGGTTTGATCTTCGGCACATTCAATCAGGATGCGTCGACGCTTGAAGAGTACCTCGGCGGGTTCCAGTTCTACCTCGATCTGTATCTGAAGCAGGGCATCGCCGGCAGCGAGGTGCACGGTCCGCCCGATCACTGGATCACTGAAACAGACTGGAAGATCGCCGCCGAGAACTTCGCCGGCGATGGATATCACACCCCTGTCGCGCACCAGTTCGGGTTCAACCTCGGATACTTCCCCTCCACTGGGGCGACGCACAGCCAGGGCTGGGCGGCGAGCATCCAGGGCAAGGGTCACGGCATCGGTCTCGGCCATACGCCTGGATTCACCCCGTTCGCGGGGTTCCCGGAGGAGCTGACCGAGGAGATGAAGCGCAGCTTCAGCCCCGAGCAGATCGAGGTGTTCAGCAACACGCGCACGGCTGTCGGCACCGTCTTCCCGAACCTGTCGTTCTTGATGCAGCCGTTCAGCCTGGTCCCCGGCGAAGACGGTGTGCGCTTCGTCACGATGCGCCTGTATCACCCGATCGGCCCTGGCAAGTGCGAGATGTACTCCTGGTGCCTTGTGCCCAAGGACGCGTCGGACGAGTACAAGGAAGCGGCGTATCAGGCCTACACCTTGGCTTTCGCCCAGGCCGGCACGTTCGAGCAGGACGACCTCGAGAACTGGGCACGGCTGACGCGCATGGCGAAATCGTCGGTCGCCAAAGACCTGGACTTCCCATACCTGATGGGTATGCAGACCGAGCGCGATGAGGACTTCCCCGGTCCCGGTCACGTGGTCAAGCCCTATGTGAACGACTCGAACTTCCGAAACCTCTGGGGCCGCTGGGCCGACTATCTTCTGGGGGAGGCGTGATGAGTGCCACGGCGCTGAGCACCGTTGATCGTGCGATTCAGGAGGATATCAAGGAGTTCATCGCGCGTGAGGCGTTGGCTGTCGACGAGCGACGCTTTCGCGACTGGCTGGAGTTTCTTGCTGACGACATCACCTACGACGTGCCACTGCGTGTGGTGCGCGAGGGCCTCGCGGAATGGGAACTCTCACCCACCGGCCGCATCTTCCAGGACAACAAGCAGACACTCGAAGTGCGGGTGCGCAGGCTGGAGACGGATTTCGCGTGGGCGGAACAGCCGCCATCGCGCACTCGCCACTATGTGACCAACGTTCTCGTCGAACAGGGCGAGAAGGCTGATGAGTACGAGGTCAGCTCCTACTGCCTGATCTATCGCAGCCGCGGCGACAGCATCGAACCGAACCTCGTGTCGGTGTTCCGCAAGGACCTCATCCGCCGCGTCGATACCAGCTTCGAGATCGCGCGTCGCTATGCCGCAATCGACCAGGCCGTCATCAACGCGCACAATCTGTCCATCTTCATCTGATTGGAGCGAATCATGACTGAAACGACGCCTATGCCACAGGCCGAGAACCCCGATGAGGGAGAGGTGTTCGAGTTCCCGCAGGACGGCGGTAACGCTGGCCCGATCGTCATCGCCAACGAGTTCGCCGACGTCGTCGTGCGCAAGGTCTCCACGCGCAACGGCGTGCGACTTGAACTCTGGTCTCCTCGGCGAGGCACCTGTGTGCGGTTCGACGCCGTAGCGCTCGATGCCCTCAGCTACCAGGAGCCCGAGTTCATCACGAAACTGCTGACGAGGACTCCCGGGGCATGACCGGTTCGCTCACAGGACTGCACATCCTCGTTACCGGTGGAGGATCCGGTATCGCGCGGGCAGCCGCCGAGCGATACGACCGCGAAGGGGCCAATGTCACCGTGCTCAATCGCTCCGCTGCGGGTGCTGACTCGGTTTGTGAGGCCTCTGGCGGTCGTATTCAGGCGATCGCCGGTGACGCCACCGACCCGGAGGTCCTCAGATCGGCGATCGAAGCAGCATCCGACGAGCAAGGCAGACTGCACCATTTCACCAGCGGCGTCGGAGTGTTCGACAACTATTCGCGGGTGAGCGAGCTGTCTGCGGACGAACTGATCGCAGCGGCCGACGAGGTCTGGCGAGTGAACGTGCGTGCGTCTCTGCTCGCCGCGAACCTCGCAGCACCCGCACTGAGGTCGGCCGGTGGCTCGCTGACTCTCACGCTGTCGGAGTCTGCTTTCAATGCCATCGGCGGGGGAGTGCTGTACGGCACATCGAAATGGGCGCTGCGCGGCATGGTCGACCACCTTTCCGCGGAACTCGCCCCGGATATCCGCGTCAACGGTGTCGCCCCCGGAGGCACTGGCGGAACGAAGTTCGGCGGATTGGCCTCGCTCGGCCAGACGACGACCGCAGACAAGGTCTCCGGGCGAGACGAACGCATCGCTGCGAGCACGCTGCTGGGGATCACGGCGATGCCGCAGGACCACAGTGGCGCGTATCGATTCCTGGCGGACCCGGTCGACGCTCGCGTCGTGACTGGCGTCGTGATCCGCACCGACGGCGGTCGCCGACTCTGACGAGTATGCGCTGCATCGAACAAAACAAGACTAAGGAAGAAAATGGCTGAGAACTCGCTTCAGATCCGCAAGACATTCGCACAGATCGAAGAAATCCGCACATCCGCGGGAAAGGATGACGCGGGCGGTCCGCTTCGCAAGGTCGCGGTCTGCGTCGTCGTCAAGAACCCGTTCGCGGGAATGGGATACGTCGAGGATCTCTCTGCGATCATCGACGCCTCTGCCGAGATCGGAACACAGCTGGGCGAAGAGGCTGCGCGTCTTCTCGGCGACACGGTCGAGAGCTACGGCAAGGCAGGTCTGGTCGGTGCCGCCGGCGAGCAGGAGCACGTCAACGCCTGTCTCACCTCGGTCTTCGGCAATGCCTTCCGGGATGCGATCGGTGGCGGTGCCGCCTGGATCACCTCGGCCACGAAACCTGCTGTCGCCGGTGCCATCATCGACGTGCCCACGGCATACAAAGACGACGTCTGGGTCCGTTCGCACTATGACTCCATGGAGGTGCGCGTTCCGGACGCACCGCACGCCGACGAGTTCGTGGTCATCGCTGCGGTGACCAACCGCGGCCGCATCAACGCGCGTGTCGGCGGTATGTCGGTCGCCGAGGTGGAAGAGAAGAGCCGATGAAAGGCTCGCTCGCTGTCATCGGCGCGGGCACCATCCTCTCGGGAGACTGGCGCGCCCCGATCGTCGCTGCCGCGGACACGATCATCGTTCGCGACGGCACGATCACCGCTGTCGGTTCGCAGGCCGATCTGCGGAGCGAAGTCTATGCCTCGGAGTACGTCGTCGACGCCGTCGGCACGACTGTCGCGCCCGGACTGATCGACTCGCACTGCCACGTCGTACTCGGTGACTACACTCCACGCCAGAAGACTGTCGACTTTCTCGCCAGCTACGTGCACGGGGGGATCACGAGTGTCGTGTCTCCGGGGGAGATCCACGCACCTGGGCGCCCGAGCACCGCGTCCGGTGTGAAAGCGCTCGCCATCGCGGCGAAGGAGTGCTTCGACAACTTCCATCCCAACGGAATGACGGTGCATGCAGGTGCCGTCGTGCTCGAGCCGACCCTGCAGGAGCAGGATTTCGCTGACCTGCAGGCAGCGGGTGTGCATCTGGCGAAGTTCGGTTTCGGTAAGTTCGCAGATCCCACGGACGGACTTGCGCAGGTGACGTGGGCCAAGCAGTACGGCATCACCGTGATGTGTCATTCCGGGGGTGCCAGCATCCCCGGCAGCAAGCCCATCACTCCCGAGCACCTCATGCTGCTGGCTCCGGATGTGTGCGGCCATGTCAACGGCGGACCGACCTCGCTCGCAGAGGAAGGCGTCGACCGCATCATGGATGAGACGACCATGGCCTTGCAGCTCGTGCAAGCAGGAAACATCCGCTCGGCGATTCGTATCATCAACCGGGCCGTGGCCACTGACGTGTTCGATCGGGTTGTGATCGGCTCTGACACCCCGACAGGGACCGGAGTGATGCCACTGGGTGTCATGAAGACCGTTGCTGAGCTCTCGTCGCTCTCCGATGTCGATCCCGGTATGGTCTGGGCTGCCGCGACCGGCAACAACGCCAACGTCTGGGACCTCCCCGCCGGCTTCATCGCCCCCGGTCGCGCCGCGGACATCATCGTGCTCGACGCGCCGTGGGGCTCGACCAAGGACGATGCGCTCGGCGCGTTGTCCGTCGGCGATATACCCGGCATCTCTGCGGTCATCACCGGTGGCGTGATCCGCACGCTGCGCAGCCGCAATACGCCGCAGGCTGCACGAGCCGCCGAGGTGTCGCCGCGAATCGAACACCTCGAAGCCTCGGGCCACTGAGCGAATCCCCACACCCGAAGGAGTGAAGAAATGACGTTCAAAGTCACAGTCGACCTGATCCAGTGTCAGGGATACGCCAACTGTCTGATCGAGGGGCCCGCGCTCTTCGACATCGATGACGACACCAACAAGGCCATCGTGCTGGGCGATGAGTTCGACGAGGCACTGCGTTCACAGGCCGAAGGCGCCAAACGCGGCTGCCCCGCACAGGCGATCTACATCGAGGATCTCTGATGCGGCGCATCACGGTGGTCGGCGGGTCCCTCGCGGGCGTGCACGCTGCCGAGGCGCTTCGCGAGCACGGGTTCGACGGCGATGTGACGCTGGTCTCGGCGGAGTTCAGCCGCCCGTACGACCGGCCACCGCTTTCGAAGCAGGTGCTGCTCGGCGAGTACGATGTGGCAGAGATCGCCCTGCGCCCCGCCTCCTGGTATGAAGAGCAGGGCATCGAGCTCAGGCTCGGTACGGCCGCGACGGCGATCGATGCCAAGCACGGGAAGCTCTCGCTCGCCGACGGCTCTGAACTCGAGTACGACGGTTTGGTGCTGGCCACCGGATCGCGTCCGCGCGCTTTGAATGTCACCGGCGGTGCGCCCGGAGTTCACGTGCTGAGGTCTGTCGAGGATGCTGTGGCGCTGAGGCCCGGGCTCGCTGCCGGACGGCACCTTGTCATGGTCGGCGGCGGATTCATCGGATTGGAGGTCGCCGGCGCTGCGGCGAAGCTCGGCTTGGAGGTCACTGTCATCGAAGCGTCGATGACCCCGCTTTCTCGTCGATTCGGCGACGATGTCGGTCACTGGTATCGCGAGTTGCATGAGCGCAACGGTGTCAGAGTCATCTGCGGCTCGACGCTGGCATCTGTAGATGTTTCGACCGGTGGGGCCTCGATCACGCTGAGCGACGGTCGAATCGTCAAGGGAGATATCGTCGTTGCCGGCGTGGGCTCGGTTCCTGCCGTCGAGTGGCTCGCAGGCAGCGGTATCGACACCGGTGACGGCGTCGTCTGCGGCCCTGATCTGCGCACTTCCGTGCCGAACATCGTGGCTGCGGGCGACATCGCGTCATGGCGCAACCCGATCTTCGACGAGCGGATGCGTATCGAGCATTGGTCCAATGCGGTCGATCAGGGGCGCCACGCGGCGGCGACACTGCTCGGCGATCGGCAGGACTTCGCGTCGGTGCCGTACTTCTGGACGGACCAGCACGACACGAAGATGCGTTTCGTCGGGCGCACGAAGGACGCGACCGACAGTCGCGTCGAGAAGCTCGATGACAACAAGCTCATCGTCACCTACGGCCGCGAAGGCGTGCTGATCGGTGCGGTC
The DNA here is from genome assembly GCA_040394295.1 of Microbacterium sp. Lineage (GTDB taxonomy): Bacteria > Actinomycetota > Actinomycetes > Actinomycetales > Microbacteriaceae > Microbacterium. Next base: position 39,920 of record JBEBSN010000006.1, read on the forward strand.
TGCGTCGGATCCCCCCGAGACATGGCGAAGTACAAAGTGGCTATTCAGTCACGCGCCCCCTGGGATGAGCCCGCAGCAGCTGTTGCTTAGTCCGCACTTTCGAAACCTCAATCTCACCCTCACAACCGTTCATACGAATATCAAAGGAGAACCGCATGACTACAGACGGCAATGGCGACGCACTTTCCCTGATCGAACTCTTCCCGCAGGACGAGGACTGGTCGCTGCAGACCATGCGTCTGCTCTCCCAGGTCGCCGTCGGCGGCTCTGATCTCTTCGAGTGCGCGCGCACCGCGGCGCGGATCGGAACCGAGAGCACTGACGAGGAACTGTGGCAGCAGGAGTGGAGCCGGACAGCCAAAGACGTCGCAGCGTCCGCGCAGGCAGCGCTCGACGCGGGCAACATCACCACAGCGCGTCGTGCCTTCTTCCGCTCGATGAGCTATTGGCGCCATTCGGAGTTCTTCCTCGACTCCTTCGACGAACGTCGCACCGAGGCCTATCTCGAAGGCACCAAGAACTTCCAGAAGGCAGTGGAACTCTCCGACGGCGTGATCGAACGCATCTCGATCCCGTTCGAGGGCAAGACGATGGACGGCTACGTCGTTCGTCCGGACAACTCAGGCGCGGCTCGCCCGACCGTCCTCTTCCTGGGCGGCGCCGACTCGTGGGCTGAGGAGTTGTACTTCCTTGGTGGCACCGAGTTCCCCGCGCGCGGGATGAACGTCGTGATGATCGACACCCCTGGCCGCGGCAGCTCGCTGCGATTCAAGGAGATGTACAGCCGGCCGGACTACGAGGTCCCCGTCGCGGCGATCCTTGACGTTCTTGAGAAGCGCAGTGACGTGGATGCGGACCGCATCGGCCTCGCCGGAGTGAGCTTCGGCGGATACTACGCGCCGCGCGCTGCCGCCTTCGAGCCGCGCGTGAAGGCTGTTGCCGCATGGTGCGGTACGTGGAGCATCCTCACCGACTTCTACGAGTTCTACCCGCCGCTGCAGAAGCAGCTGCAGTGGCTGAGCGGCTCCAAGGACGACGCCGAAGCGCGCGAGAAGCTCGCCGAGTTCACACTCGACGGCGTTGCGGACAAGCTCAAGATTCCGGTGTACGTGATGCACGGCACGGCCGACATCATCATGGACATCAAGGGAGCTGATCGCTTCGTCGCGGCGCTGACTTCGGATGACATCACCGTCGACATCTACGATGGTGCTGGTTCGCTGCACTGCAGTTACGACTACATGTCGGTCGCTGGTGCTCGTCTGGGTGACTGGTTCCTGAACAGGATCTGATCGCGCTCGCAATGGTGTGGCCGGGAGGGCTCTCTCGGCCACACCGCCTTTGATATGTACGGCGCTCGCCGCCGGGTTTCGCTGCACAGAGAGGTACAGCATGCTGCTGAATGATGTCGTCGCACAGACACTGCGCGCCCACTCCGTCGAGGTGATGTTCGGCCTCATGGGCGATGCCAACATGTACATCGCCGATAGCTTCCATCGCCTCGACGGTGGGCAGTTCATCGCAGCTGCGAACGAAGGCGGGGCTGTGCTGATGGCATCCGCCTACGCGTCCGTCGCCGGAGACGTGGGCGTGGCGACCGTGACGCACGGTGCGATTCTGAACTGCGTGACGGGTCTCTTCGAGGCGGCCCGCGGCGGAAACCCCGTGCTTGTGATCTCAGGCGATACGGCACGTGACGAGGCGTTCCACCTTCAGAACCTTCCGCAGCGCGACGTGGTCGTTCCCACAGGGGCGGTGTACCGCGAGGTGCGCTCTGTGGATACCGTTTCGGTGGATGTCGCAGCCGCACTCGCTGAGGCGCGTGCGCGCCGAGGCCCGGTGGTACTTGCGATCCCGTCGGACTTTCAACTCGCCGAATCCGCTGCCGAGGTCGAAGTCCCCACGACTGCGCTCTCCGGGGTCATGGCGCCCACGAGAGACGATCTCGAAGAAGTCGCATCCGTCATCCTCGGCGCCAGACGACCGGTTGTCATCGCCGGTCGAGGCGTGAGCGCGGATGATGCGCGCGGCGGCGTCGCTGCGTTCGCCGAGCGCTTGGGCGCGCCGGTCGCGACGACGCTGCGGGGCAAGGGGCTCTTCGACGCTGACCCCTACAACCTCGGCATATGCGGAACGCTGTCCAACCCGATCGCGTCAGAAGTCATCGGTGCCGCTGACTGCATCGTCGCCTTCGGTGCGGGCCTGAGTGCTTTGACCACGCTCAAGGGAGACCTGGTGCGAGGCAAGACGATCGTCCAGATCGACGTGAATGCAGAGAGGATCGGTCGGTTCTGGCCCGCGACCGTCGCCGTCGTGGCGGATGCCGGTGCCACGGCGATCGCCCTGACCGACTTGCTCAATGAAGCCGAAGTGCCGCCGCTTCAGGGGCGTTCCGATGCGCTGCGCGAGCGGCTCGAGCAGTGGCGTGCCCAGGACCGTTCGGAGCGTGCGCCAGACAGCGACCTCGATATCACCGGGGTGCTTCAGTTGGTGGACGAGCTGGTCGTCCAGGACCGCTCGTTGACGATCGACGGGGGTAGGTTCTCTCACGAAGCACTGCGGAACATGAGCGTGCAGGACCCTCGGTTCTATGCCCACTGCCTGAACATCGGGCACATCGGCCTCGGCATCAGCTCCGGTATCGGGGCGGCAGTCGCGCGGCCAGAGACGCCGGCCCTGGTCGTCGTCGGAGACGGCGGCTTCATGCTCGGGGGGCTTTCGGAGCTCAACACTGCTGTGCGCTACGGCCTGAACCTTGTCATATGTCTCCTCAACGACAGTGCATACGGTGCCGAGTACTATCGCTTCGTCGATCGTGAGATCGATGCGTCGCTGACGACGTTCGAATGGCCCAGCTTCGCCCAGATCGCGGATTCACTCGGGGCAAGAGGGGTTCGCGTCACTCAGTGGGGAGATTTCGATGAGGTCAGCTCCGCCCTGTCGAACATGGACGGACCCGTTCTCATCGAGGTTGTTCTCGACAGGGATGCGATACCGGCCCCTGGCGAACACTGATATCGCCTTTCACCGTGCGGCGTCGGCTCCGGCCGTCCTCCGCTGCCTGGTCGCCTCGTAGAGGATGGCGGCCGTCGCGTTCGCCGCATTCAGCGACGACGCGTGCCCCGACATAGGAATGCGCGTCAACACGTCACAGGCGTCCTTCCATGCGGCTGACATGCCGGAGTGCTCGTTGCCTGTCACGATCACGGTCGGACCGGTGAGGTCGACATCCCACACGTCGTGCGTGCCGTCTTCGTCGGTGCCGACGATCTGCACGTTCACGCCGTTGGCGCGCATCTCAGCGACCCATTCGAGTGCGGGGCGGATGCTGGGCAGCCGAACCGTCGGCGTCATGATCGTCGACCCTGTCGAGGCGCGCAGCGCTTGGGGGTCGTAAGGATCTGCGGCGTGTCCTGTGACGATCACTCCGTGTCCGCCGAGTGCGTCGACGGAACGGACGATCGAGCCGATGTTTCCCGGCGACGCCGGACGATCGAGCGCGACATAGAGCGCGTCTGGCGGTGTAGGAAGCCGCGCGAGATCGTCAGCGGGAATGCCGACGATCAGCAGCAGCTCGGGTGGCTCGTCGCCCTTCTCTCCGAGCTCGCTCATGAGTTCGGGTGCGACCAGATAAGGTTCAGCGCCTGCGCGCTCCGCAGCGGCGATCGTGTCAGAGGCCCAGCGTGAACGGCCGTTGACGTGGGTGATCAGCACCGCTCGCAGGGCGAGGTTCGAGGCCAGTGCCAGGTTGATCGGGCGGACGCCCTGCACGATCATCTCGCCTGCGCGGTTGCGCTTGGTGCGGTTGCCGAGGAGTGTCTCCCAGTATTGGAACGTCGCGTTGCGCGTAGACACCGCTTTCGTTCGATGCGGACGAGATTCCGGAGACATCGTGGCCCCGAGCCTTTCTGGGAGCGGACGCGTCGTCGGCCGACGACACCTTCGAGCGTAGCGACCCTGGAGTCAGTACCAGTTCACCGACTGCGAGTGGCCCCATGCGGCACAGGGTGATCCGTAGGTGCGCTGAATGTAATCCAAGCCCCAGTTGATCTGCGTGATCGCGTTGCTCTGCCAGTCCGCGCCGGCGCTGGCCATCTTGCTGCCAGGCAGGGCCTGGGGGATGCCGGTGGCTCCACTCGAGGCGTTGTATGCCTGATAGTTCCAGCCCGATTCCTTCTGCCAGAGAGAACTCAGGCACGAGAACTGGTCGCCGCCCCAGCCGTACTTCTCGGCGGCGATCTGGCGGGCGGCCGTCTTGGCTCCCTCAGGAGTGTTCGCAGAAGCACGCACGGCCGCTGCCTCTGCGGCAGCCTTCGCCGCCGCTTCTTCCGCAGCTCGCTTCTCGAGGGCGGCATCCAACCTACCGCGAAGCTCGGCGGTCTCGGTCTCGACCTGGTCGGTCTGCTCGCTGATCGTCACCATGAGCGCGGGCATCAGCAGCACGGAAGGGCTGTCGGCGTTCTCGACATTGGTGATCGATTCGCGAAGCGCTGCCGTTTCGATCTCGGTGCTCTCGGCAGTCAGGTCCACATCAGTGTTGCGGGCGTCGAAGACGGCGGTGTCGGCTTCAGACAGCGCCGTCCGAGCGCTGGTCAGAGCGGCATCCGCATCGGTGGGGTTGACGGTGAAGACCGTGGCGCCCACGCTCGCCTCTCGTGCGCTCGAGTCAGCGAAGGCGGGAGTTGCGGGGGTGAGGCCGGAGGCGAGAACGACGCCGAGGCTCACCGTCACGGCGAAGATGGCGGCGGCCCGCCAGGGCAGGACGCGGGGGGCAGGGCGAGTTTCAGACATAGCGAGTGTGGTGATCCTTCGGGTGATCAGTGCGGCAGCAGGACTGCCAGTGCGCTCTCGGGTAGACCGCACACAAGTTCACGAGTTTGCACCCCTGAACTGGGCGAAACCTTCGGGCCGCCTGGATGTGAGGTGTGAGCGTTCCTCGCATCCAGGCAGCTGACACAGCGAAGATCCCCGCTCGGTCGTACCGAGCGGGGATCTTCGGGCGTGGTTGACAGTCAACCGGCATGCTCTGCCTGGGTCAGAGGAGCGCCGACAGGGCGCCGGTGATGATGAGAGTGATGATCGTCGTCCAACCGACGATCGCGATCGCCTGCCAGATGAGCACACGGGCCTTGCTCACGCCGCTCGCGGCGAGCATCGTGGCGGTGAACTGCGTGGGCAGCAGCAGTGGACCGAGCAGGCTCACTCCGGGAACGCCGTAGCGGTTCAGAGCGCTTTGGAACTTCTGACGACGGGCGCTGCTGCGACCGCTCTCATCCACCGCTGTCGCTGTCGTGGCCGCGTCGTTCCCAGCGAGCGCAGCCTCTCGCGACTGCGCGCGTCGTGTCACGATGGCCTGCCGGGCACCCGAGCTCAGCAGTACGAGGATGGCCACGCAGAGGAAGTTTCCGACGATGCCCGCGATTGCGGCGATCACCGGATGGATGCCGCCGATGATGCCGATCGCGGCGGCGCCCTCGCCCTCGATGAACGGGATGGCTCCGGCGAGAGCGACGATGAGCGGCTGTACGAGCTCGGGCACCTGGGAGACCAGATTCTGGAAGGTTTCGATGAGGTTCATGGGATTCCTGCTTTCCGAGGCCGACAGTGTCTCTGCAGCGATGAATACAGTCCATCGTGTTTCCACAGCAGGTGACAGTGCCCAGCTGTCACCGCTTCGCGGGTGTATCACATGCCGACTCCGTGACAACTGTCATGCCCGTATCGTTGGGGGAGTGAGCAGCCCATCCGCGCCCCTCGACGTTTCCGTGGCCGAAGCGCCTGGTGCAACGGCGCTCGCACGGGGAATCTCTGCGACCTGGTGGTACACCGCGATCGCCGTGGTGTTCTTCGAGGCGATCCTCGTGCTCGTGTGGATGAGCATCCTGGCGGCGGCAGGGGTGGCGCCCGTACTGGTCTACGGTTTCGCCGCCGGCGGTCTGATCTGGATCATGACGACGATGGCGCTGCTTCGGGACTATCGTCACCGCGCCGACGCCGCCCCGGGCTGGCGCCGCTGGCGCCTGCTCGCCCCGCTGCTCTTCGCCGTCGTCTACGGCGTCGTCAGCGGTGTGCTCACCGGCAGCTGGCTCGTGGCCATGTTTCCGATCGCACAAGCGCTGATACTGCTGAACTGGCAGCGGGGTGTGCGAGCGCGCGTCACGATCGCGGTGAGCGCCGTGATGGCATGCATGTGGATCATCGACTCCCGCATCGCCTTCGCTCCGGGCGGAGCATTCGACGCTCTGATCGGCTCTGAAGCCCGGTGGGGCGTGGCCGCCTTCTACTCAGTGGCCCTCCCGTTCCTCACGGTGTCTTCCCTGTGGTGGTGGGATGTCCTCATCACTCTCGATCGTGCGCGCGCCTCTGAGGCCCGACTGGCCGCGACCCAGGAGCGCCTTCGCGTGGCCACCGATGTGCATGACCTGCAGGGCCATCATCTGCAGGTGATCGCGTTGCAGTTGGAACTCGCCGAACGGCTGTCTGCTCGCGATCCAGAAGGCGCGCTCGAGCAGTTGCAGGCAGCGCGCCGAAGCGTCGACGATGCGCGGCAGGGCACCCGCGACCTGGCGTTGCGATTCCGCTCTGTGCCGCTGCGAGACGAGCTCGCGAACGCTGCGGATCTACTTCGTGCGGCGGGCCTCGACGTTCAGACCTCTGTCGATGTCGACGCCGATCTGGCGCCGGCATCAGATCTGGGCCCTGTCATTCGAGAGACGACGACGAACGTTCTGCGACACGGCGGCGGAAAGCATGCCCGACTCGTGCTGTCGAAAACGGGGGACGTCTGGCGCTACGAGATCTCGAACGACCGCGCCGCCGAGGCCGACAGCGGCGGGCAAGGATCCGGTCTGGAAGGGGTCGCCCGCCGCATCGGCGAGGCGGGCGGCACGCTCGATGTGCGCCGCGGCAAATCGGAGTTCACGGTGATCGTCACTGTGCCTGCCACGCTGGAGGGCGCGCGATGATCCGCGTGCTGCTGGCCGACGACGAGGGGATGATCCGCTCGGCCCTCGCGTCGCTTCTGCGGCTGGAAGAGGACATCGAGGTCGTCGCGGAGTGCGCCGACGGCGAGCAGGCGGTCGCAGACGCACTGCGGTTGCAGCCAGATGTCTGTCTTCTCGACCTTGAGATGCCCGGGCTCGACGGGGTCGAGGTCGCAGAGCGCCTGAACCGCTCCATCGCGACGCGGTGCATCGTCGTCACACGCCACGCCCGGCCAGGTGTGCTGCGCAGAGCGCTGGCGTCAGGCGTGGCTGGGTTCCTCCCGAAGTCACGTGGCGCTGACGAGGTCGCAGCCATCATCCGCCGCGTCGCGGCAGGCGCACGCTACGTCGATCCTGAGATCGCCGCGGACGCGCTGAGCGATGAGCGCAGCCCGCTGACCGATCGCGAGCTCGACGTGCTCCGTGCCGGTCGACGCGGTGAGACGACAGGTCAGATCGCGCGAACGCTCCTGTTGGCCCCCGGAACTGTCCGCAACCACATCTCCATGATCCTCGGCAAACTCCACGTCAGCACCCGCCAGCAGGCAGTGCTGATCGCCGAGGAGCGCGGCTGGATCTGAGAACTCCGTCGATGCGGGATAGGTTTCGCCGGTCATAGTCCGGCACAACCGACAAAAACCATCCCGCATCCGCATCTGCATCCCGCATCCCGCATCCGCATCCCTCATCTGCGAGGCGGCGGGGCTCACTCGACGAGCTTGCCTTCGGATGACACCTCGCGCATCAGCTCTCGGATCTCGGCTGGCACCGGGGGGATCTGCTCACGCGTCACACCCGTCGACGGCGACCACACGAGATTCACCTGCAGTGCAGGATCCTCATCCGGGAAGTCGCTTCGGTTGTGGCATCCGCGGGTCTCGCGGCGCTCCAGCGCGGCCTCGAGCGTCGCACGCGCGGCGATGGACGAGCCCTTCAGATCGAAGGCATGCGCGAGATCCTGGAAACCGGCGATGTCGGGATGGATGCCGACGTCGTGCATCCGCTCGTCGATGAGATCGAGTTCGTGGAGCCCTTCGCGCAGCCCTTCCTCAGAGCGGACGACGCCCGCGTGCTCGGTCATGGTGTTGCGAATCGCGCGCTGAAGGGCACGGACGTTCTCTCTACCGTCAGCAGCCAGCAGATCATCGATCTCGGTGCGAGCGATGGCGACGGCATCCGCTGACCGATGCTGTGCGGAAAGTCCGGCCGCATGCGCCATCGCCGACTGCCCGACGATGCGCCCATACACGAGCAGCTCGATCAGGGAGTTACCGCCGAGACGGTTCGCGCCGTGCAATCCACTCGACGCTTCACCTATCGCATACAGGCCCTCGACACCGGTGCTGTGGTCTTCGGGGCGCACCCATACGCCACCCATCGAGTAGTGCGCGGTCGGAGCGATCTCTATCGGGTCGACGGTGATGTCGCGCATCTGCAGTTCCATCATGGTCTGGTAGACGCGGGGCAGGCGCGTCATGACGGTCTCGCGCGGCAGATGAGAGACGTCGAGCCAGACCCCGCCGTTCTCGGTGCCCCGGCCCTCTTTGATCTCGGTGTAGGCGGCAAGAGCGACGCGGTCGCGGGTGGAGAGCTCCATGCGCTCGGGGTCGTACTTCGACATGAAGCGCTCCCCGAGGGCATTGCGGAGGATGCCGCCCTCACCGCGCGCGGCTTCGGAGATCAGAGTGCCAGCGGCGCTCTCCGGTTCGATGATGCCGGAGGGGTGGAACTGGACGAGCTCGGGGTCGCGCAGTTTCGCCCCGGCATCGACTGCGAGACGGAAGGCGTCGCCGGTGTTCTCATCGCGCCGCGACGATGTGCGACGCCAGATGCGGGTGTGTCCTCCGGCGGCGAGGATGACGGAGTCTGCGTGGATGAGATAGCGGGTGCCGTCGCTCTGGTCGAAGCCGTACGCTCCGAAGACGACATTGTCCTTCACCAGGATGCGGGTGACGTAGACGTGGTCGAGGATCGGAACCTTCAGCTCTTCGGCGCGTCGGATGAGTGTGCGCTGGATCTCGAGTCCGGTGTAGTCACCCGCGAATGCGGTGCGGCGGAACGTGTGCGCACCGAAGAAGCGCTGCGAGATGCGCCCATCGTCCTCGCGCGCGAAGTCCATGCCCCAGGTCTCGAGATCGCGGATGCCGCGCTCCGCACCGCGGGTGACGACCTCGACCGTGTGCGGGTTGGCGAGGAGGTAGCTCTCCTTGATCGTGTCGGCGGCGTGCTGCTGCCAGGTGTCGCCGACGTCCATGGTGGCCAGCGCCGCGTTGATCCCGCCTGCGGCGAGGGAGGTGTGTGCGTCATGCACCGGACGTTTGCCGATCGCGAGCACATCGACACCGCGTTCGGCGACTTCGATCGCTGCGCGCAGTCCGGAGCCGCCGGTGCCGATGACGAGGATGGTCGTGGATATCTGGCGTTCGCGTGAGCTCATCCCTCCACGCTAAGAATGTTCGGTCGATAACTCCAATGCATTATCCGCGTGATCACGATAGTCTGAATGTATGAATCTGGAGCAGCTCAGGGGATTCGTCACTGTCGCAGAACTCGGTCACTTCACCCGTGCGTCCGAGAAGCTGCACCTCGCCCAGCCGTCCCTGAGCCGCCAGATATCCACTCTGGAGACCGAGCTCGGCGCAGAACTTTTCCATCGTGCGCGCGGCAACATCTCGCTCACGGATGCCGGTGAGGCCCTGTTGCCGCGGGCGAGACGGATGCTGGCCGACGCCGAGGCGATCCGTGGAGAGATGGCAGAACTCGCCGGTATCCAGCGCGGCCGAGTTCGCCTCGGCGCCACCCCGACGCTGTGCATCAGCCTTGTCGCCGAGGTTCTGCGCGCGTTCCATGCCGCGTATCCCGGGGTCGAGCTGCAACTCGTCGAAGGCGGGTCCAATCTGCTGATCGAGCAGCTCGCGGCCGGCGCGGTCGACATGGCGCTGGTGACGATGTCGGATGGCCGCGCGCTCAGCGGTACCGCGCTCGTTCGCACCCCGCTGCTCACCGAGGAACTGGTCGTCGTATCATCGGCCGACGAGCCCGCCATCGCCGTGTCCTCGATCGACCTGCAGCGACTGTCAGAGCTGCCGCTCATCGCCCTCGCCGAGAGCTATGACCTGCGAGGGGCGACGGATGCCGCTTTCGCCGCGGCGGGACTGACCCCGTCGCTGGTCGTCGAAGGGGCCGAGATGGATGCCGTGCTCCGGTTCGTGGAACGTGGCCTCGGTGTGGCGGTCGTGCCTGCGACCGTGCCGGTGGATCGTCCCACTCTGCGGTCGATGCGCCTGGCGGACCCGCAACTGGAGCGCACGATCGTTCTGGCCCATCGCAGCGACGTGAACCCCACCCGTGCCGCTGCGGCGATGCGCGCAGCGATCACAGCGACCTCCGCCGACCTCGCCGCGCGCTCGCCGGAGACTCTGCACCTGGTCTGAACCGTCTGGGGGCGCTGCTCGCGAACCGCTTCGGGGCGAAGGCGTCAGAGCGCGCTCGAAAGTTAGGGTAACCTTCCTATTGGTCGGGCAATGGTAAGCCTTACCTAATTCCCTATTCTGTGATCCTTAGGAGCCCCATGTCGTCGCGTCGGCCGTTTGCCGCAGCATCCATCGTTCTCATCTCCGCACTGGCCGTCGCCGGGTGCGCGTCGTCGCCGGCGCCCGCCGATGATGCCACCGAGAGCGAGAAGGAAACGTTGACGTACACCTGGGATCGGAACATCGCCGGTGAAGACGATGAGCCGGACTATGAGGAGACCACGGTCGAGGTGCCTCGGAACCCCGAGAAGATCGTCGCTTTCGAGATGGCGAGTCTCGACACCATCGGCGCCCTCGGCGGCGAGGTCGCCGGCGCTCCGCTCGAATCGGTTCCGGACTATCTGCAGGACAATCTCGCCGATGACGCCTTCAACGTCGGCACGCTCTTCGAAGCTGACCTCATCGAGATCGAGGCGCAGCAGCCTGACCTCATCATCATCGGTGGGCGCTCCTCTGCGCTCTACGAGGAACTCAGCGAGATCGCGCCGACCATCGACCTCGGCATCAGTGGCACCTACCTCGAGGCGCTTGAGCGCAACACCACGTTCTTCGGCGAGCTTCTCGGCGCCGAGGAGCAGGCCGAACAGGCACTCAGCGCCCTGCATGACGGAATCGACGAGGCGAAAGCCGCCGCCGGCGAGGCAGGAGACGGCCTCGCGGTGATGGTCTCCGGAGGAGAACTCAAAGCGATGTCGCCCGCACCGGCCGGAGCCGCAAGCTCTGAGGTCCGCGGCGGCCTCATCTACGACGTGTTCGGCGTCGAGCCCACGATCGCAGACGTCAAGGCGGCGACGCACGGCGACCCCATCTCTTTCGAGTTCCTGCTCGAGAACGACCCCTCCACGCTGTGGGTCGTCGACCGCGACGCCGCCACCGGCTCGGCGGAAGAGGGCACCGCAGCAGCCCAGGTGCTCGACAACGACATCGTCAAGCAGACCACCGCATCAAAGGACGACAACATCGTCTACCTCAACCCGACTGCGTGGTACATCGTCTACGGCGGCATCGAGACGACTCAGCTCATGATCGACGACGTCCTGCAGATCGCGGAGTGACCGCCGCACGTCGCCAGTCTCTCCGATCGTGACCCTCACCGCATCCGCGGCTCAGAGCACC
>JBEBSN010000007.1:0-50601 GCA_040394295.1 Microbacterium sp.
GTGATCGGCTACGGCACCGACATCGGCCCGAGCGGCATCTGCTACAACGGCCCCGCTTTCGAAGCCGCAGGACTCCCCAGCGACCGCGAGTCAGTCGCAGAGCTGCTCGACGGCGACTGGGAGAACTACTTCGCCGTTGGCGCTGACTACACCGAGAAGACCGGCAAGGCCTGGTACGACCACTCGGGCTTCGTCTGGAACTCGATGGTCAACCAGCTCGACGAGGGCTACTACACCTCAGACGGTGAGCTGAACGTCGAAGGCAACACCGAGCTGAAGAAGCGCTTCGAGATGCTCGGTGAGGCGACCGAGGGCGGACAGTCCGCGGCAGAGGCGGCATGGGACTGGAACGGCGGCAAGTCGTTCGTGGACGGCACCTTCGCCACCTTCGTGTGCCCCGGATGGATGCTGGGAAACATCGCAGGCAAGCTGGAATCCGGCGGCGGCGACGCATCGACCGGCTGGGACTTCGCCGATGTCTTCCCCGGAGGAGCGACCAACTGGGGTGGCGCGTTCCTCACGGTTCCCGAGAGCTCGGAGAACAAGGAAGCAGCAGCCGCGCTGGCTGACTGGCTGACGCAGCCGGAGCAGCAGGTCAAGCAGTCCACGGCTGCGGGCAACTTCCCGTCGACGATCGAGGCGCAGGAAGAGATCGCCGCCTCCGCGACGCCGAACGAACTGTTCAACGGTGCACCCACCGGCGCGATCCTCGCCGAGCGTGCCAAGGGCGTCATCGCCCAGTTCAAGGGCGCAGAGGACTCTGTCATCCAGGAGAACGTATTCGGCCCGCCGCTGAGCGCTCTCGACCGCGGTGAGATCAACACGCAGCAGGCGTGGGACAAGGCCATCTCCCTCCTGGGCGACCTCGTCGACTGACCCTTCGACAGGCTCAGGGACCGCTCGGTCCCTGAGCCTGTCACTGGTCTCGCGACACACAAGGAAGAGACAATGACACTTACCGCTCCGCCAGAGCAGCGCCACGACACGGCATCGAGTCAGCGTCCGGCAGCCAAGGTGAAACCCTCCTGGCGTCATCGCGCATCCCGGTTCGATCAGAAGGCCTCCCCCTACCTCTACATCTCGCCGTTCTTCCTCGTGTTCGGCCTCGTCGGGCTGTTCCCTCTCATCTACACGGTGTACGTCGCCGTGCACGAGTGGGACCTGCTCAAGGGCGAGGGAGACTTCGTCGGGTTCGCCAACTTCGTCGAGATCCTCGGCGACGGCATGTTCTGGAACTCGATCTCCAACACTCTGAGCATCTTCCTGCTCTCCGCCATCCCGCAGCTCGCGGTCGCACTCATCGTCGCCTATCTTCTGGATCGCGGACTGCGCGCACCCACGTTCTGGCGCATGAGCGTTCTCATCCCCTTCGTCGTGACTCCCGTGGCTGTCGCGATCATCTTCTCCAGCATCTTCAGCGAGGCAGACGGCCTGGCCAACAACATCCTCAATCTGCTGGGCATCGTCGACCAGGAATGGAAGCACAACACCTTCCTCTCGCACATCGCGATCGCCACGATGGTCAACTTCCGCTGGACCGGCTACAACGCCCTCATCCTGCTCGCCGCGATGCAGGCGGTGCCGCGCGATCTCTACGAGTCCGCTGCGATTGACGGTGCAGGGCCCATCCGACGCTTCGTCTCGATCACGATCCCCACGATTCGGCCGACCCTGATCTTCGTCATCATCACGGCCACCATCGGCGGTCTGCAGATCTTCGCCGAGCCGCGGCTGTTCGACGTCTCCACCGCGGGTGGCATCGGCGGCAGTGAGCGGCAGTTCCAGACCACCGTTCTGTTCCTCTGGGAGATGGCCTTCTTCCGGCGAAACCTGGGCGAAGCATCCGCCGTCGCGATTCTGCTGTTCCTGCTGATTGTCGGAATCGGCCTGATCAACTTCCTCATCTCGAGGGGCATCTCCACGGGTGACGCACCCAAGAACAGGGCCGCGCGTCGTCGCGCCCGCCGTACCGCGAAGGAGCTGAACCGATGAGCGCCACCCAAGCACTGAGCGTGCCCGAGAAGATCCGTCGCAGGCGGGGTGCGGCCGGCGGGTCTGCAGGCGTCGGCAGCCGTCCCGGATTCCTCACCTATGGTCTGCTGGCAGCCTTCATCATCGGCAGCGTGTACCCCCTGTGGTGGTCGGTCGTCGTTGCCAGCGGCACCAACTCCACCCGCGGGGAGACGCTGCCGCTGATCCCGGGCGGCAACTTCTTCGCCAACGCAGCGAAGGTCCTCGACGCCATCCCGTTCTGGCTCGCGCTGGGCAACTCGGTCATCATCTCCTCGATCATCACTGTGTCCGTCGTGACCTTCTCGACGCTCGCCGGCTACGCGTTCGCGAAACTGCGGTTCAAGGGACGCGACGGTCTGATGATCTTCGTCATCGTCACCATGGCCATCCCGACGCAGCTCGGCATCATCCCCCTGTTCATGGTGATGCGTGAACTCGGCTGGACAGGCAGCATCGGCGCGGTGATCATCCCGACTCTCGTCACCGCATTCGGCGTGTTCTTCATGCGCCAGTACCTTGTCGACGTCATCCCGGACGAGCTGATCGAGGCCGCGCGCATGGACGGGGCGAACCAGATCCGCACCTTCCTCACCGTCGGCCTTCCCGCTGCCCGACCGGCGATGGCGATCCTCGGGCTGTTCACCTTTATGACCGCCTGGACCGACTACCTGTGGCCCCTCATCGTTCTGCCCCCTCAGAATCCGACACTGCAGACGGCACTGAGCCAGCTGCAGTCCGGATATTACGTTGATTACTCGATCGTGCTCGCCGGCGCGGTGCTCGCGACCCTGCCCCTGCTCGTCCTCTTCGTGGTCGCAGGCAAGCAGCTGGTCAGTGGCATCATGGCGGGCGCGGTGAAAGGATGACCATCATGACCCGCGCCTTCCCCGAGAACTTCCTCTTCGGAGCCGCCACCGCCGCCTACCAGATCGAAGGTGCAGCACACGAGGACGGGCGCACAGACTCGATCTGGGATGCGTTCTGCCGCGTGCCTGGTGCGGTGATCGGTGGCGAGAACGGTGACGTGGCCTGCGACCACTACCACCGCTACCCGCAGGACGTCGCTCTCATGACCGAGCTCGGGCTGCAGACCTACCGGTTCTCGACCTCGTGGTCGCGCGTGCGGCCCGACGGCGGGGCGGTCAACGCCAAGGGAGTCGACTTCTACAAGCGCCTGGTCGACGAACTGCTCGGTGCCGACATCCTGCCCTGGCTGACGCTGTACCACTGGGACATGCCGCAGGCGCTGCAGGAGACCGGCGGGTGGACGAACCGCGACACCGTCAGCCGTTTCCTCGACTACGCCACCACCATGCACGACGCGCTCGGCGACCGCGTGAACGTGTGGACGACGCTGAACGAGCCGTGGTGTTCCTCCTTCCTCTCGTACACCGGCGGCGAGCACGCCCCGGGTCACACGAGCGTGGCCGAAGGGCTGCTCGCCTCGCACCACCTGTTGCTCGCGCACGGAGCGACCGTGCGTGAACTGCGAGGGCGCGACGCCGACCTCAACCTCGGCATCACGCTGAACCACACCGTCGCCGACCCGGTGGATCCGCACGACCTTGCCGACGTCGACGCCGCGCGCCGCATCGACGGTCAGTTCAATCGCTGGTTCCTCGACCCGATCTACCGCGGCGAGTATCCGTCGGACATCGTCCGAGACATCCGCGCGGTCGATGCGGATGCTGTGGATCAGTTCGAATCCGCGATTTACGAGGGCGACCTCGAGACGATCTCGCAGAAGATCGACACCCAGGGCGTCAACTATTACCACGGTGACTTCGTCTCCGGTACGGCTCCTGTCGAACGCCCGGTCGCCGGCGGCCCGCCCACCGACCGCAAGGTGCGCAGCCCGTACCCGTCCAGCGACGGCATCCATTCCGTCGAGCGCGGGCTTGCGCGCACCGCACAGAACTGGGAAGTGCAGCCCGAGGGGCTCACCCGTCTCCTGCAGCGGATCTGGACCGACTACGCGCAGCCGGCCGGAACGGTGCTCTACATGACCGAGAATGGCGCCGCCTACGATGATGAGCCCGTCATCGAAGACGGACAGACCCGGGTCCACGATGCTGACCGCACCGAGTTCCTGCGCCTGCACCTCGGCGCAGTACTCGATGCCGCAGAAGCCGGCGTCGATGTTCGGGGCTACTTCTACTGGTCGATGTTCGACAACTTCGAGTGGGCGTGGGGCTACGACAAACGCTTCGGTATCGTCAGAGTCGACTACGACACCCAGCAGCGAACGCTCAAGGACTCCGGTCGGGAGTACGCTCGCATCATTGCCGCACGCGCTCTCTGATCGGGCGCAGCCGGCTTCGAGCATCCCGGCGTCGCCGGTCGAAGGGAGAACTGTGTCCTCACGTGCGACGATCGAAGAGGTGGCAGCCGCAGCAGGGGTGTCGCGTTCGACGGTGTCCAGGGTCGTCAACGGCTCAAGCGCAGTCAGCCCCGAGGCGTTGGAATCGGTGCGCACGGCGATCGCGCAGCTCAACTACGTGCCCAATCGTGCCGCGCGGTCGTTGGCATCGCGGCAGACGATGGCGATCGCACTGATCGTGCCAGAAGACACCACCCGGTTCTTCGGCGACCCGTTCTTCGCGTCGATCGTCGCAGGCATCACCGGCGCGCTGAGCGGTTCGGATTACCTGCTCAATCTTCTGGTGGCCAGCGATGACCCAGGAAACAAGATGACGAGTTTCGTGCGAAACGGCGGCGTCGACGGTGCTCTCGTCGTCTCGCATCACATCAGCGACGCCTTCATCGCGCAGATCGTCGATGCCGTACCTGTCGTGTACGGCGGGCGGCCCGCGCCGGTGCGTGAGAGCGACTACTACGTCGACGTCGACAACTTCGGTGCGTCTCGTATGGTGACAGAACATCTGATCACGCGCGGGTGCATGCGCATCGCGACGGTGTCGGGGCCGATGACGATGCTGCCAGCGGTCGACCGCATTCAGGGTTTTCGTGCAGCGCTGGCCGATGCCGGTCTCTCGCCGTTCAGCGAGGCAGAGGGTGATTACACCGAAGAGAGTGGTGCGCGGGCGGTCGAGCAGATCCTCGAGGTCGGCACGCCCGATGCGATCTTCGTGGCCAGCGATCTCATGGCTCGCGGGGTGCTACGCGGGCTGCGGGCGGCGGGGCTGCGCGTACCCGAGGACGTTGCGGTGGCGGGCTTCGACGATTCACCTGTCGCAGCCGCGTCCGACCCGCCGTTGACGACGATTCGTCAGCCGATGTACGGACAGGGCGAGACGATGGCGAAGGTTCTGCTCGCGCGGCTCGCGGGCGGATCTCCCGAGCGGATCACGATCCTGCCGACGGAGCTGGTGGTGCGCCAGTCGGCGTGAGCGCCGGCTGTTCTCCTCGATGTCCTACCCTGGGCGTCGTGATGCTGAGGAGCGCAGACAGGTGACACGGTACCGTGACGTCGCCGACGACCTGCGCCGTCGGATCCTGCAGGGGGAGTTCGGCGGCGGAGAGCGGATGCCGGCCGAGCAGAGGCTTGCCGGCGAGTACGACGTCTCGCGGGGTGTCGTACGCAACGCGCTCGCGGCCCTGCAGCGGCGAGGGCTGGTGACGTCGCATCCGGGCTCGGGTTGGCGGGTGCGCGCGGACTTCCGCACGCAGGAGTTCGCAGAGATGCGTTCGTTCGCGCAGTGGGCGCAGTCGCGGCGGGTGATGCCGGGCGGTCGTGTGGTGCGGCAGGAGCGGGGCCAGGCGACGGCGGTCGATGCGCGCGTGCTGCGGATGCGAGTCGGCGATGAGGTCCTGCGGGTCACGCGCGTGCGCACCCTGGACGGGCGTCCCGTCATGGTCGAGCGCACCACGTATCCGCCGCGGGTGGCGCCGGTGATCGAGGCTCTCCCGATCGATGAGCCTTCGGTCATGGTGGCTCTGCAGGCGGCGGGTTTCGCCATGGCCTTCGGTACGCACCGCATCGACACGGTGGCGGCATCGATCGAGGATGCCGAGTTGCTGGCTCTGCGCCGATCCACGCGTCTGCTGCGCCTGCGCCGTGAGACGAAGACGCAGGATGGCGCGCCGATCGAGTACGGCGATGACCGCTATGCGCCGGACACCATCACCTTCGAGGTCCACGCCTCCGGTGCGGGCAATGTCGTGGCGCGGGCCTAGCTAGCTGCGTTTCAGGACAGGTGTGCGCGGGCGGGCGCCTTTGTTCATCAGCGGACGGATGCGGCCAGCCTGTGGTCGACCGGCGTTCACCTCTGCGTAACGATCGGACGGTTCTCTGAGGTCGGAGGTCGCCCTCCGCGGTGCCGACTCTTCGGCGCCGCCCCCGCTCTGGAAGGAACAGACATGCCCTCGCCTCTCACGCCCGCGACTCGTCGTCGGCGCGCGACAGCATTCGCCGCGATCGCCGCGGCCGGCGCACTGCTGCTGACGCCGGCGCTCACCGCTGCCAGCGCGCCATCGGCGACCCCCGTCGCTGCTGCGGCGTCATCGCTCACGCCATCGTCGGCCGCACTCGCTGTGCCGACTCCAGGTCTGACGCTCTCTGGCACCCAGTTCGTCTCCGGCGGCGAACTGGAGATCGGTTACGACACCGACAAGCCGCACGCGCAGAACTGGGTGGGCATCTACTCTGCCGGTCAGACACCGGGCACGGCCACCCCTTCGACTGTCTGGCAGTACGCACCGGCCGCGCAGGGGACGCTGAGCTTCGTGCTCGACCTCGTCCCCGGCGCGTACGACATCTGGTACCTGGCGGAGGACGGCTATGAGCCTCTCGGTGGGCCCTACCCGATCACGGTGACAGCGGACGAGGCTGGGCCGCAGCCCGGTGACCCGAACGGAACCGTGGAGATCGACCCGGTGAGCACCGACGTCGCCACCGATGGGGTGATCGCCCGTGAGGGCTTCAGCGCCGACGGCATCCCGGTGGGCTGGCGCATCGACGGTGCCTCTGATGCGGCTTACGGCGCCTGGACGCTCACCACGCGGTCGGAGTGGTCCAGCGGGATCGATGAGATGCGCGGCCGCTTCGCCCGCCCGCTCGGCACCCTCGTCGTCGCGGATGCGCAGCAATTCGGCGGCGCGCTCGAGACGACCCTCACCTCGGCGCCGGTGAGCGTGGCGGGGTTGGCGTCGGCCCGCCTCACCTTCGACAGCCACTACCGTGGCGCGGCCGGGCAGTCCGGAGCCGTCGCTGTCAGCTTCGACGGCGGTGAGAGCAGCGAGATCCTGCGCCTCGATTCGGAGACCGTCGCTGACGGCTATGATGCGCGTCAGATGAATCATTCGCAGGATGTCGTCATCGAGGTGCCGGAAGGTGCCGCAGAGGCTGTATTCTCCTGGCGGTTCACGGCCGCCGAGGCCGCCCGCTACTGGGCGATCGACTCGGTTGCCGTGCATGAGGTGTTGCGCGAGACGAATGCCGCACCCACCCAGGCGTGGGTCATGAGCGACATCCAGGGGCATCCGCATGATCTGCAGCACGCGCTCGGCGACTACGCGCAGATCGCACCGGAGGCGGACGGGATGCTGATGGTGGGTGACATCGTCAACTCCGGGACGGAAAGCGAATGGCAGGAGATCTATGACGTGATGGATGCCACGGCAGACATCCGTCCGCGGCAGACGGTAGCCGCCATAGGCAACCACGAGCGGTACGCCGCGGGCGGTTTCGAGGCCAACCGCGATCGCTTCCTCGCCTTCGCCCAGCGCGACAAGGTGTGGGACGAGTACGTGGTCGAAGGTCCAGCCGGCGACCTTCCCGTGATCGTGCTCGGGCAGGAGTTCGGCTCGCCCAGCGACGTGGCGATGTCCGACGCTCAGGTGGAGTTTCTCGAGGAGCGTCTCGCGCACTGGACCGACCTCGACAAGCAGGTCGCCGTGATCACTCACTTCCCGCTGGGCGACACCGTTTCGGCATCCTGGATTCCCGGGTACCACGGGCACCACCAGATGAACGCGCGCCTGACGAGCATCCTCGGCAATTACCCGAACGCGATCGTCTTCACGGGACACACGCACTACCCCGCAGAACTGGGCGACTGGGCCGTGCAGCGGCGGACAGCTGACGGCCACGCCGACGGATTCTGGGCGATCAACACCCTCGCGATGCACAACGAGTGGGATGCATTCGGCGAGAACACCCGCGGCGTTCAGGAACGTGTCACTCGCGACATCAATCAGGGGCTCACACTCGAGTCGTTCGGCGATCGGGTCGTGGTGACCGCCTACGACTTCGCCTCTGATGAGCAGCTGCGCCGGGTCGAGATTCCGAACCCGCTCGTGCCCTTCGACGGTGACGTTCGCCCTGACGAGGAGACGCCTGACCCCGGCACGCCTGACCCCGGCACGCCCGTACCCGGCACGCCCGGCGAGGAGGGCCCGGTGACCGCGGACCCGGAGCCGGGGAACCCGGTGACCGGAGGCGGCTCAGCGAACGCCGACGGCGACCTCGCGACCACGGGTGGCCCACTGCCGTGGGGTATCGGCCTCGTCGCGATCGCGCTGCTCGCCGGTGGCCTCGGCGTGGTGCTGCGCGCTCGTCGCAACGCCTGATCGACAGTACATCGCTCGGCCCCGTGCATGCTCCCCACCGACGTGCACGGGGCCGAGCCCTTCACCTGGAGCACCCCATGAACGATGTCTTCGCTGCAGTCGGGCGGCCTCCCGCAGCGGTGCTGTGGGACATGGACGGCACGATCGTCGACACCGAGACCCACTGGATCGATGCCGCTGAGGAGATCGCGCGTGCGCACGGCCTGCAACCGTCTGCGGATGCCCTCACCGGGCTGGTCGGAGCCTCACTGACCGACGGGGCTCAGCTGATGCGCCGGTGGGGCGTCGATCTGCCCGTCACCGACCTGGTCGAGCGTCATCTCGAGCTGGCCATGCGCAACACCGCAGCGGCCGGGCTGAGGTGGCGTCCCGGCGCGGTCGAGCTCCTCGCGGCGCTGCGGGTAGCCGGCATCCCGCTGGCGCTGGTGACGATGTCATACCGCCGGTATGCGGCCGGCATCGTCTCCGCGCTCCCCGCGGGCACCTTCGATGTGATCGTCGCGGGGGATGACGTGGAGCGGGGCAAGCCGTTCCCTGACGCGTATCTGCGGGCCGCGGAACTGCTCGCCGTCGATGTGCGCGATTGCATCGCCGTGGAGGACTCTCTCGTCGGGTTGGCCGCGGCGCGCGCCGCTGGGGCGCACGCCGTCGGCGTTCCTCACCATGTCGATGTGCCCGCAGACGCAGCCGATGCGGTGTGGCCGACACTCGCCGGGCGCGGTTCGGCAGATCTGCGGATCCCGCTCGCGTGACGCGTATCCGGGTTCAGGCAGCGCGTTCGGCCTTGAGAGTGTTGTTCCAGGGATCCCGGAACATCAGCGTCTTCCCGTCGTCGGCGACCGGCGTGCCGAAATGAGCGAGCCGCTCGCCCAACTCGCCGAGCGCGTCGTCATTCGGCAGGACGAGATCGACCTGGCCGAGCCCGAGCGCCGGCATCCGCGGGCCTGCCCCGCGCGAGTTCCAGACGTTCATCGCCATGTGGTGGTGGTAGCCGCCTGCGCTGACGAACAGCGCCTGCTCGCCGAGGGATGCTGTCGCGTCGAAGCCGAGGCGCCGCACGTAGAAGTCGCGGGCTGAGACGATGTCGCCCACGGAGAGGTGCACATGGCCGATCTGTGCGGCATCCGTCGCGGTCGAACCGGCTGCCGCCTCGTCGCTGAGATGCTGCTGCAGGAAGGCATTCGGATCGAGGTAGAGTGTCGCCATCTCGACCTGGCCGTGGGTCCATGACCACTCGGCGCGGTCGCGATCCCAGTACAGCTCGATGCCGTTGCCCTCAGGGTCTGTCAGGTAGAACGCCTGGCTGACGAGGTGGTCGGCGCTGCCGGTGAACGTGTGCGGGGCGCGCTGCGCGACCGAGGCGAGCGCTGCGGCGAGAGCGGCCTGGGATTCGAAGACGATCGCGGTGTGGAAGAGCCCGGCGGATCCGGTGGCTGCGTGGCTGAGTGCCGGTTCGTGCTGGAGGATCACGATGGGCGTCCCGGCGCGACCGAGCACGACCGCATCGCCCTCGGCGCTGAGCACCTGCAGAGTGATGACGTCGCGGTAGAACGCGGTCATTCCATCGAGATCGGCGACGAGAAGGGTGACGGCGCCCATGGTCGTTGCCGCGGCAAGTTTTTCGTTCATGATGGCTCCAACCCTACGCAACCACGGGATATTCCCGTCCGCAGTGGATAGCCTGGTGACGCTGTAATGCCTTCCCCTGAACCGGAGTGTGAGACCGTGGCGTCCATCGATCTGAACTCGGATCTCGGCGAGAACGTGCCTGATCGTGTCGTCAGCGACGACGAGAGCATGCTCGACATCGTCACCAGCGCCAATGTGTCGTGCGGCTTTCACGCAGGCAGCCCGGAGGGCATCCGCGCCACTGTCGCAGCCGCTGTGCGCGGCGGAGTGACCATCGGTGCACATCCCGGTTACCGCGACTACGCCAGCTTCGGCCGCACCAGCGTGAAGATCGACTCGACGACCTTGCAAGCGCAGATCGAATACCAGCTCGGTGCTCTGATGGGTCTCACCTCCGCTGCGGGAGGACGCGTCTCCTATGTCAAACCGCACGGGGCGCTCTACAACGCCATCGCGCGGGATGAGCGGCAGTCGAAAGACGTGGTCGCGGCGGTCAGGGCGATCGATCCGAACCTCGTGCTGTTGGGCATCGCCGGGGGAGTCGTGCTCGAGATCGCCGAGCGCGCGGGGCTGACCGTGGCCGCCGAAGCGTTCGCCGACCGCGCATACGCACCGGACGGACAACTCCTCTCCCGCACCGAGGCGGGTGCGCTGTTGCATGATCCTGCTGTCGTCGCCGACAGGATGCTGCGCCTTGCAGAAGAGGGCGTGATCCGCGCTGTCGACGGCAGCGACGTGCGCGTCACGGCCCAGTCGATCTGTGTGCACGGAGACACCGCCGGCGCGGTCGAGATGGCGGCGAACACGAAGCGGATGCTGCAGGCAGCCGGCGTCACGATCGCGCCGTTCGCGGGAGCCTGACATGGCCGCGCGCGCACGGAGGGCCTAGGTCGATGCGCATTCTCACCGCATCAGAGCGCGCTCTGCTCGTCGAGGCGTCAGATCTCGACGAGGCGATGCGACTGAACCTCGCGTGGGACGGTGTGCCAGGCATCGTCGAGCGCATCCCCGGCGCGCGCACGGTGCTCATCCACTTCGATCCTCTGCAGACGTCAGCCGCAGCGCTCGCCGAGGTGCTGCGAGCGACCGAGGCCGGTACCGGTCACGCACCGCTCGGGCGGGAGGTGACGATTCCCGTGCGCTACGACGGTGAGGACCTCGACGACGTGGCAGCCCTTCTCCGGTTGTCGGCGGAAGAGGTCGTGGCTCGCCATATCGGCGCGACATGGCAGGTCGCTTTCTCGGGGTTCGCGCCCGGGTTCGGCTATATCGTCGGCAACGACCCGCTGTTCGATGTGCCGCGCCGCTCGTCGCCGCGCACACGGGTGCCGGCGGGCTCGGTCGCACTCGCCGGCCGTTTCACCGGAGTGTATCCGCGAGAGAGTCCTGGCGGCTGGCAGCTGATCGGACTGACGGATGCCGTGATGTGGGACATCGACCGCGAGCCGCCGGCGATGCTGGCGCCGGGGACGTCGGTGCGCTTCGAACGCGCAGCCCGCCCTTTCGTGCATCTGCCGGAGAAGCGAGAAGACCAGGCGAGTCGGGGCATCCATCCTGACGCTGCCTTACGAGGGGGTATCGAAGTGGTGCGAGCCCCGTTGCAGCTTCTCGTGCAGGATGCCGGTCGGCCGGGGCATGCGGCACTGGGTGTCTCGGCGTCCGGCGCCGCGGACCGGACGGCCATGCGCGATGCCAATCGCGCTGTGGGCAATGCGTCCGACGCTGCTGTGTTGGAAAGCGTCGGAGGTGTCGCGCTGAGGTTTCACGGCGCCGGGGTCGCGGCTGTCACGGGCGCGATCGGCGAGGTGATGCTGACGGATGCTGGGGGCGACGCGCGCCCCGTCGCCCATGGCGCGCCGTTCGCCACGGCCGACGGGGACGAGTTGAGCCTGAGCGACCCGGGCCGGGGTGTGAGGTACGTCATCGGCGTTCGCGGCGGCATCGTCGCTGCATCCGCTCTGGGAAGCCTCGCTCGTGACACACTCGCCGGTATCGGGCCAGCGCCGCTGACCGCGGGCGATGTGGTTGCCGTCGGCACTGCGGCGACGGAATCGGTCGAGCCTCATCCCATCACGCGGCCGCTGCCGGCATCCGACGACATCGTAGAACTGTCGATCACCCTGGGCCCGCGCGATGACTGGTTCACCGCTGCAGCGATCGACACGCTCACCCGGCAGGAGTGGGCGGTGACCCCGCACTCGGATCGTGTCGGCATCCGTCTGCGGGGCGAGGTGCCGCTGGAGCGCGCCATCGAGGGGGAACTGCCCAGCGAAGGGGTGGTGACCGGTGCGATCCAGGTTCCTGCGGATGGTCAGCCGGTGCTGTTCCTTCCCGATCACCCGCTTACCGGCGGCTATCCGGTCATCGGAGCGCTCACCGACAGCAGCCTCGATCTTGCGGCGCAGTTGCCGCCTGGCGTGCGCATACGGTTCCGCGTCCCGATCTGCTGACGCTCTTCGTGGTCGTCAGCAGATCGGGAACATAGGACGATTACTCCGGGTCGCCGCCGAGCGGGCCGACAGCGGGAATGGGCCCGCCGTCATCCGCTCCGCTCTTACGCCAGCGGGCGATCGCGTTGCCCACGTGATAGATCAGCAGGGCCGCAACGGTGCCGAGAACGATCGCGCCGAGCTGGAAGGCGCCCCAGCTCATCGCGAACCCGCCCACGGCGATCACGAATGACACGGCCACGGTGTACTGGTTGACGGGGCGGGAGAAGTCCACGCGGTTGTCGACCCAGATCTTGATGCCGATGACGCCGATGAGGCCGTACAGCGCAGTGGTCACTCCACCCAGCACTCCCGGCGGGATCGTGTTGAAGATCACGCCGATCTTCGGCGAGAAGGCCAGCAGGATCGCGGCGAAGCCGGCCACCCAGTATGCCGCGGTCGAGTAGACGCGCGTCGCCGCCATCACGCCGATGTTCTCGCCGTAGGTGGTGGTGGCAGAACCACCGAAGCCGCCGGCGAGCGAGGTGGCAAGGCCGTCTGCGAGCAGTGCGCGACCGGTGTGCTTGTTGATGGACGGGTCGTTCGTCATCGTTGCGACGCCGCGCACGTGTCCGACGTTCTCAGCGATGAGCACCAGCACGACAGGCAGGAACATCGGCACGATCACCCAGGAGTCAGGGTTCGTCACCGCGGCCAGGTGGAAGTCGGGCAGGCCGATCCATGCGGCTTTCTCGACGCCGTCGAACTCGACCTGACCGGTGAACAGGGCGACGACGTAGCCGACGATCACGCCGAGGAAGATCGAGATGCGTCCGAGGAATCCGCGAAACAGCACGCTGAACAAGATGACCGCAGCGAGGGTCACGGTGGCGAGTTCCGGCTGGAGGGTGAAGTTGTTCCACGCCGCAGGGGCAAGGTTGAAGCCGATCAGCGCGACGATCGAACCCGCGACGACGGGCGGCATGAGCTTGTCGATCCAGCCGCTGCCGAACGCCTGCACGATGAAGCCGATCGCCGCCAGCAGCAGTCCGACGACGAGCACGCCGACGAGCGCCTGGGTGATCTGCTCGGGGGTCTCGAGGGCGTTGCCGCCGTTGAGCGCCGTGATCGGAGCGAGGAAGGCGAAGGAGGAGCCGAGGTAGCTGGGCAGCTTGTTGCGGGTGAGCAGCAGGAACAGCAACGTGCCGACACCCGAGAACAGCAGGGTCGTCGATACCGGGAAACCGGTGATGATCGGCACCAGGAAGGTCGCACCGAACATGGCGACGATGTGCTGTGCGCCGATGGCGAAGGTCGCCGGCCAGTTCAGACGTTCTTCAGGCCTTACGACCTCGCCGGGGGCGACGGTGTGGCCATCGCCGTGAATCTTCCACACGGGCATGCGGGTGCTCCTCTGTTTTTCGGGTCGGAGCAACATTACCGATTCCTGAGCATCGGCTGTGACGCGTGACCCCCGACGGTTTTGGGGACGAAACGACGGATGTCGGATGCATCGGCCGAATGCGCCCGACATCTGTGCGTCCGACCCCCAAAGTGTCGGGCGCCTTGCGGCTACGCCGTCAAGCGTTCGATGAGTTCGCGGTAACGGTCGGCGGTGCGCTGGACGATCGTGTCCGGAAGCACAGGAGGCTCGCCCTGCTTGTCCCAGTTCGCGGCGAGCCAGTCGCGGACGATCTGCTTGTCGAAGCTCGCCATGCGCTCGGCCGGCGTTGCGCCCGATTCCCAGGTCGCCGCATCCCAGTAGCGAGAGGAATCGCTGGTGAGTACCTCGTCGCCGAGCCGCAGCACGCCGTCGCTGTCGACTCCGAACTCGAACTTGGTGTCGGCAAGGATCAGCCCGTGCGCCTCGGCGATGCTCGCCGCCCGGCGGTAGATCGCGAGAGACACATCGCGAAGCTCGGCTGCGCGCTCCGCGCCGATCAGCTCGACGGTCTTCTCGAAGGTGATGTTCTCGTCGTGCTCTCCCATCGGCGCCTTGTAGGCCGGCGTGAAGAGGGGCTCAGGGAGGCGGTCGCCGTTGTCGAGTCCCGCGGGCAGGGGGATGCCGCAGACGGTGCCACTCGCGGTGTACTCTTCCCAGCCGGAACCGGTGATGTACCCGCGGACCACGCATTCGATGGGCAGCATCTCGAGCGACTGAGCGAGCATGGCGCGCCCGGCGACGGCATCCGGAATCTCGCCCTCGACGAGGTGATTGGGGAAGTCCAGCTGCGCGAACCACCAGCGGCTGAGCTGCGTCAGCAGCGCGCCCTTCTCCGGGATTCCGGGCGAGAGGACGAAGTCGAAGGCGCTGACCCGGTCGCTGGCGACGATGAGGATGCGCGTGTCCGCGGCATCCTCAGAGGCGTACAGATCACGGACCTTGCCCGAATAGAGATGGCGCCAACCGGGGATGCTCACAGGAGTGCTCATTGGCCCATTATCTCGCCTGGGCGCGGAGTCGGTGACCAGGTGTAGCGTAGCCGCGTGACCGACACCGCACGCACGCGCGAAGGCGCGAAGATCTCCGAGCGCAGCCCGTGGCCGGCGCTGTGGGCGCTGGTCATCGGGTTCTTCATGATCCTGGTCGACACGACGATCGTCGGCGTCGCGAACCCGGCGATCAAAGCCGCGCTCGACCCCGACTCCAACAATCTCGACCGTGTCGTCTGGGTCACCAGCGCTTACCTGCTCGCGTATGCGGTGCCCCTGCTGATCACAGGGCGACTCGGAGACCGTTTCGGCCCGAAGAACGTCTATCTCGTCGGGCTGGCCGTCTTCACGTTGTCCTCTTTGTGGTGCGGGCTGTCCACGACGCTCGACGGACTCATATGGGCGCGGGCGGCCCAAGGCCTCGGCGCCGCCCTCCTGACGCCGCAGACGATGGCGGTCATCACGCGTACTTTTCCTCCCGAGCGCCGAGGAGCGGCGATGGGGCTGTGGGGCGGCGCATCCGGTGTCGCGATGCTCGTGGGGCCGCTGGCCGGCGGTTTCCTCGTCGACGGTCTGGGGTGGGAGTGGATCTTCTTCATCAACCTGCCCGTCGGTGTCGTCGGATTCGTGCTGGCCTGGATGCTGGTGCCGAAGCTCGAGACCCACTCGCACCGCTTCGACATCCCCGGTGTCTTTCTCAGCGCGATCGCCCTGTTCCTCATCGTCTTCGGGCTGCAAGAGGCAGAGGCCTATGACTGGGGCGTGATCTGGGGTCCGATCTCGGTCTGGAGCCTGATCATCGTCGGTGTCGTCGTGCTGGGCCTGTTCCTCTGGTATCAGTCGCGTACGAAGAACGAGCCTCTCGTGCCATTGCAGTTGTTCCGCAATCGCAACTTCGCGTGGTCGAACATCACGATCCTGACGGTCGGGTTCACCGTCACGGCACAGGGCCTGCCGCTGATGTTCTTTCTGCAGTTGGCGCGCGGTCTCACCCCGACCGAATCGGCGCTGCTCCTCATCCCGATGGCGCTCGCCGCTGGCATCGTCTCGCCGTTCGCCGGCCAACTTCTCGACCGCATCGACCCGCGCCACATGCTCGTTCCTGGCCTGCTTCTGGTGTCGCTGTCACTGTTCTTGTTCGCCGCCATGATGAACACCGACATCGCGGTCGGCTGGTTGCTCATCCCCTCGGCGATCCTCGGCTTGGGCAACGCCGGTATGTGGGGGCCGCTGGCGACGACGGCGACGCGAGATCTGCCGATGCATCAGGCGGGTGCCGGTGCGGGCATCTACAACACTATGCGCACGATCGGCTCGGTGCTCGGCTCTGCCGCGATCGCGACGTTCATGCAGAGCCGGCTGGTCGCCAACCTTCCCGGTGCGGACGACGCGACCGGCGGGTTCGGTGAGGGTCAGATGCCGGATGCTGTCGCTGCCCCGTTCGCCGCCGCCATGGCGCAGACCATGCTGCTTCCCGCGGCCTTCATCCTGCTGGGCGTGGCTGCGGTGCTGTTCCTGCGTCGACCGAAGCACCTGGGCGCGCGGAAGAAGAGGAAATAGCGCGGCTCACTGCGCGACGCGGGCTCCGATGTCGGTGCGGAAGTGCGAACCCTCCAGGCCGATGTGGCCGATCGCGTCATATGCCTGGGCGCGTGCAGACGCAAAGTCTGCGCCGACCGCGACGACATTCAGCACACGTCCGCCGGTTGCGACGAGATCGCCACCCGGGGCGTCGGGGCCTGCGGTCGCGGCGTGAACGATGCGCACGCCCTCGACGGCCGCCGCAGACACGAGGCCCGAGATCTGGCGTCCGGTGCGCGGTGACTCCGGGTATCCCTCGCTGGCGAGCACGACGGTGATGGCGACGTCGTCAGAGAAGGTGGGTTGCGGCTGATCCTCGAGAGTGCCGGATGCCGCGGCGAACAGCAGTTGCGAAAGCGGAGTGACCAGGCGCGGCAGAACGACCTGCGTCTCGGGGTCACCGAAGCGCGCGTTGAACTCGATGACTCTGATGCCGTCGGAGGTGAGAATGAGTCCGGCGTAGAGCAGTCCGATGAACGGGGTGCCCTCGGCTTCCAGCTGTCGGATCACGGGAAGCGCCACCTGCTCGGTGACCAGCTCGACGAAGGAGCTCTCGCTGCCGAACTGCTCATCAAGCCACGGCAGCGGAGAATATGCGCCCATGCCACCGGTGTTGGGGCCCTCATCGCCGTCGTAGGCGCGCTTGAAGTCCTGAGCCGGGCTCAGCGCGCGCACCGTGTCGCCGTCGGAGAGGAAGAAGAGCGACACCTCGGGACCGGAGAGGAATTCTTCGACGAGGACTGGCCCAGACGGTAGATAGTGCGCAGCGTGGGCGAGCGCGGCGGCGCGGTCGGAGGTCACGAGGACGCCCTTGCCGGCGGCAAGACCATCTGCCTTCACCACGTAGGGGGCACCGAGGTCGTCGAACGCTGCTTCGACCTCGTCGACGGATGCCGCGCGCACAGCGCGTCCGGTTGGCACGGATGCGGCATCCATCACACGCTTCGCGAAAGCCTTCGATCCTTCGAGCTGCGCGGCGGCCTTGCCGGGGCCGAAGACGGGAATGCCGCGCTCGCGAAGGGCGTCCGCGACGCCGGCGACGAGCGGCGCCTCCGGTCCGATGACGACGAGGTCGATCGAGTTCTCATTCGCGAAGTTGGTGACGGCAGCACCGTCGAGCTGGTCGACGGTGACCACTGCCGCGTCCTGAGCGATGCCGGCGTTGCCTGGTGAGACGAAGATCTCATGCGGGGCCTCCTCAGATCGAAGGGCGAGGATGATCGCGTGCTCACGGGCACCGGAACCGAGGACGAGAATCTTCACCCGTCCAGACTACCGATCAGTGCGCGCTGATTGTGCGTGCTCAGACCGTGACCGGACGCTCGTCGCTCTGATCCCACGGCAGCGTCCAGCCGCATGCGTCGAACAGGCGATCCAGCACCATCGCGGTGAAGCCCCACACGATCGTGCCGTCGACGTCGAAAGCCGGGCCTTTGAACGAGCTGGTTCCGCGCGTGATCGTCGATGTGTACCGAGTCGCAGGATCGAGCAGCTGCGCCACCGGCACTCTGAACACCTCGACCGTCTCGGCATGATCGACCGCGGCCACTTTCGACGGCTTCGTCCACCATCCGAGCACCGGGGTGACGAGGTGGTTGCTCGCGGCGAGCGGCAGCTGGGGGAGTGTTGCGAGGATCTCCACTCCGGTCGGATCCAGGCCGGTCTCTTCTTCGGCCTCGCGTAGAGCGGTGTCGACGAAGTCGCGGTCACCCGGATCCCGTCCACCGCCGGGAAAAGACACCTGTCCCGGATGCGATGAGAGTGTGGATGCGCGTCGCTGGAGCAGCACATCGAGATCTTTCGCGACGACGGCTTCGTCCGTCGAAGCGAGGATGTCATCGAGCACACCGAACAGGATCAGAACAGCGGATTCGCGCGCTGCAGCCGGATCGTCGAGCTGCGGCAGCACGCGCGGCAGCCAGTTGCCCGACGTCGCTGCGGCCAGCAGCTGCGCCCTGGCGCCTTCCGGATGCGTGCTGTCAGTCACGATTCGAGCCTACGCGCAGTTCCTGCGGCTCCGTTTGACTCGTATGCGCTGACGGTGTCGACGGTTGTCGCTAAGTTTGTGGCATGAACCACGGCCACAGGCGCATCGTCGCGGCGGCGGGCCTCATCGTCTTCGCCGGCTCCATCGTCGGGTGCACTGCGTCGCAGATGCCTGTTCGCTCTGACGAGGCGCAGGCCTGGCTCGACGAGTTGGACGTTGACGAAGAAGGGTCAGTGGCCGTCTTCAGCGGAGCGCCCTCGCTCGATTTCGACTCAGGCGACACGATCGGTGTCGGTTACGATCCCGTGGCGCAGGTCACCTCCGCTGAGTTCTCATGCTTCGGCGAGGAGAGCATGAGCGTCGAGCTGTGGGTCGAAGGGTCTGCGAGCGCTACGACGCTGCGCGAGGAGGACTTGATCTGCGAGGCGAGCCCGCACACGATCGAGATCGCAATGGACGGCGTCGATGCTGTCCGCTCCAACGCCGTGAGCCCTGACGGCACAGGAGCGTGGGCTGTCGTGTTCCGAGGCAGCATCGACTGACTGCCGATCTGCCCCCGCGAGTATCTAGGCTGGAGTCGTGGCGAAGAAGATCGACATCAGCGCAGGGCGCGAAGCCCTGGATGCCGTCGCCGCTGCGCAGGCGAGCGGTGTCAAGCCCACCCGCACCGAGCTAGCGACGGCAGTGCGTTACCTGCTGCAACTGCTCGACGAGAAGGCTCCGGGCAACAGCGTCGAGGTGCGGGTTCCGCCGTTCGGTGCTGTGCAGGTCGTGCAGGGTCCCCGGCATACTCGCGGCACGCCTCCGAACGTGATCGAGATGGACGCAGCGACCTGGATCGCGCTCGCCACGGGAACCGAGACGTGGGCCGACGCTGTCGCCGCCGGTCGGGTCTCTGCGTCGGGCACGCGCGCCGATCTCGCTGCGCTGCTGCCGCTGCGCGTCTAGGCGATGTCGTCCTCACCCTTCGAAAGGGTCGGCACCGGGTCGCACAGCGACGCCGGGCTGCGACCGCCGCCGTGATGAGCAAGGATTGACACCAACGCCGTAGAGCAGCCCCTCGGGCCATCCCTACGAGCGTGATAACAGAGGAGAGAGAATGACTGTCCCCGAGCGCTCGCAGCGGCGCCCCCGTCGTCCGCAGATCGTGCTGGAGGTCATCGAGCGCACGCGGCTGACGCCGCATCTGGTGAGGATCGTCGCAGGCGGCCCTGGTATCTCGGCTGTCGAGGATGCCGGTTTCACCGACGCTTACACAAAGATGCTCTTCGCTCCGGCCGAGGCCGCACTCACACCGCCGTACGACCTGGAAGAGCTGCGTGAGCGCCTGCCGCTCGAGATGCTCCCCTCGGTGCGCACGTACTCGATCCGTCGGTTCGATCTGGATGCCGGCCAGCTCTGGATCGACTTCGTCACGCACGGCGAAGAGGGGATCGCCGGGCCGTGGGCGGCGAGCGCGCAGGTGGGCGATCCGGTCGTCCTCGGCGGGATAGGCGGCGGGTATGCCCCGGACGCCACCGCGGATTGGCACCTACTCGTCGGTGATGAGTCGGCGATGCCCGCGATCGCCGCGGCTCTCGAAGCCATGCCAGCGGATGCTGTCGGGTCGGCGTTCCTGGAAGTGCAGAACGAGTCAGAACACCTCGAACTGGCTGGCCCCGCCGGCATCGAGGTGCACTGGCTGCACCGCGGTGAGCGCGAGGCGGGTACGACAGACCTGCTCATCGACGCTGTTCGCGCACTGGAGTGGCGCGACGGGCGCGTGCAGGTCTTCGCCCACGGTGAGCGCGGCGCGATGAAGCAGCTTCGCCCGCATCTCGTCGATGAGCGGGGGGTGGATCGTACGCAGCTGTCACTGTCGGCGTACTGGGCCTACGGTCGACGCGAGGATGCCTTCCAGGCAGAGAAACGAGAACTCGTCGGCCAGATCTGACACCCGTGGGAGAATAGGGGCATGTCCGCTCCTGAACCCCGCAAGCCCGTCGAGGCGACTGTTCGTCGTGTGCCGAGGTACGGCGTGTTCATGGGCATCGGCGCTGTGCTCGGTCTCATCGCCGCCGGAGTTCTCACGATGTTCGGCAGTTACGAGCCGTCAGAAGTGCTCGACGTCGTCTACCCGCCGGGCCAGGTCTTCGGCTTCGCGCTGTTGTGGACGGTGCCGATCGGGCTGGGACTCGGCGGGCTCGTCGCCATTGTTCTGGAGCGCTTCGCTCGTCGCCACGACCGCGTCGTGCAGGTCGACCGCGAGACGATCATCGAGTCCGACTGACACCATCCACCCACCTCTGCTCCGGCCCTGCCGAGAGTGGCAGGGCCGGAGCAGGTGTCATCAGCAGCTTTCGTAGAAGTACGGCACGTCGGCGCCGACGTTACTCGGCGTGACCAGGTCGCGGTCGCGCAGAATGATCGAGCGCTCGTCGCCGTCCTGCTCGCAGATCCAGTCGAACGGCGTGCGGGGAACGCTTTCGCCAGGGTGCACGATGGGGTCGTTCTCGTCGATGTACTCGATCTCGATCACCAACGGGCCGTATACATCCGTATAGGTGTCGCACTCGAGCCAGCGTGCGCAGCCTTCGGCGACGGCGAAGTCGAAGCCCTGGGCCGGAGAGACCGTGTCGACGAACGTCTTGCCGATGCCGCCGTACCCGTCGCCGGTCTCGGAGGTGTTCTTTTGCGCGATCGCGAGATCCAGGTCGTGCACGGTCGGCACGACGAGCTTCAGGTACTCCTTCGTCTGGGCGAAGGTGAGGTACCCGTCAGAGCGGAGGAAGACATCGAGGTTGTCCGGCTCGATCGCCTGGTAGCCGTCGGTCTTGCAGTCGGCGAACCAGTCGTCCTGGATGGCGAGGAGTTGCTGGCGCTTGGTGGACGTGCGCACATCGAAGATCGCCTCGCTCCAGACGTCGTCTGCGATCAGCTGCCCTGAGCTGTCTCTGAGGAGCAGGTGGGGGTGGTTGTTGATCCACCACTGCGTGGTGCCGTAGGGCGGATTCGTGGTGGACTGACCCTCGCCGTCTGGCTGGGTCTGCAGCAGATTGACGTAGCAGATGTTGTAGAAGCCGGCGCCTGCGGGAGCCGCGGTGCGGTCGCGTGTGACGATCGTCACGCCAGGCTCGGGGGTGTAGGCGCCGCCGAGCTGATACGAGAACCCGCCGTTCGCGGGCGGCAGTTCGATGTTGCCGCTGCCGTTGCCGCCTGACCCATCCGCGCTTGTGACGGTGAGCGACTCGTAGTCAACGTTCGCCGCATCCGCAGAGTTGTTCGCCGCCAGGCGCACGCGGATGTCGCCGGAGCTGTTCACGAACGACGAGGCGTTGGAAGGGGAGGCGAAGTTCAGCTGTTTCCACGAACCCCAAGACGGAGCGGACGCGTTGGAGCCCACGCTCGTCCAACTGCTTGACGACCAGTTGTACAGCGACCACGTCCAGGTCTGCTGCGCGGTGGCAGGCCCACGATAGTTCACCGACACCTCGATGCCGGTGACGTCGTCGGCATCGACGGCGGAGGGCAGCGAGTAGGTGCGGTAGCCGTTGTAAGCGCCGATGAACTCGACGTACTTGTTCCAGTCGTCCTGACTGCCGGACTGGTCCTTCGTGCCGAGGTGAGCGACGTTCTGGCCGCTGCCGATGCTCCCTGATGTGGTGGTGAGGCTGTCAGGTGAAAGAGTGTCGGATGCTGCGGTGGCCGGCGTCGCGGTGAACAGTGCTGCCGCGGTCAGCGCGGCGACGCCGATCGCCGTCACGGCGAGGCGGCGCGGCCTTCCGCGCCTCGGGGAGGTAATGGGGTGCACGACTCTGTCTCCTCTCGCACGCCGCGGGTGCGGCGCTTTGGTGCAAGGTAGCGAGCGAATGCGGGTTTTGGCGAGAGAGCGGCGGAAAGTGCTCATCGTCGACGATCATTCGCTCATCAGGGCTGAGCGCGGTCGAAAAGAACGTGAGTCGTCACACGACGACGACGGACACTCCTGCTGCGCGCAGCTGCGCGAGCTCTTCTGCGTCGGCGGATTCGTCGGTTATGAGCGTCGTGACGCTCGATGTCTCTGCCATCTGAGCCAGCGCGGCGCCGCCGATCTTGGAGCCGTCTGCCACGACGATCGTGCGCTGAGCCTTCGTGACCATCGCATGGTTCGTGCGGGCTTCGGTCTCATCGTGCGTGGTCACTCCCGCGGCGGCAGAGAAGCCGTCTGCGCCGAGGATCGCGGTGCCGACGTTGACCGCTTTGAACGTGCCCTCTGCGAGGACGCCCACGAGTTCGAGAGACTGCGGGCGCAGGATGCCGCCGGTCATCACGACGCGCAAGCGAGGATACGGTGCGGCCAGTGAAGCGATGGAGAGCGAGTTCGTCACGATCGTGAGGTCAGCGTGGTTGACGAGTTCGCGCGCGACACCGGCGGTCGTGGTGCCTCCGCTCAGGGCGATCGCGTGGCGTTCGCGAGGGATGAGAGCGGCGGCGGCGCGAGCGATACGACGCTTGGCATCTTGGAAGCGGGTGTCGCGAAGAGCGACCGGAAGTTCGGCCAGAGAGCCGGCGGGTTTCGCTCCACCGTGGGTGCGGATGATGAGTCCCTGGTCGGCGAGGACGGTGAGATCTCGGCGAAGAGTGGCTGCCGAGGTCTCGAACAGGTCTGTCAGCTCTGCGAGTGAGATCTCGCCGCGTTCGGCGATGGTATCGAGGATTCCAGCCATGCGCCGGGAGCGCTTGGGTGAGCCCCCGAGCTCGGCGACGGTGCTGCTGCTGTAGGCGGTGACCATGTCAAGTGAGCATGACAGATGAGCGAATGAGTGTCAATACAGTCATTTGCTTGCGTGGAATGCTCATTTCTCTGAGAATCAAGAGCATGTCAACGATCACTTTCCTCGGCGCCGGCAGCGTCGTTTTCACGCGCCAGTTGCTGACCGACCTTCTCCGCTTCCCTGATCTCCCTGTGCTCGACATCGCGCTTCACGACATCGATGAGGCGCGTCTCGAGGTCGCGCGTCTCACCGCCCTCAACGTCGCACAGCAGCTGGGGCGCGAGGTGCGCGTGCGTGCGTCGCTGGATCGGCGTGCCGCTCTCGACGGTGCCGACTTCGTCGTCAACATGATCCAGGTCGGCGGAATCGACGCGACCCGTATCGATCTCGAAGTGCCGGCGGCGAAGGGTCTGCGTCAGACGATCGGAGACACGACCGGCGTGGGCGGTGTCTTCCGCGCGCTGCGCACCTTCCCGGCGCTCAGCGCCATCGCGCGAGATATGCAGCAGGTGTGCCCAGACGCGTGGTTCCTCAACTACACCAATCCCATGGCGATGAATGTGTGGTGGATGTCGGTCGTGGCTCCCGACATCAAGGCCGTCGGCCTTTGCCACAGCGTGTATTGGACCGTCAACGACCTGTGCGAGCTCATCGGCGTACCGCTGGAGGGAACGCACTACCGAGCAGCGGGAGTGAATCACCAGGCCTGGCTGACCGAGTGGAGCCGCGACGGGGAGGACCTCTATCCCCGCCTCCGCAAGCAGATCGATGAGAGTCCGGATCTGCAGCGTCGTGTGCGCGCTGAGATCTTCCGTCGCATCGGTTTCTACCCGACCGAGACGAGTGAGCATTCCGCGGAGTACCTCAGTTGGTTCCTGCGTTCGGACGAGCAGATCGAGCGGTACCGACTCACGCCGCTCGAGTACATCGGCATCTCCGAAGAGAATGTGAACGACTTCCACGAGGCCCAACGGACACTGGCAGCGGGGCGCGACGTGCCGCTTCACGAAGAAGGTGACGCGGCAGAGTACGCCCCGCAGATCATCCACTCGATGCTGACCGGAACCGAGCGCGAGATTCATGCCAACATCCCCAACCACGGCCTCATCGACAACCTGCCGACGGGCGCGGTCATCGAGGTTCCCGCGAAGGTGGACTCCGACGGCGTGCATCCGATCGCGTGGGGCTCGATCCCGGCGGCGGGCGCTGCGCTGAACCGCACATACCTCTCTGTGGCCGATCTCACCATCCGGGCCGCGCTCGAAGGTGATCCGGAACTCGTTCGCCGTGCTGTCCTCACCGACCCGAACGCGAGCTCGGTCCTCACTCCGGCTGAGATCTGGGAACTGTGCGATGAGCTCACGGCGGCGCATGCCGCGCTGCTGCCGCGCGAGCTCGGCGGCGCGCTCGAGGTCGTGCGCTGAGCCGCGCCGGCGGCTAGATCCCGAGCACGCGACGGGCGTTGTCGCGGTAGAGCGCAGAAAGGAAGCTCGGGTCGATGGCGGCGGCGGAGACCGCCCAGCGCCCCTGCGGCGGGTACGGCTCGCCGGGGGCGTATTCGAAGCTCTCGTCCGTCGACTCGAGGAATCGATAGTGCAGCCGGTACTGCTCGTCGCTGGCGGGGTAGATGTCGGTGCCGAAGAGCACTCGATCCGGATGCTCTGCCACCAGCTGCGCCGTGCGGCGCGGCTGGCGTCCGAGCTCTGCCATCCGCCCGGCGATGTCGACGTGATAGCGCGGCGCAGCATCCATCAGGGCCGAGACGCGATCGAGGTCTTCTGCGGCGCAGCCGACATGAGCGCCGATGATGTCGGTTTCCGGGCAGGCGAGCACGAGGCGGGCGTGCGCATCGAGGAGCGTGTCGAAGGACGGATAGCGCTCGGGGTCGCCGAACCACCAGTCCGACGAGACGCGGAGCTCGTCCAGCCGTTCGTTGTTCTCATCGAGCGGTTCGAAGAAAGCGATCGGGTCGGCGGTGTGGATCAGCACGGGCAGTCCGAGCTCGCCGGCGCGTGCGACGAGGGCGACGATGCGCGGGTCATCGGGCATCACGAGCGCTTTCGCGTGGTCGCGCACCTCGAGTCCGAGGTTCTTCCAGATCTTCACACCCCGTGCGCCGCGCTTCGCGCTGTCGTCGAGCTGTTCCAAGAGCATCCGGTCGCCATCTCGATGTTCCAGCAGGGACCATTTCGGTTGGCAGAACGTATGGAACCTGCCGGGGTGCGCGCGGTCGTAGCGGTCAAGGTTCGCTTCGAGTTCGTCGCCCCACATCCCGTCGAGGTTCACGATCGATTCCACGTGCCGAGCGTCCATCGTCTCGAGAAGCTCTGCGACATCGGGAATGATCCAGTCGCCGTCCTCGGAGAGCCAGCGGCCGAGGTGGTTGTGCACGTCTATGCATGGTGTGTGCGGCGTCGCGACTTCCGTCACGGAACTGCGCAGGCGGCTCTTCGGGGTCCAGTTGCGAAGCAGGATGTCAGCTATGGAGGTCACAGCTCCAGAATCGGCCTTCTGGGCGCGAAGAGCAACGTTCTAATCAGAAAGAATGATCGCTTTGCTCATTTTTCTTTACAAACGATCATTCTGCGCCAATATAGACGATTATCCCGGTGCTGCACCGACGCCGCACCCCCGATGAGAGGACGTCATGACACAGCGCCGCAATACCGTCCGCATCGCCACCGCTATCACCGCGGTCGGTGCCCTTTTCGCTCTCGCAGGCTGCAGCGGCTCCCAGGGAGCCGCCGAACTCGACCCCGAGGCGGATGTCACGCTCACCTGGTGGACAGGCCAGAGCGATGAAGCCCAGACGCTCCTCGAAGGCATGGCAGCCGAGTTCGAAGAGCTCCACCCCAACGTGACCATCGACATCTCCCCCGGAGCATCCTCCACAGAAGAGCTCCTCCAGAAGCTGTCTGCAGGGTTCGCCGGAAACAGCTACCCGAACATCTCCTACTCCTTCGGCGCATGGGCCAGCGAACTTGAATCCTCTCAGCGCACCCTCGACATCACCGAGCAGATCGCAGACCCTGAGGTCGGCTGGGAAGAGTTCTCCGAAGCCGCCAGGGCGACCGTACAGCCCACCGGCGAGGCGATCATCGGCTTCCCCGCCCTGGTCGACAACATCTCCCTCATCTACAACAAGACGGTCTTCGATGCCGCAGGTGTCGAGTATCCGACAGAGGAGTGGAGCTGGGACGACTTCCGCGCTGCCGCGAAGCAGCTCACCGACGCATCCACCGAAACGTATGGCTACGCATACTCGGTGTCGGGCTCGGAGGAGACCACCTGGCAGTTCTGGCCGCACCTGTGGCAGCACGGTGGTGACATCCTCGACGAGAGCGGTGCGGCGGCATTCGCAAGCGACGAGGGCGTGGAGGCTCTCGAGTTCCTGCGGCAGATGGCCGTCGACGACAAGAGCGTCTACCTCGATCAGACCGACACGAAGTTCGCCCAGCTGTTCGCCTCCGACCGGATCGGCATGATGACCTCCGGACCGTGGCAGCTGTGGGATCTCGGCGTTGCCGGCACCGACTACGGCGTGACGATCCTGCCGGGCACCGACGGCGACCACCAGACCGTGTCTGGCCCTGACATCTGGGCACTGTTCGACACGCAGGACGCCAACGAGAACCACTGGTCGTTCGAGCTCATGAAGTGGCTGACGGCCTCCGAGCAGGACCTGCGGTGGAACGTCGCGTACGGAAACCTGCCACTGCGCTCGAGCGAGATCGACACCCCCGAGTTCGAAGAGCAGGTCAAGGCGCTTCCGGGGCTCGACGTCATGGCCGAGAACAACGACAACGCCGAGAACGCCCGCCCGACAGTGGCCGGCTACGTCGGACTCTCAGAGGCCATCGGTTCTGCGATCTCCAAGGTGCTGCAGGGCGAGGGGACGCCCGAAGAGGCTCTGAAGGCGGCTGCAGAGAAGGCCGACCAGGCGCTCGCCGACTGATGCATCCGGCGGGGCGGCCGAACAGGTCGCCCCGCCATTCACCTCATACGACCGCAGAAATGCAGGAAAGAGAATCATGAACGTCACCTCTGTGGAGATCGACAGCCAGCCCGATGTCTGGCGGGAGGCCTGGGGCATGCGCGAAGAAGCCACCCGCGTCCTCGCCCGCGCCGGTGAACGGATGCTGGTGATCGGATGCGGCACCTCAGCGTTCGTCGCCGAATCGTTCGCGCTGCTGCGCGAGGGGGCCGGCCTCGGTGAGACCGATGCGGCGTACGCCTCAGAGCCCCGCCCGTGGCGTCCATACGATGTGGTGGTCAGTATCACGCGCTCGGGTACGACGACGGAGATCATCGAGGCGATGAACGCATTGCCTGCGGGTGTGCGCAAGGTCGTCATCACCGGTGTCGCAGACTCTCCGTGCGCTCAGCTCGCCGACGAGGTGCTCCTGCTCGACTTCGCCGACGAGGAGTCCGTCGTGCAGACGCGCTTCCCGACGACGGTGCTCTACCTGGCTCGCGCCGCGTTCGGCGAAGACGTGTCGGGCCTTCCCGACCTCGCCGCCACGGCGCTCGCGAATCCGCGTGAGCTGCCAGAGGACTTCGACCACATCGTCTACCTCGGTCGCGGCTGGACATACGGGCTCGCCCAGGAGGCCGCGCTGAAGATCCGCGAGGCCGCACAGGCGTGGGCAGAGTCCTACCCGCTTCTGGACTACCGACACGGCCCGCTCGCCGTCGCACACGAAGGATCCCTTGTGTGGTTCCTCGGCGTCGGTGAGGACGATCTGGCCCGACAGATCGAGGCGACGGGGGCGACTGTCGTGCAGGGCACGGCTGACCCGCTCATCGAACTCGCCCTGGCGCAGCGCCTTGCCGTGCGCACGGCCGAGCGCCGAGGCCTGGATCCCGACAACCCGCGCCACCTGACGCGCTCGATTGTGCTTTCCTGAGTTCCGGACGGCCCCGGGACAAGACCGAAAGAGGAGTTGCGATGACGATGACCACACGCGAGACGCCACCAACGCCTCAAGCGATCGAGGAGGAGCCGAAGCCTGCGCCCGACACCGCCGTGCGCAGGCTGCGGCGTCGGCTGCTGCGCAACGACCTGACAGGCTGGGCGTTCGTCGCTCCGGCGATGATCATCATTCTGGGGCTGTCGATCTTCCCGGCGGTCTGGGCCTTCATCCTGTCGTTGCAGGAGTGGAACGGCTTCGCACCGCCGGAGTTCATCGGCGGCGACAACTACTCCCAGCTCATGAGCGATGCGGAGTTCTGGGATGCAGTGACCCACACGGGTGTCTACGTGGTGCTGTTCGTTCCGGCATCGGTGTTGATGGGTCTCTTCCTCGCCGTCGCACTCAATCGCAACATCCGCTTCATCGGCCTTTATCGCACGGCGATCTTCGTTCCCTTCGTCGCATCGGCTGCAGCCACCGGCATCCTCTCGACCTATCTGTTCAGTCCGCAGTACGGCCTTGCCAACAACGCGCT
This sequence comes from Microbacterium sp., assembly GCA_040394295.1. GTDB lineage: Bacteria > Actinomycetota > Actinomycetes > Actinomycetales > Microbacteriaceae > Microbacterium. Next base: position 28,785 of record JBEBSN010000007.1, read on the forward strand.
GCGTACGGTGGGGCTCCCGGCGCAGGGGTGGCTGGAAGATCCGCAGCAGGCGATGCTCGTCATCGCGATCATGTCGCTGTGGGGCCAGGCTGCTTTCACAACGGTGATCTATCTCGCCGCGCTCCAGGACATCCCCATCGAGCTGCTCGAAGCCGCTCGCATCGACGGGGCCAACCCATGGCAGACGTTCTGGCGCATCATCTGGCCGGAGCTCGGTCCGGTGACGGTGTTCATCACGATCTGGCAGACGATCACCGCGCTGCAGCTGTTCGACCTCGTCTACACGACGACGAGGGGAGGGCCTTTGGATGCGACGAAGACCATCGTGTACTTCCTCTGGGAGAAGGCCTTCAAGACCCTCGACTTCGGTTACGGGTCGGCGGCGGCCTACGTTCTGTTCGCGGTGACTCTGCTCATAACAGTCGGCATGGTGGTCTACGCCCGAAGCCGGAAGATGGAGGCGTTCTGATGGCTATGGACATGCTCGACACGGTCACCGTGACGACGGGTAAGAGCACGCGCCCGCCGCGGCGACGCAAGGGGATGAGCGGATGGCACCTGGTGCTCGCGCCTGTCGCACTGCTGTTCGTCATCCCGTTCGCACAGATGGTGATGGCGTCGCTGTCGCCCGCAGACGAACTGGTGAAGTTCCCGCCGCCGTTCATCCCGTCGCACTTCACGCTCGACGGCTTCATTGCGCTGTTCACGACGACCGACGTGCTGGCCTGGTTGGTCAACAGCACGATCGTCTCCATCATCGCGATCGTCGCCCACGGCATCCTCTGCTCACTCGCCGGCTACGGTTTCGCCAGGCTGCACTTCCGCGGGCGCAACGTCGGCTTCTTCATGATCGTCGCGACGATCATGATCCCGACTCAGCTGCTGATGATCCCGACCTACGTGATGTTCTCCAAGCTCGGCGTCATCAACACGCTTGCGGCGGCGTTCGTACCGTGGTTGGCGTCGGCGTTCGGCATCTTCCTCATGCGACAGTTCTTCCTCTCCATCCCCAAGGAGATCGAAGAGGCTGCTGCTCTGGATGGCGCGAACAGGCTACAGACCTTCCTGCGTGTGGTGCTGCCGCTTGCCAAACCGGCGATCGCGACGCTGGCGATCTTCACTCTGCTGAGCTCGTGGAACGACCTGATCTGGCCCCTGATCGCGATCAATGACGACAGCATCTTCACGGTGCAACTCGGCATCGCGAACTTCCAGAGCACCAGGCGCACGCAGTGGGAGCTGCTCATGGCGGCCAACGTCATCGCGACGGCACCGCTCGTGCTGTTCTTTCTCTTCGCGCAGAAGCAGTTCGTGCAGACTATGACCATGACGGGGTTGAAGGGGTGACCGGGCGGGTTCTCGTCGCAGGCGACGCCAACCTCGACCTGGTGCTGCGCGGAGACGTCGTGCCGCGGTTCGGTCAGGCTGAGCAGTTGCTCGACGGTGCCGATCTCGTGCTCGGCTCGAGTGCAGGCATCGTCGCCGCGGGCCTCGCGCGGCTCGGAGTCGACACTGCCCTCGTCGCGCGGGTGGGTGACGACGTGTTCGGAGATCGCACCGTCGAGCTGCTCGCTCAGGCGGGCGTCGACACCGCCGGTGTGCGAGTGGTGCAGGAGCCCACCGGGGTCTCGGTCATTCTGTCGGCACCAGAAGATCGTTCGATCCTCACCCTGACAGGTGCGCTCGCCGGCGTCACCGGCGACGAGGTGCGCGCGGGCGCACAGGGCGTCGCTCACGTGCACTTCGCCTCATACTTCTTGACGCCTGCGCTCGCGCGAGAGCTGCCGGCAGTGCTCGCCGATCTGCGAGCGCGCGGTGTCAGCACCAGTCTCGACACGAACTGGGATCCTGCCGAGCGGTGGGAGGGTGTCGCCGAGTGCCTTCCCCTCGTCGACCTGCTGCTGCCGAATGCTGCCGAAGCCATCGCGCTCGCCGCCGTTGTGGGCGTCGACGCAGCCGATGTCGAAGCGGCGGCCATCGCCCTCGCTTCTCACGGCCCGATCGTCGTCGTCAAAGACGGGGCAGCAGGCGGGCTGGCCGTCGAAGGAGACCTCGTGCGACGTGTGCCGGGGCTGAAGCTCGACGTCGTGGACACGACCGGGGCGGGTGACAGCTTCGATGCAGGCTTCATCGCCGCGTGGCTCGAAGGACTCAGGCTCGATGCAGCTTTGCGCTGGGCTGCTGTGGCCGGATCGCTCTCCACACGCGGAGCGGGTGGTACTGGCGGTCAGGCGACACGACACGAGATTGAGGAGCACTTATGAACGGCTGTCACGTTGAGGATGTCGCCGGTGCGCCGTGATGCGGCGGCCGCGTTCGCGGTGGCGGCCGTCCTCGCGCTCACGGGGTGCACGGTCGTGAACGGCGATCCGCTGCCGGGGGGTGCCGAACTGGATGTGGCGTTGGACGTCGGGCCGCGCACCGATTTCGTCGACGCCGGTCCCGACGGCGTTCGCGTCGTGGACGGTGACGACTGGACGCTTCCGGAGCATGTGCGCCCGGCCGAGAACTCCGGTTACTTCTCCGAGGAGGCCTCGACGGAGGATCTCGTCGCTGTGCGCTCGATCGATGTCAGCTGGCGGCAGATTCAGCCAGAGCAGGGTGCGCCGCTCGATCGGTCCTCGTCGGGCTCGGCGCAGGGGATGAGTTTCGATGCGCTGGATGCCCAACTCGCCGAACCCGGTGACTTCTGGATGCGGATCTTCGCCAGCGGCGAGGACTGGGCGCCCGGCTGGGTCGCTGAGGAGTGCGGCGTCGGAACCTATGGCCCTGATTACGACGGCCAATCGCATCTGCCGATCTGGGACGAGTGCGTGTGGGGTCATCTCATGGACACCTATCGCGCGCTGTTCGTCGATCTCGGACTCGCTGATGACCCTCGGTTGCGCTTCGTCTATGTGCCCGGGGCCTTCACCTGGGCCGAATACGACTATGAAATGGTGTCGGATGCCGTTGAACGCGGCGACCTCGACGAGGAGACCTATCTCGCGTGGTACGACCACGCCTGGACTGATCTCGTCGATCTTTTCGGCGAGAACGCGCACAAGCTGGTCTTCACGGGCGAGGACTATCCTTGGGGCCCGTTCGAGGAGGCCGATGATCTGCTGGCGGTGAAGGCGGTGGATGCGGGAATGAGTATCCGCACGGGCATCACCGAGCCCAGCAACTTCCACCTCAGTGAGGCGCCTGCTTATGGCTCGCACATTCAGCCGAACGGACACATGGTCGTCGACGAATCGCTCCCGATTCACTCTGGCCGCTTCATCGTGGCCACCGAGAACGAGTGCTTCAACGATTGCGGGTACGAGACGAGCGACCCCTACTACGCCGTTCGGCAGGCCAACCTGAAGTCGTTGCAGTTGCGCATGAACTGGATGTACGTGGTGCCTGGCCCCTCGTTCATGGCCGAGTACCCGGAGCACTGGGACTGGGTGAGGCTGTCGCTGGGTCACACGGCAGAGACCTCGACGGATGCCTGGGCGGCTCTTCGCGAGGCCGAGGACACCTTCTGGGCGGATGCCGGGCAGACCGGTCCGTTCGAGAACGAGAGCGACTGGCCGTCGCGGCCATGGGTGCGCAACCTGGAACGCTGGCTCGTGCAGGTCGATGAGCCGGGTTCGGTTGCGCACCGCACCGAGGTCGACACGCACGTCGGCGAGCTCGAAGAGGCCAACGGCACGGCGCATGAAGGTCTTTCCACCGAGGTCGCCGCGGGAGACACCGGGTTCCTCTTCGATGTCGATCCGCGGTTCGCGGCATCCGTCTCGGGAGAGACCGTGCTGAAGGTGACGTTCCTCGACACCGGAGCGGGCTCGTTCGCGATCGATACGGATGCCGGAACCTCTGCCGCTGTCGATCGCACCGGTTCAGGGCAATGGCGCACGGCCACGATCGCCCTGCCTGAGGGCTCCGTCAGCGCGGATGCCACCCGCATCCGCCTCTCCGTCGCAGAAGGGGCAGACGACCTCGTCGTGCGCTTCGTACGCCTCGTGCGCGTGGAGGGATAGCCCGCACGCCGCCGCACGCCGCACGCCGCACGCCGCACGATGCGAGATGGGTTTTGCCGGTTCTGGAACCCCGGAACCGGCAAAACTCATCCCGCATGAGCGTGCGAGCGAGTGAGAGCCGGCGCGTGCGCTAGGCCAGCTCGGCGATGACGGGGCGGATGGCGGAGTCGAAGGCGACCACATCGCGTCGCAGACCGTCCGTGACGGCGACGGTGAGCGCACCGATCCACCAGATGCCGCGCTGCGAGAACGGCAGCACGTGCACGTTGAGTTCGAATGAGTGCGCCCTGCGCCCGATCTCGCGTTCGAACTCGGCGATGGCGCTCGCGTAGGCACGGTAAGAATCGCCGCCGGAGGCGCTGTTCATCGTCCTGAAGTAGCGCGCGTGAGCGTGGTGCGCGTACTGCAGCGCAGGCTTCGCCAGCGGGGTGATGGCTTCTCGGAGCTCTTCGGCTCCTGTCGAGGGCAGCGCCACCAGGGTCTCGAAGCCGTCGATCAGCTCGAGCGGACTCTCCGACGGATGCGCGCGCGGCTCGACCGTCATGTCCCAGTAGTCGCGCCACTGCGCCTCGAGCGCGGCACTGGCATCTACTGCATCGGGAGCGCGCACCTGCAGTTCGCGAAGAGCAGGGAGATCTTCCGGCACGCGGATGCCCAGCATCTGCCGCAGCACGAGCGCGACGATCACCGCCACTCCGGCGTCCTCGCGAATCAACCACTGCGGCTTGTCGGCCATGGCCCCATCCTAGGGAGATAGTGCGGCGGATTCGCGACCTCTCCGGCGGCGGTAGTCTTATGTTGTGGCATCCTCCTCCACTAACTCCTATTCCGAAGCCGGCGTCGACACTGCTGCAGGTGACCTCGCAGTCGAGCTGATGAAGTCTTCTGTGCGCGCGACGCACGGACCCGAAGTGCTCGGGGGTGTCGGCGGTTTCGCCGGACTCTTCGATGCGAGCGCGCTGCTCGGCTACACGAAGCCGCTGCTCGCGACCAGCACAGACGGCGTCGGCACCAAGGTCGCGATCGCGCAGGCGATCGACAAGCACGACACCATCGGGCAAGACCTGGTCGGCATGGTCGTCGATGACATCGTCGTGGTGGGCGCGAAGCCGCTCTTCATGACCGACTACATCGCCTGCGGCAAGGTCGTGCCAGAGCGCATCGCCGATATCGTCCGCGGCATCGCCGACGCCTGCACCGCCACTGGCACCGCCCTCGTCGGCGGCGAGACGGCAGAGCACCCCGGCCTTCTCGGCCCGCGTGACTACGACGTCGCCGGAGCGGCGACCGGGGTCGTCGAGGCGGACGCCGTGCTCGGCGCAGAACATGTGCGAGACGGCGATGTCGTTCTCGCTCTGGCCTCCAGCGGACTGCACTCCAACGGCTATTCGCTCGTGCGTCACATTGTCACCGGGGCCGGCATCGGCTACGGCGACAATTCCGCAGACCTCGGCAACACGTGGGGCGAAGCGCTGCTCGAGCCGACGCGCCTGTACACGCTGCCGCTGCTGCGCCTCCTCGAGACCCTTCGACAGACTCAGGGACCGAACGAGCCGCACCCCGTGCACTCGCTCAGCCACGTCACGGGTGGCGGTATCGCAGCGAACCTCGCTCGCGTGCTGCCGCAGGGCAGCTGGGCCGAGGTCGACCGTTCGACCTGGTCACCGAGCCCGGTTTTCCGAGTGCTCAGCGACATCGCCGGCTCCACCCTCGAATCAGCCGAGGGCACCTGGAACCTCGGCATCGGCTTCCTCGCGGTCATCGACCCGAGCCAGAAGGATGCCGCGATCGCGGCGCTGTCCAAAGAGGGCATCCACGCCTGGCAGGTGGCGACGGTCTCGACCGGCGCGCGTCCCGCAGGAGAGTTCGAAGAGGGCGCCAAGGGCGTCGACGGCGGAGCGGTGCGTCTGGTGGGCGCATACGCAGATGGAGCGAAGTAACAGCGCATGTGCGGAATCGTAGGAGTTGTCGCAAACGCCCCGGTCAACCAAGACATCTACGACGCCCTGCTGCTGTTGCAGCATCGCGGCCAGGACGCCACAGGCATCGCGACCGCAGAGCCCAGTGGCGTCATGCACGTGACCAAAGCCGAAGGCATGGTGCGCGAGGCCTTCCGTACCCGTGACATGCGCTCGCTCCTCGGCAACGTCGGACTCGGTCACGTCCGCTACGCCACCAAGGGCACCGCATCCAGCGAAGAAGAGATGCAGCCGTTCTACGTGAACGCGCCGTACGGCATCGTGCTCATCCACAACGGCAACCTCACCAACACCCGTGAGCTCACCGCTGACATGGCCAAGCGCGACCGACGGCACTTGAATTCGTCCAGCGACACCGAGCTGCTGCTGAACGTTCTTGCCGGAGAGTTGCAGACGACGGCATCCGATGTCGATCTCGATCCCGACCGCCTCTTCGAGGCTGTGACGCGCACGCAGAAGCGCATCGAGGGCGCGTACGCGACCATCGCTGTCATCGCCGGTTATGGCCTGCTGGCGTTCCGCGACCCCCACGGCATCCGTCCGCTGATCCTGGGTCGTCGCGCCGGTGCAGAACACGACGAGTGGGTCGTCGCCAGCGAGTCGCTGGTGCTTGAGAACGGCGACTGGGACGTCGTGCGGGAGGTGGCTCCTGGCGAAGCGATCTTCATCAGCGACCGCGGTGAGCTCTTCAGCAAGCAGTGCGCAGAAGAGTCGACGCTTGCACCCTGCGCGTTCGAGTACGTGTATCTGGCCCGCCCTGACTCGATCATGAACGGCATCGCCGTGTACGAGTCGCGTCTGCGCATGGGCGACCGTCTCGCCGACACCATCGCCAAGCACGTGCCCCGCGACAAGATCGACGTCGTCATGCCGATCCCCGACTCCGCCCGTCCGTCGGCGATGGAGGTCGCCCGCAAGCTCGGCATCGAGTATCGCGAGGGGTTCTACAAGAACCGCTACGTCGGTCGTACCTTCATCATGCCCGGCCAGGCCGTGCGCAAGAAGAGCGTCAGGCAGAAGCTCAACGCCATGTCGAGCGAGTTCCGCGGCAAGAACGTGTTGCTCATCGATGACTCGATCGTGCGTGGCACGACGAGCAAGCAGATCATCCAGATGGCGCGGGATGCCGGTGCCCTCTCCGTCACATTCGCCTCAGCGGCGCCTCCTGTGCGCCATCAGCACGTGTACGGCATCAACATGCCGTCCAAGCATGAGCTGATCGCACACGGGCGGACGATCCCCGAGATCGCCGACGAACTGGGTGCCGATTATCTCGTGTACCAGGAGATCGACGATCTGAAGGCGGCGATCATCGAAGGCTCCGATGTCACCGATCTCGACATGAGCTGCTTCGACGGACGCTACGTCACCGGAACGGTCACCGACGAGTACCTGGGCTGGGTTGAAAGTTCGCAATCGTCGTGATTGACGGCACCTCGTGATCGCGAAGCCCCTCTGGCGGGGCCGAGCGCTCGCTGTGCTCGGAATCGTGCTGTGCGCATTCTCGCTGCGCTCCGCCGTCGCATCGCTTTCGCCTCTGCTGGACTACATCGCCGTCGACTTCACCGTGCCGACGGCTGTCGTCGGGTTGATCGGTACGGCGCCGCCGGTGTGCTTCGCGATCTTCGGTCTGTGCACGCCGCTGCTGGAGCGCAGACTCGGCCTCGAGCGCGTGACGGTCATCGCGCTCGGCGCGATCACGGTCGGCCTCGTGCTGCGCGGCTTCGCGACGGGATCGGTGTCGCTCTTGGCGACGACAGCGCTGATCTTCGCGGGTGTGGGAATGGGTAACATCCTCGTTCCGCCGCTGGTGAAGAAGTACTTCCCCGACCGCCTGGGCATGATGCTCACGCTGTATACGACGGCGATGTCCCTGTCGACGTTCCTGCCCCCGCTTGTCGCGGTGCCGCTGGCGGATGCTGCGGGCTGGCGCATGTCCTTGGGCATCTGGGGAGTGTTCGCGCTCGCCGGAGCGCTGCCATGGATCGCCATGCTGATGACCGGTCGAACGAACGTCGCGCCCCCACCGCTTCAGACGCCCGGGTCTTCGCTCCCTGAGTCGAGCAGCTCGCGCCCTGACCTGAGCCGCTCGCTCCCTGACCTGAGCCCGTCGCTCCCTGACCTGAGCCCGTCGCTCCCTGGCCTGAGCCCGTCGCTCCCTGAGCCTGTCGAAGGGTTCGAGGAGCCCGCGCGCGATCCCGCCGAACTCTCCACGGGGCCGATCTCCATCGCGCCGACGAACTCGCGGGCCTTCCGTCGGCTCGTGCGGCTGCCGCTGGCATGGTCGATCGCGGTCGTCTTCAGCACCTCGTCGATCATGGCGTACACGTCTTTCGCCTGGCTGCCGGCGATCGTCTCGGAGATCGATGGCATCAACACGACCGCGGCCGGGCTGCTGCTGTCGCTGTTCGCCGTGATGAGCCTGCCCGCATCTCTGCTCGTCCCCGTTCTGGTCGTGCGTTTCCAAGCGACGCGTCCGCTGTACACCGCCGCGCTGATCTGCGGGCTCTTGGGCGTCGCGGGACTGCTGTTCTGGTCGAACTCGGTCACGGTATGGCTGTGGACGGCACTGTTCGGCGTCGTCGGAGTGATGTTCCCGCTCGCGCTCGTGCTCATCAGCATCCGCTCCCGCACGCCTGAAAGCGCTGTCGCGCTCAGCAGCTTCGTGCAGAGCGCCGGGTATGTCATCGCGGCGAGCTTCCCGCTTCTCGTGGGGGTCCTGCACGACATCACCCAGAGCTGGACGGTCCCGCTGCTGGTGATCGGCGGCGTGCTCGTGGCGACCATTCCGTTCGGCATGATCGCCGGACGCCGCCGAACCGTTGAAGAGGAATGGGAACGCCGTTACGGGCGCTGGTGAAGCGCGCCGCCCGACTCAGCCGACGGTGACTTCGTCGCCGACGCGGATGACACCGCCGAGGCCTGACCGTTCGTCGACGTCGCCGCTCACGCCGGGCAGCAGCAGCAGACGTCCGAGGGTGGGTTTGCGCATGCCCATGCGGCGCGTGAGAGATGTCAGCACCGCCGCGTCGCGCAGGCCGGTGTCTGGGTTCGCCTCGGTGGCCATGCACCGGATGATCGGGCCGTCGGTCGTGAAGCGCACGCCGCCGATGCTCACCTCGCCTTCCCAGTCGAGTTCACCCCAGGCGTCGACGCCGTCGATCACGATGTTGGATCTGAATCGGCGGTCATCGAGAGGCTGATCCATCGCGTCACTGAGCGCGGCGACACTGGCCGTGCTGTGCACCGACACGTAGCCTCTGGCGCGATCTTGGAAGCGCGCGTGCTCACCGTCGCCGACGAGCAGCAGGGGGAGTCTGCCAGGGCGCTGGAGCCGCCCGGCGTGGGGTGAGTCGAGCAGGTAGGTCGTCACCGCTCGCTCAAGCTGCGCGCGACCTTCGGTATCGATTCCCGCGTCTGCGAGGAGCCGATCTTCGTGCGCGATGCGGAGGCGCTTGCCCGCTGCGTCGTATGACAGCTGCAACGCGGCCAGGCTCGGGAAGTCCTGCAACGACAGGCCTTTGGACTTCGGCCAGTGGTCCAGACCCGCCTGGTCCTCTGGTGTCGCCGCGTCTGCGAATCGGAAGGCGAGCACGCGGTCGCCTTCGATACGACCGTCCGGTTGAACGATCAGTTCAGCCCGCCGCTCCGGAGTGAACCCCTTGAGCGGGTAGCGAAAGAGAGCGACGACGCGGGGCACAGACGCAATTCTCGCAGGCTACGACGAATTCGCGGTCACGACAAAGACCCCGCTACCGAAGTTGCGGGGTCGAGGTCTGACGAACTCAGGCCTTTTCGAGTTCGTCTTCGTCTTCGTCCGCGTAATCGTCGGCCCACTTGTCTACGTAGGCGTCTTCATCCGCAGGCTGAGCCAGCTCGCGCTCAAGCGCAGAGTAGTTCACCGACGGACTGTACGACTTGAGTTCGCGAGCGATTTTTGTGTGTTTCGCCTTTTGACGGCCACGGCCCATGCGCGAGACCCCCTCACGAGTTAAGCAGTCGGACAAACATGTGCCCGACGCATTCACGACACCGGCTCGCGGCCGGTAAGAGTAGCATTCAGAATAGCACGAAGGCTAGGCCCCCTGGCCTTCGCGGGTACGCGAAGGGATCGATTCTCATGACAGAAGCCACCTCCTCCCCGTCCGGCGAAGCGGCACAGAACGCCGCTTTGCAGAAGGCCGTCATCGTCGGCATGCAGCCCGGTCAGGCCGCGCACGTCCTGCAGGAGGCCGCGCGCTACGCAACCCTGCTCAAGGCACCGCTCGTGGTGGCGCACGTCGACGTCACGCGCTTCGTCACATACGAAGATCCGGATGGTTATGTGCATTCGGCTCCGATCGACCTCAACCTCGAATCCGGCGTCGCGGAGTTCGAAGAGGTCGAGGCTGCCGCGGCGAAGGCCCTCGCCGACAGCGGACTCACCTGGACTGCCAGACAGCTGGTCGGAGACCCGGCTCTGGCGATGAAGCAGCTTGCGAACAAGCTCGACGCGCAACTCATCGTCGTCGGCACCCGCAAGCGGGGTCTGGGCGAATCCATCCGTGAGTTCTTCACGGGATCGGTCGCTGCGCGTCTCGCTCATCGTCAGCACCGCTCGGTACTCGTCGTGCCTCTTGAAGAATCGGTTCCGGACGAGCAGGAAGAGATCTGGACAGAGTAGTCCAGGGCTCTCGCGCCGTTCGGCGCGCTGCCTGAGCGCTCAGCGTGGGTGCGAGCTGAGCGCTTCTGTCACGGCCTGGGCTGCGGCATCCAGCGCCGACTCCAGTTCGGTGACCACCGTTTCGGCGAGAACTCCACCCCGCGCGACGTGCGTGCGCAGGTCTGTGCGAACCTGGGCGCGGAACGCATTGACGGCTGCATCGGCGCGTTGCAGCCGCTCTCGGCTGCCGACGCGGTCCGCTGACGCCGGTGTGCCCGAGTGCGGGCGAGACTTCGCGGCGGTGCGCTCGTCGTTGGCGGCGGAGGCGAGATCGGCGCGCAGGCTCTTCATCGCGTCCTGCACGCTCTGACGCACCTCATTCGCGATGAGGCGTACCGAGTCTGCGAGGCCGGATTCGATCCCGGCGAGGTCTCCCTCGCGGGTGGCGAGTTCGTCGCGACCGGCATCCGTGATCGCATAGATCGTGGTGCGCCCGTCGACAGTTTTCGAGACCAGGCCCTCTTCCTCGAGCTTCGCGAGACGCGGGTAGATGGTGCCGGCGCTCGGCGTGTACGTGCCGCCGGTGCGATCGGTGAGCGCCTGGATGATGCCGTAGCCGTGCTGCGGCGATTCTGCCAGCAGCGAGAGCAGATAAAGGCGCAGGTCTCCGTGTGAGAAGACGGGGGGAGTCATGAGTCCCACTCCTCGTCATCGGCGACCGTGGCAAGGGGACGGCGCAGCACCGTGGTGTCGCCCGAGACCGAGTTCATGCGGATGTCGACGAACGATCCCGCAAGCTCACCGGTCGATCCCGAGTAGCTGGTCGGGCCGGTGCTGGCGCGGTCGATGCCGTCGATCAGCATGCCGCCGCTCATGGAGCGCACAACGTAGTTGGCAGGAAGGGTCTCCTCCAGGCGGATGGTGCTGTTGCCGGCGACGGTGTTCAAGTTGATGGCGTTCACGGCGCCGGTGGCGTCGACCCAGATGCTGCCCGAGACGGTGTCGACCGTCGCCTTGCGCACAGAGCCGGTGATCGCCACGTCGCCCGAGACGCTGTTCGCCGCGGCCGAGCCTGTCAGGCCGCGCACCTGCACGTCGCCGGATACGGAGTTCAGCGTGAGGTCGCCGACGTGCGTGTCGACGATCACGTCCCCCGAGACCGTGTTCAAGCGGGCGTCGTTGGTGAGACCGGAGACGAGCGCGCCGGCGCTGACCACGCCGAGGTTCAGTGCGATGCTGCGAGGCACGGCGACGCTGACTTCGGCGCGCGGTCCGCCCGAACCGAAGTTGCGGAACACCTCGAGGAAGTTGTCCCAGCCCAACTGTGGGTGGTCGATCTCGATTTCGGTGCCGTTGGATTCGATGCGCAGATCTTTGATGGTGACGCCGTGCACCTCGATGCGGATGCCGGGTTCGTCGTGGGCGATGACGTCAACCTGTCCGCCGACGAGGCCGACCTTGAGTCGGGTCGCCTGCGCGATGTCGATGACGCGTTCCTCGCCAGGGGTGATGAGCCACTTCTCGGTCATGTCTTCTCCTGATGTCGTGTAGTCGCGATATATCGCGTTGACCAAAGGCTAACACGATATATCGCGAGTTGCACCCGGTAATCCCGAATGGAGGTGGAGAAAGTGGTTGACATTGACGCAACGTCAACTTTTATTGTGGAGATGTCAGAGAGGAGGGATGCTGTGCAGCGAAGAGACTGGTCGATCCAAGAGATCGCCCGCATCGCCGGCACGACCAGCAGAACGTTGCGTCACTACGACGGCATCGGTCTGCTCACACCGGCGCGCATCGCGCACAACGGCTACCGGCACTACGACCAGGCCGCACTCGTGCGACTGCAACGAATCCTGCTTCTGCGCGACCTCGGACTCGGGCTGGCGCAGATCGCCGAGGTGCTGGGCCCATCGCGCGGGCCAGCAGCCGAAGCATCCGCGTTGCGAACCCATCTCGCCTATCTGCGCGAGGAGCAACTCCGACTGACGCGACAGATCGCGTCGGTCGAATCCACCATCGCCGCATTGAAAGAAGGGAAAGAACTCATGGCCGAGAACATGTTCGACGGTTTCGACCACACGCAGCACAGGGAAGAGGTCGAGGAGCGTTGGGGCAAGGAGTCCTACGCCGAGGGTGACAGCTGGTGGCGCGGTCTGTCGAGCGAAGATCGCACTGCATGGCAGGACCGCGTCGACGCTCTCAGCCGCGACTGGATCGCAGCGGCCGAGAGCGGGGCCGATCCCGCAGCGGACGAGGCGCAGGAGATCGCGCGACGCCATGTCGAGTGGCTGAGCGGCGTCCCCGGCACGCCGGCATCCGCACCCGGCGGAGACGTCAAGGCCTACGTCACCGGCCTCGCCGAGATGTATGTCGCCGATCCTCGCTTCGGCGCGAACTACGCCACCACCGATGCAGATGCGAGCGGTGCCGAGTTCGTCCGTGACGCACTGCTGGCCTATGCAGAGAGGAATCTGTAAAGGCCGAACGGCTGCGCTGAACAACGCGGCCAGAGGCGTAGGGTCGGCACATGGCACGTCGTCGCGACCGCATCCCGGCGCGGCCGCTGTTCGCGGCGGCCGCGGTGAGCTACACGGCGAACTGTGCGCTCGGTGCGGCCGTCGCGACGAAGCTCGTCGACACGACCGGCTTCAGGTGGCTTCACCACGTGCTCTACATCGCCACATGTGCGAGTACTGCCGCGGCTGTCGTTGCCGCGTGGTGGGGCAGCCCTCGCCGCGCCAGTCGTCTTGCTGCGGTCGCTGCGTTGCCTGCGGCGGTGCCGCTGGCGGCGATCCCGTGGCTGGGGACCCGCGGCTCGAGGCATCCTCTCGTCGCGCTCGCCGCCGCCCCGTTCATCGCTGGGGGCCTCGTGCGCTCCCTGTATCTCTCAGATCGGAAGTGACCGTATGGAACTGCTCGACGCCATCCGTCGCCGTAAGACCACGAACGGCGCCTTTCTCCCCGACCCCGTCTCCCAGGAGCACCAGCGACTTCTGCTGGAAGCGGCCGGACGCGCGCCGTCTCAACTGAACAGCCAGCCGTGGCGTTTCGTCGTCATCGAGGCTCGCGAGACAATCGACGAGATCGCGCGCATCTCGGGCGAGAGCATGACGGAGGCGATGTCGAATGGCACCTTCTTCGAACGCTACAAGCCGTACTTCCGCTTCAGCCAGGCCGAGATGGATGCCACCCGCAGCGGCATGCTGTTCGACAAACTGCCCGCGCCGCTGCGTCCCTTCACCGGTCAGGTGTTCACCAAGCGCGGTCAGCGGCTGATGAACACCCTCGGAGTTCCGAAGACGCTCGGCGGCGAGAACCGCAAGCTCGTGGCCGGGTCTCCGCTGCTGCTGGGTGTGATGCTCGACCGTAGCGAGTACCGACCGGGCGAGCTGTCATCGTTCTACTCGGTCTTCAGCATGGGCGCGGCGATGGAGAACGTCTGGCTCACCACCGTCGAGCTGGGGATGGGCATACAGTTCGTGTCGTTCCCGATGGAGGTTCCAGGGCGCTGGGACGAGATCGTGCGTCTGCTGCGCGTTCCCGACGACCTCGAGCTGATGGCGGTGTATCGACTCGGCTATCTGCCTCCGGAGCAGAGGCGGCCGGCGATCGACTGGTCCAGCAGCCAGCGCAGGCTCGCGTCGCAGTACGTCTTCCGCGAAAACTGCGACACGCCGCAACAGGGCTGGGATGCCCCGCCTGCGTCCGACTGATCAGCGCAGATGCTTCAGGTCCCGTAGTGCGGGGCCTTCGATGCGCGTGCCGTCCGCGGCGAATCGCGAGGCGTGCAACGGGCAGTCCCACGTGCACTCGGCGTCATTCCAATCGAGCACTCCGCCCATATGGGTGCACACGGCGCTGACCGCTCGGGTGACGCCGTCCACGGTAGAGATGCCGACCGGTCGGCCACCCCTGTTGGCGACCACACCCTCGCCCTCGCTCGGCCGGGTGACGGGGACGGCTCGGCTTTCAGCGTCAGCCCAACCGGTCGCGAGCTCCGCCGCGACGCGGCCACCTTCCGCGGCACCGCGTCCGATGTCGGACGGCACCGTCAACCGGGTGCCGATCGTCGTCATCCACTTCGGACGCTCGCGTCGCGGTGTGCCGAGGATCTCGGTGGTCAGGCGCAGCGCGGCGGCCGGCGCGTTCGACAGGCCCCACTTGGCGTAGCCCGTTGCGAGACGGATGCGTCCGAGTCCTCGCGGCATCGCGCCGACGAACGGGATCAGGTTGTGTGACTCGTAGTCCTGCGCCGACCAGCGATGCGTCTCCTCGGCGCCGGGGAAATGCTGCCTGGTCCAGGTGACGAGGTCGTCGATCGCAGCGGTCTCTCCGTCAGAGCGGCCGACGGAATGGCCGTTGCCGCCGACGACGAGCTGCGCGGTGCCAGCCGGTCCATCATCGTCTGAGACAGGGCGGATCGACCGGCCTGGGCCGTCGACAGAGATGAAGTTGCCCTCCACCGACTGAGCGGGGACGCGGAAGGAGACACAGTACGACCGCACCCCGCTCACCTTCGAGAAATAGAGGCCACGGTCGATGATCGGCGTCCCGGTCGCGACGACGATGTGCTCGGCGAACAGCGGCCCCGACTCGGTCTCCACACGCGGTTCCGGCAGCGCACGCGCGCCGGTGACTCGCACCCCGGTGTGCATCGTTGCGCCGGCAGCGAGCAATTCACCCGCGAGAGCCTGGGCGACCAGCACCGGGTCGATCGAAACCTGATCGTCGAGAGCGACGGCAGCAGCTACGGGGAACGGTACGTCAGGCAGATCAGCGGCTGCCATCATCCGCGTCGGCAGTCCCGCCTCTTGCGCGGCGTCGTGTTGCGCGCGCACCGCGTCCACACCGTCTCGGCCCTGTGCGTACGAATGGTCGACGACTCGTCGGTAGGGGACGGCAGCGGTGTCTGCGAGTTCCGTCAGCCAGTCCATTCCTGCGCGGTTCGCGTCGACGTACGCGCGTACGAGTGAGGCAGGGTGGTTCCGACGGATCTCGGCCAGACGCTGTCCCTGCAGGAGCGTGACCTTGCCCGTGTTCGCCCCGGTCGCCAGTTCTGCGACTCCGCCGGCTTCGACGACAGCGACGTCGAGCCCTTCGCGTGCGAGCATCACGGCCGTCGACAGTCCGGTGATCCCGGCGCCGACGACGACCACATCATGGCGCGCTCCGGCTTCGAAGGGCGATCCGGTGGGCAGCGTGCGATCGAGTTTCCACAGCGGTGTCATGAGGCCAGTCAACGCTGTGCGGGGCGCAGCTCACACGCCCTTGACATTTCGCCGGTGCGCTGGCATCTCAGGGCTCTTCCCCGACAGGACTAGAGTTGCCGACGTGAGCCTTCGCCGACTGCTTCTCGTGATTCTCGGCGGGACGCTCGGTACCGCGGCGCGGCTCGCTTTCGCGCTCGTCCTTCCGGATGCCGGGAGCTTTCCCGTTGCGACGTTCGCTGTGAACGTCTTCGGCGCTCTGCTGATCGGCATCGTCGCGGCTCGGCTGCCAGGTTCTGCTGAACTGCGGGTCTTCCTCGGCACGGGCATGCTGGGCGGGTTCACCACCTACAGCGCTTTCGCGGTCGGCTCTGTCGAGATCTGGTCGGATGCTCCGCTCGTGGCAGTCGCGTACGTGGTGCTGTCGCTCGGACTCGGTATCGCCGCTGCGGCACTGGGTCTGCGACTGGGCCGTGCTGACGGCTCGTCGAAGGGACGCAGGACGTGACGCCGCTGGTGTTCATGCTGGCATCGGTCGCGGGCGGCGCGGGCGCAGGTCTTCGCTACGTGGTCGACGCTGCGGTCGCTTCCCTCTTGAAGGGCCGGTCGCCCTGGGGCGTGGTCATCGTGAACATCACTGGCTCCTTCGCTCTCGGACTGGTCGCATCGGCGATGCCCGAAGCTGCCTTCGTGATCGGCGCCGGTCTGCTCGGCGGATACACCACCTTCAGTACCGCGATGCTCGACACCATCGAACTCTGGAAGGACGGCCAGCGGGGCTCAGCAGCGCTGCATCTGCTCGGAACGTTCGCGGTGTCTGTGGCCGCTGCCCTCGCCGGACTCGGGCTGGGCGCACTCATCTGAACCGGCGGTGACGTGCTCTCAGCATCCTGCATGTCGCCTGTGAAATACTGACCGCGCATCCCTATCGCGCACCTTCACAATCGAGAGACACAGCCTTGTCGAACCTCGCCGTTCTGAGTCTGCGCAACCGCGCGCTCATCGCCCTGATCACGATCGTCGCCGCAGTGTTCGGCGGACTCGCTCTGACGAACCTCAAGCAGGAGCTCATCCCCTCGCTGGAGTTGCCGGCGCTCGTCGTGATGACGACGTACCCCGGCGCCTCGCCCGAGGTCGTCGAGAATGACGTCTCGACCCCGATCGAGAATGCTGTGCAGGGGGTGCCGGGGCTGGAATCGACGAGTGCGACCAGCACGACGAACGCCTCGATCATTCAGGCGACCTTCACCTATGGTGAGAACCTCGCCACGGCCGAGCAGAAGATGCAGCAGGCCATCAACCGCATCTCCTCGACCCTGCCCGACGACGTCGAACCGCAGGTGCTGTCGGTGTCGATCGACGACTTCCCGGTGATCCAGGTGGCAGTCACCGGCTTCGACGATGCCGAGAGCGCTCAGTCAGATCTCGAGAACGTTGCGATTCCGACGCTCGAGGACGTCGACGGCGTCAACGCGGCCGAGATCGTCGGCGGCGTCGGCCAGCGCATCACCATCACCCCCGACAACACGAAGCTGGCTGCGGCCGGCGTCAGCAACCAGGCCATCCGCGACGCGCTGGAGCAGAACGGCACGCTCTTCCCCGGCGGTGACATCACCGAAGAAGGTCAGACGCTGACGGTGCAGACCGGTGCGAAGATCACCTCGGTCGATGAGCTCGCAGCGCTGCCGCTCGTCGGCACCGACGTCACTATCGACGATGTCGCGTCGGTCGCTCTGGAGCCCGACCCCACGTCATCGATCTCGCGAGTCAACGGCGAGGATGCGCTGTCGATCTCGATCACCAAGCTTCCCGCCGCGAACACCGTCGAGGTCTCGACCGGGGTGCTCGCCGCCATCGACGAACTCTCTGAGACGTTCCCTGACGCCCAGTTCACCGTCGTCTTCGACCAGGCGCCTTTCATCCAGCAGTCGATCGAGACTCTCGCGGTGGAGGGTCTGCTCGGACTCGTCTTCGCCGTGATCATCATCCTGGTGTTCTTGATGTCGATCCGCTCGACCCTGGTGACCGCGATCTCGATCCCGACGAGCGTGCTCATCACGTTCATCGGACTGCAGGCGTTCGGCTATTCGCTGAACATCCTGACCCTCGGTGCTCTCACGATCGCGATCGGCCGAGTCGTCGACGACTCGATCGTCGTCATCGAGAACATCAAGCGTCACTATGTCGGCAATGCAGACAAGGGCGATGCCATTCGTCTGGGTGTTCGCGAGGTCGCCTCAGCCATCACTGCCTCGACGCTGACGAGCGTGGCCGTGTTCTTGCCGATCGTCTTCGTCGGCGACATGGTCGGGGAGCTCTTCCGTCCCTTCGCCATGACGACGACGATCGCCATGGCGGCATCGCTGCTGGTGTCGCTGACGATCGTGCCGGTGCTGGCGTACTGGTTCCTCCGACCGGGCAAAGAGCTCGTCGGCGACGATGGCCAGGTCATCGACCCCGAGCACCCGGATGCTCCGCCGACGAGACTGCAGCGCTCGTACCGCCCGATCCTCAGCTGGACCCTGAGGCACTCCGGACTCACCGTGATCTTGGCCGTCGTCGTACTCGGCGCCACACTCGCCGCCGCACCTCTGATGAAGGTCAACTTCTTGAGCGACTCCGGTCAGAACACCATGACCGTCACGCAGGACCTCGGCCCGACGGCGAGCCTGGAGACGAAGGACGAGGCTGCGGCCGTCGTCGAAGATGCGCTGGATGGGCTCGATGGCATCGAAAACGTGCAGGTGTCGATCGGCTCCAGTGGCTCGTCTCTCATGGACGCCTTCTCCGGCGGCGCAGGCGTGACCTACTCGATCATGACTGAATCCGGCGTCGACCAGGAGAAGCTGCGCGCCGACGTGCTGGATGCCGTCGACGATCTTGAAGGTGTCGGCGAGATCAGTGTCAACGCTGCGGCCGGCTTCGGCTCGAGCGACATCGAGATCGACATCACCGCGCCCAACAGCGACGCGCTCGCCGAGGCGACCGAGGCCGTCGCGGCCGAGCTCGACGGGCGAGAAGGAATCGGTGCTGTCACCGACAACCTGGCCGCATCGCTGCCATATATCGCCGTGGTCGTCGACCGCGAGGCGGCTGCGGATCTGGGTCTGTCCGAGGTCGCCGTCGGCTCGCTCGTGTCGAACACGATGCGTCCCCAGCAGGCCGGATCCATCGAGCTGAACGACACCGCGCTGACGGTGTACATCGCAGCGACAGAGCCACCGGCGACAGTCGATGCTCTGCGCTCCCTTGAGATTCCGACGGCGCTGGGCATGGTCGATCTGGAAGACGTCGCCGTCGTCGAAGAACGGCAGGGGCCGACCTCGATCACCACCGAGCAGGGGCGTCGGACGGCGACGGTCACCGTGCCGCCGGCCTCTGACAACCTCGCTGTAGCGACAGCGTCTGTCACCGCAGCGCTTGAGGCCGTGGACATGCCCGACGGCACCAGCGCCGAGGTCGGCGGTGTCGCGTCGCAGCAGGCCGACTCGTTCTCGCAGCTCGGTCTTGCGATGCTGGCGGCGATTCTGATCGTCTACGTCGTGATGGTCGCAGCCTTCAAGTCGCTGCGACAGCCGCTGCTGCTGCTCATCTCGGTGCCGTTCGCCGCGACCGGTGCCATCCTGCTGCAGATCGTCACTGGCGTGCCGTTGGGTGTGGCATCTCTCATCGGTGTGCTGATGCTGATCGGCATCGTGGTGACGAACGCCATCGTGCTCGTTGACCTCGTGAACCAGTACCGAGAGAAGGGGCTGTCCGCGCACGATGCGGTCATGGCCGGTGGCGAGAAGAGACTGCGGCCGATTCTCATGACGGCTCTGGCGACGATCTTCGCGCTGACGCCGATGGCGCTCGGAATCACGGGGCACGGTGGCTTCATCTCGCAGCCGCTCGCGATCGTCGTGATCGGTGGGTTGGTCTCTTCGACCGTGCTCACTCTGATCGTTCTGCCGACGCTCTACAACCTTGTCGAGGGCGCGCGCGAGCGTCGTCAGTCGCGTAAGGGCGGGCCGGATGCCGACACCTCAGGATCAGGCATCGAGCCTGACGCCGATGGTCCGGCGTCGGACCGGGTGCTGACTCGCCGAGAGCTGCGCGAACAGCACCCTTAGATCGTCCGCTTCGCTCCTCGCTTCGCGCTCCCTGAGCCTGTCGAAGGGTCGTTTCGCGCTCCCTGAGCCTGTCGGAGGGGTCGAGAACCCTAACTCAGCTGAGCTCGATGCCCCACGACAGCGACCAGGTTTCACCCGGCACGAGTCGTCGGATGCCGAGACCACTGTTCAGCCCGTCGACGGGGGCTGTCATGGGCTCGATCGCGACGGCGAGCTTCTGGCCCGGGTAGTTCACGTTCGTGTACACCTGCACGAATTCGAAGCTCTCGTCCTGCCAAAGGCTGACGCGGCGGCCATCGGGAGCCGTGAGGGTATGGCGGGCGCGCCGGTCTTCGTCGCGGATCAGATCGGCGAATCCGGTGTCGAGCGCGATCCCGCCGAGGCGCACGCCGGTTCGCATCTCTTCGGATGCCGGAACGGCGCGAAGAGGCAGCATCCGCTCGTCTGTCTCCAGCAGGGTCTTCGCCGCGACACGCAGGACGAGGTTGCGCGGATCGACGTCGCCGATGGTGATGAACGGGTGCGTTCCCAGGGCGACGGGAGCTGCGGCATCCGACCGGTTCGTCAGGGTGTGCGTGACTTCGATGCCGGCGTCCGTGAGTGCGTAGGTGACCGAGGTGGCGATCTCGTAGGGATACCCGGTCTGCGGGTGGATCGTCGCGCGCAGCGTGGCCGAGGCATCGGTCTGCTCGATGTCGTAGGCGCTGAAGCGAAGCAGCCCGTGACTGGCGTTGTTGAGCTTCGGCTCGGTGATCGCGAGCTGACGTGTGGTCCCGTTGTCGTTCCATTTGCCGTCTCGCACACGGTTCGGCCAGGGGGCAAGTACGACGCCGGAGCACGCGGGTGTCGGCTCGTTCTCCGGATAGCGTGAGATGAGCTCGACGCCGCCGACAGTGAGGCCGCGAAGCGACGCCCCGAGTTGGGCGATCTGCGCAGTCACGGCGCCGCGGTGAAGGTGGACTTGGGTGCCGGTGGGGGATTTCGAGGTCACTCCACATATCGTACGCCGGTCCTTCACAGGCTGGTCGGGTACGCTAGAGCGGTCGGCTTCGGACAGCCGTGTCACTTCGCTTGGCGAAGGGCGCGGAAGTTTTCGTCTCAGTGTGAGTCCAGGGGCCGATGGATAGAGCGTTTCCCCGAGCTTGTCGAAGGGAGACGCACATTAACCATCACATGAATGGCCCTCGTCCCTGAAGACGATCCCCGCAGGTCGCGGTGCGCGTGCGCACGCGACCGATGTCGGAAGCGCATGCGCGCATGGTGCTGTTCTCGTGCAGAGAAACAGAAGGAATTGCCTTGCCTAAGAACAAGAAGCCCCAGGGCGGACGACCGTCACGCAACTTCGAGCCGCGCTACGGCGCGAACAAGACCTCTTTCCATGACCGTCACGCAGGTCGCCCCGAAGGTGGACGCGGCGGACGACCGGTTGCCGGTCGTCCGGATGCCGGAGAGCGACGTTCTGCGGGCGCAGGGCGCGGCTTCGACAGCCGTCCCGGCAGCAAGAGCGCTGGGCACCGCGGCTACCGTCCGGCAGAAGCCGAAGGCACCTCTCCCAAGCGTCGGTGGAACTCGCAGGAGCGTGCAGGGCGCGATGAGGCACGTGGCATCCGCGGCCGCGCAGAGTCTGGCCGTCGTGAGACGCCGCACCACCGCGACGAGCGTCCTCGTAACGAGGGTCGACGTTTCAACGACGATCGTCCGCGCCGCGACGATCGTGGCAACGCGGGCGAGCGTCCTCGTTACAACAGTGACCGTGGTGCTGAGCGTCCGCGTTTCAACCGTGACGAGCGTCCGGCACGCGATGACCGTGGTGGCGAGCGTCCTCGTTACAACAGTGACCGTGGTGCTGAGCGTCCGCGTTTCAACC
>JBEBSN010000008.1:0-49867 GCA_040394295.1 Microbacterium sp.
CCCTCTCAGGGGTTTGGAGAAGCCGCGGCGTGACGGTGAACCCCGCTCGCGCGATAAACGAGGTTGATGGCGCGAGCGGGATTCTCAGCGCGTCTCGTGCACCGTGGCCGAGGGGGAGGCCCACTCGGCCCGCCCTGAGTCACTCCCGGACTGCGGGTGTAGAATCTCGGGCGTGTTGAAAAAGGTGAGTGGGCCCGCTGGGCGATCGGCTGTTGTCGGCGCCTACTGCGCCGGCGGCAGGGGCTGAGAGTTCGCCCATACGATCGCCGCGTCTCTTGCGGCAGAGTGCCCACGATCGTGAGCACTCCATTCACCTTCGCACGCCTGTTCGGGTGTGCCCTCTTCGAGACGGAACACACATGCTTTCCCTGACCGAGCGCGACATCCGCGCAAGCTTCATCAACGCCTCCCGTAAAGAGACATCGGTCCTGTCCCTGCCGCCGGCGTTCTCCGAGATCGATTTCTCCAGCCGAGAGTTCCTCGGATGGACCGACGCGAAATTCGCCCGACGGGCGTACGTCGTCGCCGAGGTCGACGGCTCACTCACCGGTGTGCTGCTGCAACGTGCAGAGCAACGAGTGATCGCACGAGCGCAGTGCTCCTGGTGCGAGGATGTCACGCTCCGCAATGACGTGCAGTTCTACGCGGCGCGCAAGGCGGGTGCCCCCGGGCGCAACGGCGACACCGTGGGCACTCTCGTGTGCGCGGAATTCGGCTGCCCGCAGAACGTGCGGCGGCTGCCGCCGCTGGCCTATGAAGGCTTCGACCGCGAAGCCGCGCGCGACTCTCGCATTCAACGGCTCGGAGACAATGTGCGGGCGTTCCTGCGCACTGTCAGCGACTGAGCGCGGCCTCGTTCACGGTTGTTCGTACATGCTGCCATGCGGGGATCTCCAGCCGTGAGGACAACCGGGCGAACTCGTCGAAGCTGCGCTGGCCGGGCCAGTCGGTCGGCAGCAGCTCGGCGGGCAGTCCGGGGTCGATATACGGCAGCACGCGCCAGTCGTCGATGAGGCGCACATACGCGGCGAAGGCTCCGCTGCCGGATTCTGCCGCGCCCAGATCGCAGATCGCGCTCTGAAACGACTCGTGCTGTCGGCGCAGGGCATCCAGATCCCACCACTGCGCGACAGCGTCCGACAGTGACCCGGCCACCTGCGGTGCTGCCGTGCGGAACAGCACGGCAGCACCGCGGATTCCCAGCTCGTCGAGTATCTGCTCGACTTCGTCCTGCAGGTGTGCAGGACAGATCCAGAGAGCGGGCGAGACCACACCGCAGCCGATCCACTGCAGCCTGCGACGCAACTGGTGGCGGAGATCGCGGCGCGACTCGGGAATCGAGAACGAGATCAGGCACCAGTCATCCTCGAGTGTCGTCTGCCGCACCGCGAAGATGCGTCGATCACCGCGCTCCAGCATCGCGGTCGCGACAGGGTTGACCAGGTAGCCGGCTGCGCTCCTGCGTTCGCCGAGCAGAAGTCCGTGCTGTTTCAGCCGGGCGATCCCGGTGCGTGCTCGCGCCTCGGCGATACCGACCTCGCCGGCGAGGCGCACGAGATCTGCAGTGGAGATCCATCCGCCGAGGCTGCGAACGAAGAGTCCTATGATCGTGCGCAGCAGCGATGCGGTGCTGCCAGGACGCGCATCGATGTCGTCGAGAACGGCATCGGCAGCGGCCGTGCTGCTGCTCACGCGCGCAGCGCATCTCGCACCGCGAGTACGCCGTTCACCGCCTCGACGTGAGACGTGCTCAGCGGAGAGAGCCCGAGCCGGATGCCATCGGGGAAGCGGAAGTCGGGGATGACCCCCTCCGACCACAGACTCTTCGTCACCTCGGCGGCGCGTTCGTGCCCGATCGTGACGTGACCGCCGCGCACCGCGGCATCCCGCGGGCTCAGAAGGCGCACGCCGAGCGGTGCGAGTTCGTCATCGACGGCGCGTACGACGACCTCGGTGAGCGAGAGGGACTTCTCGCGGATCGCATCGATGCCCGCGGTCTCGATGTGATCGAGCATGTCCTGCATCGCGAGCATGCCGAGCACGGGGGGCGTTCCGCTGATGAACTGTCGGATGCCGCGTGCCGGGGCGTACGCGGAGCCCATCGCGAACACGTCGCCGGCGCCCATCCAGCCCTGGATGGGCTGGCGCAGCAATCCGTGGTGGCGTTCGTTGACGTACGCGAAGGCCGGAGAGCCCGGACCACCGTTCAGATACTTGTACGTGCAGCCGACCGCCATGTCGACACCGCACTCATCGAGTTGCACGGGAATGACTCCGACCGAATGGCACAGATCCCACAACATCAGTGCGCCGGCATCGTGCACCGCATCCGTGATCGCGGCCATGTCTGCGAGCGCACCGGAGCGGTAGTCGACATGACTCAGCACGACCAGCGCCGTCTGTTCGCTCACAGCGGCGGTCACATCTGCCACCTGCACGCCGTGCACAGGGTCGGAGGAGAGCCATCTCACCGTCAGTCCCCGCTCAGATGCGACGCCCTCGGCAATGAAGCGATCGGTCGGGAAGTTGCCGTCCTCGATGACGATCTCGGTGCGCCCCGGGCGGGCTGCGACGCCGGCACGCATCAACTTGTACAGGAGCACGGTCGTCGAGTCGGCGACGACCGTCTGCCCCGCGGCTCCGCCCAGGCAGAGGGCGGCGATACGATCGCCGAGCGCGGTCGGCAGATCCATCCACTGCTCGTCCCACGAGCGGATCAGCCGCGTGCCCCAGTCGTGGTGGACGAAATCGGCTATCCGCCGCGGGGTCTCCTTCAGTGGCCGCCCGAGAGAGTTGCCGTCGAGATATGCGCTGATGCCGTCGGCGTCGACGAAGGCGTCGAGGTGAGCGCGGAGCGGATCTGCCGCATCAAGAGCGCGGGCCGTGCCTGTGAGAGAGGTCATGTCACACCTTCAGGTCAGTGGAAAGGAGGGGGCGTGCGCGGAGAGGATCCGGCGAATCCGGCGTTTGTCCCGCGAAGAACAGCAGCCGCGAATCGGGACCGCGGGGGTCGGAAGGCGCGAGGCTCTCCAGCAGGTCCGTGCCATCGACACCGGCATCTTTCAGCGCCGCGATCTCCCCGGGACTCAGCTCAGCAGGCATCGGGCCGTTGCCCATGTCGGTGCCGTAGCGGACTGTGCCGCCGGCTGCGTGGAAACGACGGACGTTGTACGCGGCGATCTCGTAGGCCTCGCCCGTGTGGATGGCGAGTGTGGACGCCCAGGATGCCGCTGCCGCCGGCGCGGGGATCTGGGTGTCTGTGCGGGGTTCGGAGAACGGGGCGTGCGCGAGCGCGGCGGCGCCGAGGGCGACGACGCGCTGCGCTTCGCCACGGCCCTCGGCATGGGCAACGAGCGGCAGGCGGTGCTGCGCGGCGATCCGGGCGATCGTGCGGAACATCTCGTCGGAGAAGACAGGGCCGGCTGTGCTGTTGCTGGCGACCTTGATTCGGGTGGCCCCGGCCTCCTTCATCTCGACGACGGCACGCTCCGCGGCATCCGCATCGGCGATCTCGCGCACGGAGCCCGTCGGGGCCCACGCGCGGTCCGACGGGTAGCCGCCGGGCGGGGTGAGGAAAGCGCCCGCGAACAGAACCTCCACGCTGCCGGGCGTTCGCAGTTCTCCAGACGCCACCCGTCGGAGGTCGACACCCGCGGCCCGGCCGAGGACTTCGGGGTCGCCACCCAGATCTATCAGGCGGCAGAGCACCGAATCTGCAAGCGGAGCCGGATCGACGAGCTGAAGGTGCACATGGTGATCGGTGAACGCTCCGCTGACGACGCCGTCGAGACGGGGGAGCCCGACGGAGTCGGCGTCGGGGAGCAGGCGCAGAGCGGCGGCCGCGACGGCGACGACGCCATCGCGCCAGGCACCCCCATCGAACCACGTGACCGCCGCGCGCATCAGCTGCCGATCTGGGTGCGAACCGTGTACAGCTCCGGGAAGAAGGTGAGATCCAGCGCGCGCTGCAGAAAGCTGACACCGCTGGAGCCGCCGGTGCCGGTCTTCATGCCGATCGTGCGGGTGACCGTCTTGAGGTGGCGGAAGCGCCAGAATTGGAAGTTGTCTTCGAGGTCGACGAGGTCTTCACACGCTTCATAGAGATCCCAGTGGGTCTGAGGGTTCTCGTAGATCTCACGGATCGCCGGAACGAGCGACTCGTGTGGCCGGTAGGGCTCGCGGACATCGCGTTCAAGGATCACCGCCGGTACGGGCAGGCCGCGTCTGGCGGCGAGGCGGAGGAACTCGTCGTACAGCGTGGGGCGCTCGAACTCGGCGGTGAGCATGGCGAGGTTGGCTGGATGATCGCGGAACACCTGCAGCATCCGCTCGTTCTTGTTGCCCAGTGCGAACTCCACCGCGCGGTACTGAACCGACTGGAACCCCGATGAGCTGCCCAACGACCCGCGGAACTGGGCGTACTCGGTCGGCGTCAGCGTGGCAAGTACCGACCACTGCTGCGTCATCACCGCCTGGATCTGCTTGATGCGCGCGACGCGCTTCAGTGCTTCGCGAAGGTCGTCGCTGGCCAGCAGCGCGCGTGCAGAGCTCAACTCGTGGATGAGCTGCTTCAGCCACAGTTCGGTGGTCTGGTGCTGAATGATGAACAGCATCTCGTCGTGGTGCTCGGGTCGGCTCACCGGATGCTGGGCGTCCAGCAGCGTGTCGAGCTCGAGGTAGGACCCGTAGGTCATCCGCCCTGACAGGTCCGTGACGATGCCGTCTTCCAGCGCACGCTCGTTCTTCGACGTCTCCATGTGCTCGACGATATCTCAAGAAGATGACGTGCGTCACGCTTTTGAGAGCAGATCGTATGAATCAGCGCGTCGTATGTGAGTCCAGGAAGTCGATGGTCTTCTGCAGCGCGGTCTGCGCATCGGCCATATCCAGATGGAACTGATACTCGTGGGGCAGCGCGGGTTCGTGGGCGGCGGGCCAGAACTGCGTCGTCACATCGACTCCGAGTTCGGCCAACCGCTTCGACATCGGAATCGACTGCAGCCAGGTCAATCCGTCGCCGTTTCCACCGGAGATGTAGGTGGTGGGGAAGTCCTCTGTCACCCAGTCGATCGTCGACATCGTCGCCCCCGATGCATCCTCTGCCCATGTGCGCGTGCCCGAGTACGCCCACATGGAGGATTTGAGTCCCCAGCCGACGATGCCGTCCAGGGCGGCGAGTGCTGCGAGATCGTAGACGCCGCAGTTCAGCACGGTGGCGATGACCTGATCAGAGCTGAGTGCGGGTGTGACGCTCATGATCTCGGCGTAGTCCGGACTTGTGATGATCGTCGCCATCTGGCTCGCGAGCTGACTGCCCGCCGAGTCGCCAGCGAGAACGATCTGGGCGGGATCGACGTTGAGGTCGGCAGCGTGGTCGTTGATGTACCCGAGCGCAGTGTTGATCTGATTAACAGCGGTCGGATAGAAGCCCTCGGGCCCGAGTGTGTAGTTCAGCGCGATCGTTGTATAGCCTTCGGCGGCCAGGATGCGCATGTACGGATCGACGTTCTCTTTTGAGCCGGAGATCCACGCGCCGCCGTGGATCCATACGACGGTGGGGAGGGGGCCGGTGGCGGACTTGGGAGTGAAGACGTCCATGGTCGTGTCGACGCCGTCATCGCCGTAGGCGACATCGAGCGTCTCGGTCAGTTCCGTGTCGGGAATATGCGCGTCCATCTCGGCTGCGGTCGCGTCGCCGCCCTGAGTGAAGACGGCGCGGATCACCATCGCTGAGGGCCACGGAGTGATTGACCCCACGATCGCCACGACGGCGACGATTCCGACGATGACGACGGCGGTGAGCTTGGCCCTTCGCCACCGGCGGCGCGGTTTCTTGTGCTCGGCTTCAGCCGTGTTCTCGGTGTCGGCGGTGTCATGCTCAGGCGTCGTCATAGAACCCTCTCCACGGTTCAGTGTGGCAGAACCCCCAGCCGGACGCAGCCGCGATGGCGACAGCTCGCGGCGACAGTTCGGGGGCCCGCTTCACAGATGTAGGACCGTTTCGGCGAATCGGTCCTACATCTGTGCGAGCGGCCCCCAGAGTGTCGGCCTCAACTACCCGAGCGGATCAGCTCTGCGCACTTCTCGCCCATCATCATCACGGTGATGTTGGGGTTGACGGTGGTGATCTCCGGCATGGCCGAAGCGTCGACGACGCGCAGGCGTGAGACGCCCTTGACGCGCAATTGCGGATCAAGCGGCGACATCTCGTCGTCGACAGGCCCCATCCGCACGGTTCCCACCGGGTGATACACGGTGTTGTGCGTGGCGCGCACGTATGCGGCGAGATCTTCATCGGTGACAGCATCCGCACCGGGGGCGAGCTCGCGCCCCGCCCACTCGGCCATCGCCGGTTGCGCGACGATCTCTCGCGCCTTGCGGATGCCGTCGATCATCACCCGCATGTCGTGACCTTCAGGGTCGGTGAAGTAGCGAGGATCGACCTTCGGCTTGTCGCGATAGTCAATCGACCGCAGCCGGACAGTGCCGCGGGAGCGAGCATGCGTGACGTTCGGCGTCAGGCAGATCATCTCTTCTGCGGTCGGGTACCCGGCGCGGTAGGTGTGCATGTCGAACGGAACAGAGCCGTAGTGCATCATCAGGTCTGGACGATCAAGCCCTTCCTGCGTCGGCGTGAAGATACCGATCTCCCACCACTGCGTCGACTCGCGAGGCATCTGCTTCTTCGATTCCCACTGCACCACGCCCTCGGGGTGGTCTGCAAGGTTCGCGCCGACGCCGGGGGCGTCCACGCGCACGTCGATGCCCACTTCGCGCAGATGATCGGCTGGCCCGATTCCCGACAGCATGAGCAGCTGCGGCGTGTTGATCGCACCGGCCGAGACGATGACCTCACGCGTGGCGGCGATGTGTGCGGGGCGACCGAAGGGGTTGTCGAACGCGATGACCCCGGTGCACACGTTCTGCGCATCGAAGGTGAGCTCGCTCACGTGCTGGCCGGTGAGGATCGTCAGATTCTCGCGGTCGAGGATCGGATGCAGGTATGACACCGACGAGGACGCACGTGTGCCGTCGGCCTGACGGTTGATCTGGAAGAAGTTCGCACCGTTGATGACCGTCTCGCCGGTGTTGAACTGCACGCGAGGGATGCCGGCCTGCTCACACGCGTCCAAGAGCGCGATGCCGCACGGATCGACGGCCGGAACGTTCATCAGATGAACGGGGCCGTCATGGCCGTGCAGTTCGCCCTCGAGCTCGTTCGTCTCGAGCTTCTTGTACAGGGGGAACGTCTGCGCAGACTCCCAGCCGGTGGCACCGTGCACGGTTGCCCACTCGTCGAGATCCTCGCGCGGTGCCCAGAAGGCGATGCAGGAGTTGTGCGAGGAGCAGCCGCCGAGCACCTTCGCGCGCGCATGACGCATGAACGAGTTGCCGTTCTCCTGCGGTTCGATCGGATAGTCCCAGTCGAAGCCCGACTCGAGCAGCTCCATCCAGCGGTTCAGCTGAAGCACGACCTGCTCGTCGGTGTCGGAGGGCCCCGCTTCCAGCAGAGCGACCGTGATCGATGGATCCTCGCTCAGCCGGGCGGCGACCGCGGCGCCAGCGGAACCGCCGCCGACCACAACGTAATCGAAAGTGTGCGTCGTCTTCATTGTCATCAGCTCCTGATCAGTGCTCGGCGAACCAGCCGGTGACGGCAGGAGCGAGGCTCTGGTAGATGTGCTTGGCCTCCTGGTACTCGGCCAGCCCGGTCGGACCGAGCTCACGGCCGAACCCGGATTGCTTGAAGCCGCCCCACTCAGCCTGCGGCAGGTACGGGTGGTAGTCGTTGATCCAGATCGTGCCGTGGCGCAGACGCCGGGCGATGCGCTGTGCGCGACCTGCATCCTGCGACCACACGGCACCGGCGAGACCGTAGATCGTGTCGTTCGCGGTCTCGATGGCTTCTTCTTCGGTCTGGAACGTCTCGACGGTGACGACGGGGCCGAAGGCCTCGTCGCGCACGACGGACATTCCGCGCTGCACCTGGTCGAGGACCGTAGGCAGATAATAGAAGCCGTCTGCGAGGTCGCCCTGCGGCGCTTTTCCGCCGGTGCGCAGTCGTGCGCCCTCCGCGACGCCGGCCTGCACATATGCGTCGACCTTCTCGCGATGCTCGCCGGAGATGAGTGGCCCGCTCTCGGCATTCTCGTCGAGCGGTCCGCCGAGACGTATGCCCTCTGCGCGTCGCACCAGTTCGTCGACGAAGCGTTCGGCGATCGACTCTTCCACGACCAGCCTCGCTCCCGCAGAGCAGACCTGACCGGAGTGCACGAACGCGGCGTTCAACGCATTGTCGACGGCGGCATCGAAGTCGGCATCGGCGAAGATCACGTTGGGGTTCTTGCCGCCCAGCTCGAGCGCGACCTTCTTCACCGTCGCTGCGGCGTTCGCCGCGAGGAGCCTCCCGGTGACCAGGCCTCCGGTGAAGGAGATCATGTCGACATCCTCGTGCGTCGAGAGCGGCCCGCCGGCGGTCGCACCCGCTCCGAGGACGAGGTTGGCGACGCCCGCAGGAAGTCCCAGCTCATCGAGGACGTCCATCATCAGGATCGCCGTGTGGGGTGTCAGTTCGGCGGGCTTGAGCACGAACGTGTTGCCCGCTGCCAGTGCCGGGGCGATCTTCCACGCGGCCTGCAGCAACGGGTAGTTCCACGGCGTGATGAGTGCACACACGCCCACGGGCTCGTACTCGATCCGGCTGAGGACATCGGCATTGCCCGCGTCAACGATGCGTCCGGCGTCGTTGGCCGCCAACTTCCCGAAGTACTCGAAGCACGCGGCGATGTCGTCCATATCGATGCGCGCTTCGACCATGCGCTTGCCCGTGTCGAGCGCTTCGGCGCGGGCGAACTCCTCCTTGCGCTCTCGCAAGCGGGCAGCCACGCGCAGCACGAAGTCGCCGCGCTCCTGCGCCGGTGTCGAGCTCCAGATGCCGCTGTCGAATGCTCGGCGCGCGGCCTGGATCGCGGCGATCGCGTCGGCCTCGGTCGCTTCGTCCACGACGGCGACGAGCGAGCCGTCAGCGGGGCAGCGGATCTCTCTGGTTCCTCCCTCGATCGCCGAGGTCCAGACGCCGTCGATGAAGAGTGTGGCGGTCATGGTGTCTCCTTCACAGTGGTCTCATCGGTGCCGTCGACGGCACCGTCATCGCTGGAGGCAGGATCAAGGAAGTCATCCTGCCAATCGGTGATCACCGGCAGCGCCTCGGTGAAGACAGGCTCAGACACATCGGCGGTGAGGCGCAGATACTCCAGATGCGACTCGTAGCTGCTCAGCACGTCGGTGATCAGTTGGTCGGTGGTGTAGCCGTAGACGTCGTACCCGCGCGATCCGATGGCCGAGAACACCTCGAGGCGGAAGTAATGCCCGGCGTCGCTCACCCTCAGATACGCGTAGGAGGGCAACTCGTGTGCGACCGGATAGAGCTGGTAGGTGAAGTCCTCACCCTCATTGAACCGAACAGTGAGTATCAGCGAGGGCATGTCGAGCCCGTCGATGTCGATGCGCTCGATGCTCGCCTCGGCTCCTGCCGCACACAGCTCTTCCTTCACGTCCTCCAGCGCCGGAGCGGCGACGTCATCGAGGTAAGTGACCACCTGCGAACGCGTCGGGTAGACGGTCGAGCGGCGCAGCCTCTGTCGCCAGTTCGTCTGGGTCGGGCCGAATCGGCCGGGGATGGCGGCGAGATATCCGGCACGTCGTTGCTTCTCGGCTTGCAGTGATCGGAACAGGGAGATCATCACCAGGTAGAGCAGAAGCGATACCGGCAGGCCGATGATCAGCGTTGCCGCCTGCAATGTCGGCACGCCTCCGACGAGCAGCATCCCGAGAGTCAGAAGTCCTGTTGCGAGAGCCCAGAACACACGCTGCAACTTGCCGGCGTCCTGCCGGGGGTCTTCCATCTTGGACGTCAGGTTCGCCAGGACGAGCGCGCCCGAGTCGGCGGACGTCACGTAGAACAGGAGGCCGGTCAGCAGGGCCACGCCGACGACGAGCGGCGCTGCCGGGTACTGCTGCAGCAGGTCGAAGAATGCTCGCTCTGGCGTGTTGACGGCGGATTCCGCGAAGGCGGTGTCGCCACCGATGATGAGCTCGAGCGCGGAATTGCCGAACACCGAGATGAAGATTGCGATGAAGGCGAAAGGGATCACGAGCACGCCGACGATGAACTGTCGCAGCGTGCGCCCGCGCGAGATTCGTGCGAGGAAGAGACCGACGAAGGGCGCCCACGCGACCCACCATGCCCAGAAGAACAGCGTCCATCCCTGCATCCAGGCGTCGGGGCGCTCCCACGCGAACGTCTCCATGAGCAGGCTGGGGAAAGTGGCGAAGAAATCGCCGACGTTCATGACGAGACCGTCGAGGATGCGCCGGGTCTGCCCGGTGATGGTGATCCACAAAAGCAGGATGATCGCGAGGACCACGTTCGCCTCGGAGAGGCGACGGATGCCCTTCTCCACCCCGGACACGGTGGAGATCGTCGCCATGGCCACGGCGAGAACAATCAGGGCGATCTGCATCGCGACGCCGTCTGGGGTGCCGAACAGCACGTGCAAACCGTAGCTGAGCTGTACGACACCGATGCCGAGTGTGGTGGCGATGCCGAAGACCGTGCCGAGCACGGTGAAGATGTCGACGCTGTGTCCGACCCAGCCGTTGGTGAACCGGCCGAAGATGGGGGACAGCACGGAGCGGATCGTCAGCGGCTTGTTCAAGCGGTAGGCGAAGTACGCGAAGGCGGCACCCATCAGTGCGTACATCGCCCAGCCGACCGGGCCGTAGTGGAAGAAGGTCCACACGATCGCCTGTCGTGCGGCGGCGATCGTCTCGCCCTCACCCGTCGGCGGATACATGTACTGCGCGGCCGGTTCGGAGACGGCGAAGAACATCAGGTCGATGCCGATGCCAGCGGCGAAGAGCATCGACGCCCACGTGAACATGCTGAACTGTGGCTTGGCGTGATCGGGTCCGAGCTTGGTTCGTCCCACAGACGAGAACGCCAGGATCAGGACGAACACGACGACGACGGCTGCCGTGAGCACGAAGTACCAGCCGAAGTTCGTCGCGATCCATCCGACCATGACGCCGATCACTTCACCGGCCTGAACCGGGGCGAAGATGGCCCACAGCGCGATCGCCAGGATCGCCACCGCCGATCCAATCAGTACCGGCCAGCGTGGCGGTGGGGCAGAGCTTCGTGTGCTGGCGGCGGGCAGGGGCGAGGTGTATTCAGGCATCACGTCAGTTTCGTCGGGTGCGAACAGTCACAGTCATAGTCAGTTGCGTACTGGCACCGACGATAGCAAAGCGCACGACGCCGGGTCAGGTGATGCTCGCCAGCACCGTCGCCGTATCGCTGATCGTGAGCTGCGGCGGGTACAGGCTCATGACCTGGATCGCCGCGTCGTGATGCGTGGCTGTCGACCCCGCGCAGGCATCTGCGGCGATGGTGACATGGGCGCCGGCATCCGCCGCGGCCAGTGCCGTCGAGACCACGCAGCAATCGGTCGACACGCCGGTGAGGACGATGGGAGTGCCGCGCCCGACGATCTGTTCCAATTCGGGGCCCCACTTGCCGAAAGTCGGCAAGTCGAGACTCGTGTGCGGACTCAATGCTCTGGCTGCCGGAACGAGATCGAACAGCGGATCACTCGGCGGCCGATCGGCGAACGGCCACGCCGCGAAGTATGCGCCCCAGGATGTCGAGCGGTCAGCGGTCGGCAGCCATCGGGTGACGAGCACGCGCTCGCCGAAGGCAGCGGCGAGAGCCTGGATCCGCGGCATCACCTCGGCGAAGAACGGTGAGCCCCACTCGGACTCTGGGGCGGCGAAGATGTTCTGCGGGTCGATGACGACGAGCCAGCCCTTGTCGCGCCGGCTCCCTGGGCCTGCCGGTCCGCTCCCTGACCTTGGCGCTCCGCTCCCTGGCCTTGGCGCTCCGTCCCCTGGCCTTGGCGCTCCGTCCCCTGAGCCTGTCGAAGGGCGAGGATCGCTCACACCGCCTCCTGCCTGCGGATCTTCCCCGCGCGAGCGAAGTAGGTCACCACGAACGACAGCACGAGAGCGAGGAAGACGCCGAGGTTCGCGTACGCCCAGTCGCCGTCTTTTCCGCCGACGAGGAACAGCAGGTAGCCCTGCCAGTTGTTCCAGGCAGCTTCAGCGGCGAAGTTGTTGATGACCAGGCCCCAGCCGATGGCGCTCGTGACGGCCATGGTGCCGATCGAGGTCCAATCCCATGCGCCGTAACGGCCGCCGGCGTCGAACAGGGCGTCGTCGTCGTAGTCCTTCGTGCGGCGGAGGATGTCGGCGATGAGGATGCCGGCCCAGGACGCCAGCGGCACACCGAGGGTGATGAGGAAAGACTGGAAGGGGCCGAGGAAGTCCGTCGCGAAGAACACCACGATGATCGTGCCGATGGTGAGGATGACTCCGTCGATCGCGGCAGCCGACGGGCGCGGGATGCGGATGCCGAGGCTGAGGAGGGTGAGCCCCGACGAGTAGATTCCGAGCACAGCGCCCGAGACGAGCGCGAGCACAGCGGTTAGCAGGAACGGGATGAGCACCCAGATCGGCAGGATCGTGGCGAGCGCGCCGATGGGGTCGGCGCCGATCGCGTTCAGCAGGTCTTCGTCAGACGCGCCGAGCAGAAGGCCGAAGATGACGAGAATCACCGGTGCGATGGATCCGCCGAACGTGTTCCAGGCGATGATCGCGCCGTCGGAGGCAGTGCGCTTCTGGTACCGCGACCAGTCGGCGGCGATGTTGATCCAGCCGAGTCCGAACCCGGTCATCACCATCACCAGAGCGCCGATGGTCTGGCCCAGGCTGCCGCCGGGCCGTGCCAGCACTGCGGCGAAGTCGATGTGGGAGAACGCGAGGATGATGTAGAGGATCGTGACGGCGCCGGTGATCCAGGTGAGCACCGACTGCAGCTTCATGATCGTGTGATAGCCGAGCACCGACGCCACGACGATCAATGCCGCGACGATCACAGTGGCGATGATCTTCAGTGCGACGCTGTCGCCGTCACCGCCGAGCTGGGTGATGACAGTGGCCGTGGCGAGCACCGCCATGATCGCCAGGAATGTCTCCCAGCCGATCGATGTCAGCCACGAGACGATGCCTGGCACTTTCTGCCCGTGCACGCCGAAGGCGGCGCGCGAGAGCACCATGGTCGGCGCAGAGCCTCGCTTTCCCGAGATCGCGATGAGTCCGCACAGCAGGAACGACACGACGATGCCGATGACCGAGACGATCGTCGCCTGCCAGAACGAGATGCCGAATCCGAGCACGAACGAGCCGTACGACATCCCGAACACCGACACGTTCGCGGCGAACCACGGCCAGAACAGGTCGCGTGGTTTCGCCGTGCGCTCAGACTCGGGAATGACCTCGATGCCGGCGCGTTCGATCAGTCCTGGCCCGGCGGCAATCTTCTCTGACATGTCCCCATATTGGCACTGCCTGGGGTGCGCGGGCCGCTACGCGCTGAAGAAGCTTTCGGCGACGCGGGTGAGGTCGTGCAGGTCGCTGACGCCGGCGAGTTCGCGGGCGGAGTGCATCGAGAGGATCGGGATGCCGACATCCACGGTGCGGATGCCGAGACGGGTGGCCGTGATCGGCCCGATCGTCGAGCCGCAGGGCACGGCGTTGTTGGAAACGAACTCCTGAAAGGCGATTCCGGCGCTCGTGCACCAGTTCGCCCAGGCCGCAGCGCCGATGGCGTCTGTCGCGTAACGCTGGTTGGCGTTGATCTTCAGGATCGGCCCCGAACCGAGCAATGGCTGCACGACGGGATCGTGCTTGTGCGCATAGTTGGGATGCACGGAGTGCCCGACATCGCTGGAAAGATGCCAGGATGCCGCGAACGCGCGGCGCTGCTCGGTGGGGTCTGCGCCGAGGTCGGAGTAGACCCTGGCGAGGATGTCTTCGAGGAAAGGTCCCGCCGCTCCGGAACGGGAGGCAGAACCCAGCTCTTCGTGGTCGAACGCAGCCAGCACGGCGATCGAGCGGGACCCTTCGCCCAGCGATCGGGACGCGAGCGCCACGACTCCGGCGTGCACGGATGCGAGGTCATCGAGTCGTCCGCTGGCGAAGAAGGCGTCGTCCTTTCCGAACACGGCACCGCGGGCGGAGTCGGCGACGACCGCGTCGAAGCCGCGAATATCGGCCGCATCGACACCGGCAGAGGATGCGAGCTCACCCAGCAGATCTTCTGCGGTCGGGTCGCCGAGCCCCCAGACCGGCTGGGTCTGGAATTGCTTGTCGAGCGCGAGGCCGCTGTTGGCTTCTCGGTCGAGGTGCACGGCGAGCTGGGGCAGTCGCAGTAGGGGGCCGGTGTCTGCGAGCACGACACGGCCGTCGGTGAGCGCGAGCCGTCCGGCGAGGCGCAGTTCGCGGTCCAGCCATGAGTTCAGCAGAGGGCCGCCATAGACCTCGACACCCGCCTGCAGCCAGCCGCGGGAGCCGGTCGTCGGCTTCGGCTTGAGTTTGAATCCGGGGGAGTCGGTGTGAGCGCCGAAGATCTGCGCGGGTGTCGTCGCCGCGGCGCCCTCGGGCACTGCCCACGCGATCGCAGCGCCGTCGCGTACGACGACGAAGCGGCCTCCGGCCTGTGCAGGCCACGACTCGGCTTCGTTAAGCCGTACGAAACCGGCGTTCTCAAGGCGCCGCGCCACCTCTTCGGCCGCGTGATAACTCGAGGGGGACGCGGCGACGAAATCAGCGAGATCGTCGGCGTGCGAGAGAGCGTGAGACGTGACAGGCATGCTTCGATCGTAGTCTCGCAGACCGTCTGTCAGCGGAAGTCCACGAGCCCTGCGTGCGCGGCTGCGACGATGATCTGGACGCGATCACGGACGAGCCATTTGGACATGATGCTGCCGAGATGGGCTTTGACGGTGCCCTCCGAGACGATGAGCTCACGCGCGATCTCGGCGTTCGACATGCCCTTAGCCAGACACTGGAGCACGGCCGTTTCTCGCTCGGTGAGTGGGGCCAGCGGTTCAGGCCCTTGCGCTCCTGTGGGGTCTTTCGAGCGCACGTGTTTGATCAGCATCGAGGCGACTCTTGGCGACAGCGCGCTGGCCCCGCTGTAGACCTCGTGCACGGCGGCGACGATGCTCTCAGCGCTGGAGTCCTTGAGCATGTACCCCGACGCGCCGGCGCTCAGCATCGGTAGCACGGTTTCGCTGCCTTCCAACGTGGTCACCGCCAGGACCCGGACTTCGGGCCAGCGCTCGGCGATCGCTGCGGTCGCTTCGATGCCGTTCATCTCCGGCATCTGCACGTCCATCATGACCACGTCGGGAGTGACGCGTTCCAGGACAGCGATCGCTTCGAGGCCGGTCACGGCTTCAGCTATCACCTCGATCTCCGCATCGCGCGAGACGAAATGCGACAACGCTGAACGCACCAGAGGGTCGTCATCGACGATGAGGACGCGAATTTCGGGCATGGGAAGAGCCTAATCACGGGAGGAGAAAGCGCGGAGTGCTTGGATGTTTGGCCAGGGAACAGTGGCCGAAAGTCTGATGCGGCACGTTGTATTCGCCGCAATGATCAAACAAGGATATTCAACCTAGAGCTAATTCGGGTGGTGAAAACTATGACTTTCTGGCAAATGCTTGCACGTGCTTTTGGTATCAAAGGTTAGCCTACCTGCCAAATAGGGAATACTGACGATATGGCTTTTGGTAGGTCGCTACGGGAAAGCGTTGGCTCCTTTGAGCTGACCCACGCGGGAGCGCTCAGTGCGCTTGAGCGCATGTCGATTCTCGTGGTCGTCGCCGGCGTCATTCTCGTCGATATCTTCGGCATCTTCATGGCGGACGGCCCCGGAATCGTGCCGTCCCTACTGAGTATCGCGACGACCTCGATCTTCGCTCTCTATCTTTGGTCGCCCTGGTTTGCGACGGCCTCACTCGTCGTCGTCTTCGTCTTGACGATCGTCGTTGAGGGGGGATCCCCCGCAATCTTCGCCGCGTCGATCGCTGCCGGCATGGTCATGCGATTGGGACGAACGGCACTGATTCTTTCCTACGTCGGGGCCTTCCTCGTCGCGACAGCGATCGCCGCTTTCGGCAACGCGAATGCTCCTGTCGACATCGGCATCTATCTGATCGTCGCAACGATGTCGGGCGCGATCGGCTTCGCGTTGAGAATCGCTTTGGACAAAGGTCGTCGATTGGAATCGGAGCTCGCCGAACAAGCAGAGCGCGAGCACGAAGCAGTCCTCGCCGAGCGCCGATGGATCGCCGGTGAATTGCATGACAGCATCGCGCATCAGCTCACGGTGGTCGCGTTGCATGCGCAGATGCTCGACGACGCAGAGAAGCGGCCGGCGTCACAAGAAGCCATTCGTGCCGCAGTGAAATCGGCCATGACCGATCTCCGTTTCGTGATCGAGCTTGCCGATGACGGCCCGCGCGCCTCCGCTGCGCACATAGGGGACCTCGACGCCGCCATCGAGGAGGCGCGTGAGGAGATCGCCTCCGCGGGTCATGACGTTCTCTGTGAGGGAGACCCGCAGGACGAGCGAATTTCCAGATCGGCAGAGATCATCCTGGCTCGAATCATGCGCGAGTCGGCCACGAACATTCTGAAGCACGCGGGGCCAGGAGGTGTGCGCATCCGACTCGACGTCGGAGAGGACTGGATTGCCCTGCTGGTCAGCAGTCCGCTCCCCGACGTCCCCCGGAGGGATCTGCCGTCCAGTCACACTGGGCTGAGCAGAATGGCTGAGCGCGTTCTCGGCGCGACGGGCGAGTTCACCGCAGGCGCAGTAGATGGCCGGTGGGAGGTCGCCGTCCGTCTGCCGACCGCGACCCCCGACCAAAGTCCAGTGATGTCTTGACTTTAGGGCCTTCTGGCTGGTGACGTGCGTCACTAGCTTGAGGTAGTGCCCCAAACAAACGCGCCCCCCGCGCTTTTGGGCCGCGACCGCGGTTTCGGATCACTGGACCATCCGCGTTCGCGGCACTCTTTTCCCGTCGTTCCCTGCTCCGCTACCTCTTGAGTAGCGCAAAAGCCGCGATTTCTGGCTGGTTTCGACGATCAGCGCCGCCCGACTCTGACCGACCCGCGCGAGGCGCGAATATAACGGAAGAGTAACGAAACGCCAGCGCAGGCGGCGGAACGCCGGCCTCGACGCTACGTTGATGAAGCTTCGAACGAGATCTGGGGATCTATGACGTTCGAGCAACTGGGGCTGGGCATCCGTGACCTTCTGGGGAGGTCGATATCGGCGTGCCCAGATAAGGGTTTGGGGACCCAAAATGGGAAAGTCGAACGTTGACGCTTTCGGGCGCGCGGCTCGCGTCGCTATCGTCGGACTGCTCGCTGGAGCGCTGATTGTCAGCGGTGCGAGCGTTGCTCTTGCGGAAGACGACACAACGTCTGAAGCGGCACCTGCCGAGGTGGATGCATCGCCGAGCGTAAACCACTCGGATGTCGGTACGCCGACTCCGGCCGAGGCGCCTCCTGCCGACCAACCACCCCCTCCATCGGCGCCTGCTCCGGCGATTCCCTCCACGCCGGAGCAGAGCGTCCCACCGGAGACGGCGCAGCCGGCCCCTCCCGCGCCGAAGCCTGAGCAGGCGAGCGAGCCGATTGAGTCAGGCGCGAAAACGCCCGGCCCGGCCCCGTCGGAGTCCAACGCTCCCGTCGCCGACCCGCCGGCGCTGCGCTGGCGCACGATCGATGCCGCCGGCGCCCTCGTCCCCGGAACGGTCTTCGCACTGGAAGGTCCGCGCGACACTGCGGCCCAGGATCTCGCCGAAGACCCACAGTGGACGGATGCTGCTGCGACAACGGTCGCCGACAACGTTGGCGACGCCGCCTACACCGGGCTTGACCTCGATCCCGCGCCAGGCGTCTTCCGCCTCGAGAAGTTCGCCGACGAAGAGGCGCTGCGCGCCGCGCCGTCGACCGTACCTGCGCCGGTCGTCGTCGGAAGTGACTACCGCGTCCGCACGCTGGAAGCCGACGGCCACCTCACCGGTGACGATGCCCAATGGACGATCGTCGAAGCGGTGAACGACAGCTCAGCTGAACCGCAGGACGTCACGCTGGTCGCCGCGCCCGTCAGGGCAGCGCGAGAGCTCGCGCGGGCGGCTGACATCGTCGCATTCGCGGACAACTCGCACGCCGACATCATCGTCCGCAAGCGCGTGACCGCCAACCCATCGGCGGTCACCGCGCAGCCGTCGACCAACATCGGGGCGAACCACACGAACACGGTCGGTACTGTGTTCCGCCTCTATGCGAACAACTCCAACAACACGGTGGGTGCGGCGACGGCATACACCTGCACGATCACCACCGGTGGCGAATGCACGATCACGGTCGATGAGGTGAACGGCGCCAACAACGGCAAGCGCTTCTGGGTGGTCGAGCAGACGCCCGTCGCCGGCAGCCCCGCGGCGTTGAACACCTACATCAACAGCGAACTGTACGTCGGCAGTTACACCGGGCCGCAGGACATCCGCAGTCTGGTCGGGCTCACCAAGGCGATGAGCCCGAACCAGACGACGTACATGCCGATGACCGCGGGGGTGTCCAGCGGATCCGGCTACACGAACATCGCCAACGCTGAGCTGCCCAACACCTCTGCGACCACCGCTGAGGCCGGTTCCTTCGGTGCTGTCGTCGGCTCGTACAAGAACCCCGCCGTCATCGCCAAGTGCGAGGCGACGCCACTGCGCATCGGCATCGTCATCGACCAGTCCGCGTCGATCAGCAACAGCCAGTGGACGACCTTCCGCGACGCCCTCGTCGACGGGAGCGGTTCAGTGCTGCGTCAGCTGCGCGATGCGAACGCCGCAGTCTCGATCCTCGGCTTCGGCTCGAGTGTGGCGAGTCCGAACGGGTGGCACTACGGCTCTGGCGGGCCGACGGCCCTACCCGCGAGTAACACCTCGCTGCAGAACCTGGTGCCGACATCGCGTCCCGGCGGCGCGACCAACGCCACGAACTGGGACGCCGCGCTGAGCACGATCCAATCGGCCAACGCGACCCACGCCTACGACATGGTCCTGTTCGTCACCGATGGTGCACCGAACTACATCCTCAACGGCGAACAGCCGGGAGGCAACGAGGTCACGCTCCGTTCGCTTGAGGCGCCGATCTATGCGGCCAACGCGATCAAGGCCGCGGGCACCCGACTCGTCACCGTCGGCGTTGGTGCCGGCGCATCGGGCACGGCGGTCGCGAAGAACCTGCGCGCGGTGTCGGGCGAGACGGCAGGCTCGGACTACCTCCAAGGCGACTGGAACGGCCTCAAGCAGATTCTCTCCGACATCGTGACGGCCGCGACATGCCAGGTGCCCGTCGAGGTGTCGAAGACTCAGCTCAACCAGAACGGCACGACCACGACTCTCGCGGCCAACTGGCAGTTCACGGCCGCGCTGCAGGCCGGCACCACAGGCGGGGTGACTCTGAACGGCAACGCCGCTCAGACCACGTCGGCCGGTGAGGCAGGCAAGGCGCGCTGGACGATCCGGTTCACTCAGCCTGGGGGCCAGACTGCCGTGCTGAAGCTCAGTGAGACGCAGAAGCCGGGGTGGACGCTGCAGTCCGTCGCTTGTACCCTCGACGCGCAGCCTCTTGCCACGACGATCGGCGCCGATGGCGTGTCGATCGTCGTGAGCGGACTGCACCCGAGCGCTGGCGCACTGTCGTGTGTCTTCACGAACAAGCAGTCCACGCCGGCGACCCTCGTGGTCGACAAGGTCTGGAAGGTCGATGGTGAGGCGTTCACCCACGGCGACCAGCCCGCAGGCATGGATGCTGCCCTGCAGCTCTCGCCGGCAGGGCAGTCGGGTGCGCCGCAGTGGGGCCAGACCCGCACCGGATTCCTGGTCGGGCAGAGCGTCACGATCGCGGAGACGACGACCATCGACCCGACGCTGCTTCCCGGATGCGCCCTGACAGGCAGCACGATCGCCGGACCCGGCATCGCTGGAAGCCCGGCGTTGCCGACAGACGGCAGGTCCGTGACCCTGACGGGTGCATCCAGCACGTACACCGTCACCAACGTGGTGCAGTGCCAGCGACTGACCATCCTCAAGGACGTCGACAACCGCTTCGGCGGCGATGCGACCGCTGGCGACTGGGACGGCGGACTGTTCGCCCAGCGCGGTGCCGATCCGCAGATCGCGTTCGACTCCGGTCAGACCCGGTACGTCCAGAGCGGTTCCTACGTGCTCAGCGAGACGGAACGCGATGGATATCAGCAACGGGCACTCACCTGCGTCGGCGCGACACTCAACGGCGACAGCGTCCAGATCGCTGCCGGCGCGAACGTCACCTGCACGTTCGTCAATGAGGATCTGCCCGGCCAGGTGACCTGGACCAAGACCGACGGCACGACGAAACTCGACGGCTCGGAGTGGACCCTCACCGGACCCGGCAGCTCCATGACCCTGATCGAGGACTGCGTCGGTGCGACCGTCGCGGCCTGCCAGGGAATGCCTGACCAGGACCCGACCGCTGGCGGGTTCCTTCTGAAAGATCTCGACTGGGGCGACTACTCCCTTGTCGAGACCGCCGCACCACTCGGATACGTGCTCGATTCGACACCGCATCCGTTCACTGTCGGCGCCACGACGGCGGGATCTGTGATCGCTCTGGGGGCGATCGTCAACACTCTCGGCGTGGCGCCGGCCCTACCGCTCACCGGCGGCCTGGGCAGTGATTTCTATTCGCTCTTCGGACTCGGCGTCCTTCTGCTCGCCCTCGCACTGCTGGTCATCCGGCGGCTGTGGCTGCGCAGACAGGAAGCAGGAGTGGTGGTGCGATGACGAGTCGGAGCACTCGCAGTTCTCAGCACCGAATCAACCGCAGTACAACAACTCAGACCATCACGTCTACTGGGGAGACACAAATGAACGCAACAAAGCCGATCCGTCGGCTGGCATCCGGGGTGGGAGTGCTCGCACTCGCACTCGCCGGAGTCATCGGCGGGGCGAGCATGGCAAGTGCGACCACGGCTGGGCCGGGCCAGCCCGGTGCGCCCGAAGAGGGCACCCTTGTCATTCACAAGTACGCAGGCACCGGGACCGACCAGCCCAACAACGGTACTGAGCAGACCGTCGACCGTCCGCCTCTGGGGGGCGTGACGTTCGATGTCACACCGGTCGGCAAGCTCGACAATGGCAACTGCATCGCACTCGACCTCACCACGGCCCAGGGATGGACAGACGCGCAGCTCGCGGTCGGCTCGAACCCGCCGGCGCCGCCGTACTGCCTCACCACCGCCGTGCTCAGCGAGGAGACCGGCGCCGACGGCGTCGCGACCTTCTCGAATCTGGCTTTGCGGCTGTACTACGTCGACGAGACAGCAGCGCCGTCCGGTGTGACGTCGTCGGTTTCGCACTATGTGACGGTTCCGTACTCGAACACCTCCGGTCAAACGACCGACTGGCTGTACACCGTGCACACGTATCCGAAGAACGACCTGAGCGGTTCAGGAGACAAAACGGTTTCTGCTCCGTCATCGCACGGGCTCGGCTCCACGGTGGCGTGGACGCTCACGTCGAAGCCCATCGGCTCGTTCGACGGTGGACAGCGACTCACTGCCTTCTCGCTGATCGACAACCTCGATGCGAAGCTGACCTACACGGGTACGCCGGCACCGACGCTGACGTACACGACACCCACCGCTTCGGCAGTGGATGTTCCGGCGAGCGCCTACACGCTGAACACCCCGGGCGGTGCGGGCGGTACGGTCGAGGCCGAGTTCACTGACATGGCATGGCTGAACGCCCTGCCGGCCGGTACCTTCTTCGAGCTGACGTTCAGCACCACCGTCACCGGCGTCGGCGCCATCAACAACGAGGGTTTCCAGAACTCCGGCGGCGACTCGATCAAACTTGGTGACGCATCGACCCAGTGGGGCCCGGCGCAGATCCTCAAGCACCAGAAGGGTGACACGAACAAGACCCTGGTCGGCGCAATGTTCTCCGTATTCGACTCGCCGAACGGCGCAGACTGCACCGGCGCTCTCGGTGCAGCACTCACCGTCAACGGCCAGACGGAGTTCGCGTCGGCAGCCAACGGCAT
The DNA here is from genome assembly GCA_040394295.1 of Microbacterium sp. Lineage (GTDB taxonomy): Bacteria > Actinomycetota > Actinomycetes > Actinomycetales > Microbacteriaceae > Microbacterium. The sequence goes on from JBEBSN010000008.1 coordinate 22,066, forward strand.
CGTGACCATTGCCGGCCTGTGGGTCGGCAACGACAACACGGAGAACTCTCGCGTCTACTGCGTCGTCGAGACCGTCGCTCCCGCCGGATACGTGCTCGACACGACGCCGCGCATGATCACCGTCAAGCCGGAGACGACGGCGACCACGACGGCGCACATCGAAGTGGCGAACACTCCGGTTCCGGGGCCGTCGCTGCCGATGACCGGTGCCAACGGGACGCTGTGGTTCACGATCGGCGGCATCGCGCTGATCGCTGCGGCCGGTGGCGGACTGCTGATGGTACGTCGCGCTCGTACCCACGATTGATCCACTGAGGTCGATCAGTCGAACGGAGGGCGGGAAGGCGCATGCGCTTTCCCGCCCTCCGCCATGAAGGACGTATGGAGGGGATGGATGGATGACTCAGATGGAGGAGGCGCCAGGCGAGGTGCGGGAGTCGCCCCGGACGCACGAGGGTGACGGAGCACGCTCGAGGCGGCGATGGCGGATGCCATGGGGAATGTTCGCGGTCGTCATGGTCATGCTCACCGGCGTCGCACTTCTGGAGTATCCGCAGGCTGCCGGTTGGCTGTCGCAGTACTACCAGTCGCAGCTGATCGAGGACGTCTCTGGCGAGATCCAGCAAGAGCCGGGCGCGGAACTCGCCACAGAAATAGAGCGTGCACACGTGTACAACGATCTCCTCGAAAGCGGCGCGTTGCTGGCCGCGAATGCGAACAAGCCGACAGCGGATGTTGCTCGGATCGGCGACCACGCGTATGCCGACCTGCTGAGGGCGACACCGACGGGCGTGATGGGAAGGTTGCGCGTGCCGAAGATCGCCGTCGATCTGCCGATCTATCACGGCACGTCCGATGCGATCCTTGCCAAGGGAGTCGGGCACCTCGAAGGCACATCACTTCCCGTCGGAGGCGCGTCGCAGCATTCCGTCTTGACCGCGCATCGCGGCTTGCCGGAGGCGGAGCTGTTCAATGATCTGGACGGAGTGGAGCTGGGCGACCGGTTCACGATCGAGGTCTTCGGTGAGGTGCTCACCTACGAGGTGATCGATACGAGGGTGGTTGAGCCCGAGGACACCGACACGCTGCGTGCGGTGGCCGGTGAGGATCTGGTGACGCTCGTGACGTGCACGCCATTGGGAATCAACTCGCACCGGTACCTTGTGACCGGGGAGCGGGTGACCCCCACGCCCATCGAGGACATCGCGGCGGCCGGGCAGCGTCCCGACGTTCCTGGGTTCCCGTGGTGGATCGCCATCCTGTGCTCCGCTGTGCTTCTCGCGGCTCTCCTGGTCGTCATCTCCGGCTGGCGAGCGGCTGAACGAACAGAGAGCAAGCCGGAGATCTCCGAGGCGTGAGCCGTGTGGTCGACGCAAACGCGTCATGTGCCGGTGCTAAGGTCTCGCTCTCGTGCCGACCCTTGCCCTCGTCCTCGTCTTCTCCGCGGCCGTCGCGCATGCGGCCTGGAACATCATCGCCCACGGCGTCAGCCGCGCTGGCATACCGTTTCTGTGGTGCGGTGCGGCCGCGGGGGCCGTCATCTGGGGTGCGGTCATCCCGTTCACCGGCGGGATGCGAGACGGTGACACGGCAGGCTTCTTCCTCGGTGTCGGCGTTTCCGGCGTGCTGCATGTGGCGTACATGCTGGTGCTGCAGCACGGCTACCGCGTGGGCAACCTCTCCACGGTTTACGCGACCGCACGCGGCAGCGGGCCGTTTCTCGCAGTCATCGCAGCGATGCTGCTTCTCGGCGAGCGGCCGTCTGTCTGGGCGCTGCTCGGAGTGCTGGCGATCATCGGCGGCGTCGTCGCCCTCGGCCTCGTCGACAGGCCTCCTCGCAGCGACGAGCGCCGACCGATCGACCCGTCGATCGTCTTCGGTCTACTGACAGGTGTCGCGATCGCGACGTACACGATCTGGGATACGCACGCCGTGCGCGAGTGGTCGCTCGCGCCGGTGCCCTTCATGGTCGGCACGTGTCTGGTGGAAATCGTCATCTACTCGTTCATGCTGCGCCGGAGATGGGGTCTGACGGTGTCGTTCGCTCGAAGGGAATGGCGGCGCATCGTGGTGTTCGCCGTTCTGTCTCCGCTGTCGTACATCCTCATCCTCATCGCCGTGACGATGGCGCCGGTCGCGCTCGTCGCGCCGCTGCGGGAGGTGAGCGTCGTGCTCGTCAGCCTGTTCGGCGTCTTCGCGCTGAAGGACACCAAGCCGGGGTGGAGGCTGGGCGCCGCCGGTGTCGTCGTGTGCGGCATCGTGTTGCTGTCGCTGTGAGCGATGCTCCTCGATCGGGTCTGTTCGGCCAGCGTTAACCCGGGAGATGAGCGGGTTAACGGCATACGAACTCTTTCTACAACGGCGCGATTCGGACGCTCGTGGATGTGACAGTGGCTGTCATGCAGATTCATCCAGTGACGGCCGAGACCGCAGACCTGGTGGTCGTCGGTGCCGGCATCGTCGGTCTCGGCGCGGCCTACGCCGGGATCCGTCGTGGCTTGCGCGTCATCGTCATCGATCGCACGGACGAGCCCATCGGCGCGTCTATCCGGAACTTCGGCCATCTCTGCATCGGTGCGCAGAGCGGACGCGCCCGGCAGTTCGCCGACGCGTCTCGTGAGATCTGGCTGCGTCTGGCGACTGATGCGGGATTCTGGCTGCGCGAGTGCGGCACGCTGGTCGCCGCGCGCAGCGAGGACGAGATCGAGATTCTCGAGCACGCCGCCGGCGACGGCGATGTGCGGATGCTGACCGTGCAGGAGCTGCTGCGGCGTGCCCCTCTTCGCCGCGGCGCAGTGACAGCCGGTGCGCTGATCGGCCCCGACCTTCAGACGAATCCGCGTGAGGCGATCAGAGCGATCGTGGCGCACTTGGTGGCGCTCGGTGTCGAGTTCCGATTCCGCACGGCGGTCACGGTCGTTTCGACATCCCGCGTCGAGACGACGCGGGGAACGATCGCGACCGGCGCAGTCATCGTCGCCGCAAACCACGATATCGACCACCTCATGCCCGATCTCGCCGAGCGCACCGGCACAGTGCGCTGTGCGCTCGACATGATGCGCGTCGCCGCTCCGCTTCCTCGTCTGCTTGAGGCCCCTCTGCTGACAGGGTGGTCGCTGGTGCGCTATGGCCGCTTCGAAGCCTCGCCTGCGACCGCCAGGCTGCGCGAGCGCCTCCACGGCGAACGTCCAGACCTTGCGGCGCTCGATCTGAACCAGATGTACACACAGCTGCCGGACGGCTCTGTCATCGTCGGCGACTCGCACGTGCGCGGCATCCAACCGAGTCCTTTCCAGCCCGAAGCGGCGTTCGACGCTTTCCTCGCCGAGATGCGCGCCCTGTTCGAGATCGACCGAATCCAGGTTCTCGAGCGCTGGCAGGGCGTCTATGCGTCCGGTCCGAGCGAGTTCCTCATTGAGGAAGCACAACCAGGGGTGCACGTGATCGCTGCCACGACAGGGATCGGCATGACCACCGGGCTGGGACTTGCTGAACACACGCTTCAGAAAGCAATCGAACGGGTATCGCAGCCCGCGCAAGGAGGAACACCATGACCGCCATCGAACTCGTCGTGCTCGACATGGCAGGAACGACAGTCCGCGACGATGGCGTCGTCGAGCGGGCTTTCCAGCGGGCCGCCGAGCGCACCGGTGTCGCCGATCGGATGCCGTGGGCTGAAGCACTGCGCTACGTTCGCGACACCATGGGCATGTCGAAGATCGACGTGTTCACGCACCTCTCAGGTGGCGACGTCGCCCGCGCCCACGCCGCGACCGACGCGTTCGAGGGTGCATACGCCGAGATCGTGTCCGAACAGGGTGTGGCAGAGATTCCCGGGGCTGCAGCGGCGATCTCCGGTCTGCGCGACGCAGGGATCAAAGTCGTGTTGACGACCGGCTTCGCGCCGGTCACCCGTGACGCGCTTCTGGACGGGTTGGGCTGGCGGGATCTGGTCCATGTCGCGCTTTCGCCGGTCGATGCCGGGCGCGGGCGCCCCGCGCCTGACCTCGTGCTCACGGCGCTGCTGCGCACGGGTGCATCGTCGGTGCAGTCGGTCGCCGTCGTCGGCGACACCAGCAGCGACGTGCGCTCGGGGCGCCGCGCCGGCGCGGGATTCGTCGCTGGCGTTCTCAGCGGGGCGCACGATCGCGCAGCGCTGATCGCGGCCGGGGCCGACGCGGTGCTCGACGACGTCACAGGTCTGCATGACGCGCTTCGAAGCAGTGCGCAGCAAGGTACCGTTCTCGCCCAGGCGTCATGACATGCGCACGCTGCTGCCACACGACGAACGCCAGGATGTGACGCTGCGCCCCGCCGCCGTGGCGAAGGTCTGGCTCGGCGTCGGCCACGCTCATGAGACCGTGGCCGTGCCCGGAGTCGGTCTCGGCCATGGCGACGTACTCGTCGCCATCGAGTTGTCGACCGTGTGCGGCTCCGACGTCCACACCGCGCAGGGGCATCGGTCAGCACCCACGCCGCTCGTGCTCGGGCACGAAAGCGTCGGTCGAATCATCGCCGTCTCAGACGATGGTGCGCACGCCGTGGACGGCGCAGAGCTTCGCGTCGGAGACCGCGTCGTGTGGTCGGTCACGGTCTCGTGCGGGTCGTGCGACCGCTGTTCCGCAGGGCTCACGCAGAAGTGCCGCTCGCTCGTCAAGTATGGGCATGAACGACTTGAACCGCGGTGGGAGCTGACCGGAGGGTTCGCCTCGCATGTGCACCTGCGCGCTGGCACGGCGATCGTGCGTGTGCCCGAATCGCTTCCTGCGGCGGTCCTTGCCCCTGCATCCTGTGCCACCGCCACCGCATGGGCGGCCGTCACCCGCGGCTCGGCCGGCCGCGCGCTTGCAGGTGCCAAGGTGTTGGTTTACGGTGCGGGTCTGGTCGGCCTCTCCGTCATCGCGATAGCCGCAGACGTGGGAGCCGAGGTGACAGTCGTCGAGCCGTCGCCGTCGCGGCGGGCGTTCGCCGAACGATTCGGCGCAGCCGGCGTGGCGACGGCTGCCGAACCGGCAGGTCTCGTGATCGAGGCATCCGGTCATGCGGTGACGGAAGCGATCGGGTCGGCCGACGTCGGCGGAACCGTCGTGCTGGTGGGCAGCGTCTTCCCCGCCGACCCCGTGCCGCTCGATGCCGAAAGTATCGTACGTCGAATGCTGACGGTGACAGGCGTGCACAACTACACCGCGAGCGACCTCGCCGGCGCCGTCTCGTTCCTCGCGAGACGGGGACGCGGGTACCCATTCACCGATGCGGTCGGCGAGGTGCATCCGCTCGACGACGTGGATGCAGCGCTCGCCGCGGCTGCGGCCCCTGGGGCGCCGCTGCGCGTCGCGCTTAATCCGCGGTGATCGGCAGCGGGTACCGTCGGCGCAGGATCATCCGCTGCACCAGAGTCCAGGCGACTGTCACGGTGAGGTAGAGCCCGGCCGCCAACGGCACGAAGACCGCGAACGCTGCGGTCATGTAGTGCAGCGCACTCGTCATTCGCAGCACGGTCGGAGATGACATGGGCGAATCGTCAACTGCCACGGGGCGGAACACGCGCCGCGTGATCTCGGCCACGGCGATCATGATCGCGATCAGCACCGCGTATACGAGGAGTGTGGGGAGCGAGAACGGACCCGCAGCCAACATGTGGGTCAGGCTCGTGCCGAGCGAGGCGCCGAACAGATCGTGCGTCAGCAGCTCGTTCGGATGGCCTGCGATATCGGTGCGCAGAAACAGCGTGTAGAGAATGCCGACCACCGGAGCCTGCGCGAGCACGGGCAGACAACCGGCGAAGGGTGAGGTGTTCTCGTCTTTGTAGAGCTGCATCGTCTCGCGCTGCAGGCGCTCCGGGTTCTTCTTGTACCGCTTCTGCAGCGCACGCAGCTTAGGGGCCAGGCGGGCGCGTGTCTGCTCTGCTCTGGCCTGTGAGATGCCGACCGGTATGAGCAGCGCGCGTACGAGCAGGGTGATGAGGATGACGGCGGATGCGGCGGCCGCGCCGCCGGCGAGTGGTTCGAGCAGGGCGGAGAGGCCGGTGAGTGCGCCATAGGCGGCGTCAAGAATCGCCGCGACAGGCGGCAAGGCGAAGAGGTCCATGAAAGAGTCCGTTCAGAGTGAGGGAAGGTCGGCGAAAGGCCGTGTTCCCGTCACGAACGGACGATCACACGGCGCGCACGACTCCCGGGGCCCTGGGACGCGGGTGGCCGTCGGCTCGCGGATCGCTCTGCGAGAGCAGCACGGACGGATCGATGGCGCGCAGCGGATGCGGAGAAGAGCCCTGGCCGGGCTGCAGCACGCCGAGAACGATGGCGACGACGACGGTCACAGCAGCCAGGAGGGCCAGCGTGAGGCTCAGCGCGGCGATATCCATCGCGGCGAGGTCCGGCACGTTGAGCACACCGAGCACGGTCAGCATCAGCTGCGCCACCTGCTCGAACCAGTCCGCCATGTCACAGAGGCTACCAGCGGCCTGCTGAGGCGTAGCCTCGAGGGCATGAGTGATCTGTGCGAACTCCTCGGCATCCGGCATCCGATACTGCTCGGCGCCTTCGGCGGGCTGTCTTCTGTGGCTCTGACGTCTGCGGTCAGCGACGCCGGCGGCCTCGGCGCCTATGGGCTGTACGGCTACGACGGTGCGCGCATCCGTTCGACAGCGCATGCGCTCCGCGAAGCGACATCAGCGCCGATCGCCCTCAACATCTGGTTGCCCACCGGCGACGAGGTCGAACCGGGGGTGCAGCACAGCGTCTTCGCGCAGGCGCTCGAGCCGTTCTTCGAGGCTGTCGGCGTCGACGTTCCTCCCCGTCCCGAGTCGTATCGGCCCTCGCTCGAAGAGCAACTGGATGCGATCTGGGATGCGGCGCCTGAGGTGCTCAGCGTCGTATACGGAGTGCCATCCGGAGAGATCGTGGATGAGGCGCACCGCCGCGGCATCTGCGTCATCGGCACCGCGACGACGGTTGCCGAGGCTGTCGCGCTCGATGCCGGCGGCGTCGATGCGGTCATCGCGAGCGGCGCCGAGGCGGCGGGGCACCGAGCGTCGTTCCTGCGCCCTGCAGAGGATTCACTTGTGGGAACCTTCGCGCTCGTACCGCAGGTCGCCGATGCCGTCTCCGCCCCCGTCATCGCCGCAGGAGGCATCAGCGATCGGCGCGGGGTGGCGGCCGCCTTCGCCCTCGGCGCCGCAGGCGTTCAGGTCGGCACGGCGTTTCTGGCGACTCAGGAATCAGCCGCGAACGACGCGCATCGCGCCGCCATCCGCAAGACCGCAGCTGATGAGAGCGTGCTGACGAAAGCGATGAGCGGACGCCTCGCTCGCGGCGCGCGCAATCGCACGGTGCGTGCGATTGAGGCGGGCGGCATGATCGCGCCGTTCCCGATGCAGAACTGGCTGACCGGGAAGTTCAGGGCGGCAGCGGGGGAGCAGAACCTCGGCGAGCTGCAGTCGCTGTGGCTCGGCCAGGCGGCACCGCTCGCCCGGTTCGACACTGCCGCCGACGTGTTCTCCGAGCTGACGGCGGGGTTGTCTAGAGGATGACGGTCGATCGTCCGTGCACGATGACGCGATCTTCCGCGTGCCACTGCACGGCGCGGGCGAGCACCTGACGCTCGACGTCGGCGCCGCGGCTCTGCAGCTCTGCGGCCGAATCCGCGTGCGACACCCGCGTGACATCCTGTTCGATGATCGGTCCCTCATCGAGGTCGGCCGTCGCGTAATGCGCAGTCGCGCCGATCAGCTTCACTCCGCGCTCTTTCGCACGAGCGTAGGGGTTCGCGCCGATGAAGGCGGGCAGGAACGAGTGGTGGATGTTGATCACCGGTGCACCGACCTTCTCGATGAAGTCATCGGTGAGGATCTGCATATAGCGTGCAAGTACGACGAGATCGACATTGCCCTGCAGCAGCTCCAACTGACGCTGCTCCATGGCGGCCTTGTCGGTTGAGGGAATGTGCATGAACGGAACACCGAACGTGCGCACCGAATCTGCGAGGTCGGCGTGGTTGGAGATGACCATGGTGATGTCGATGTCGAGTTGCCCGCGCTGGGTGCGCCACAGCAGTTCCATCAGGCAGTGGTCGTACTTCGACACGAAGATCGCGACGCGTTTGCGACGCGAGGTGTCGTGCAGCGACCATTCCATGCCGAAACGCTCTGCGACCTCGCCCAGGGTGGCCTCCAGCGCAGGGCGTGCGGCGGCGAGGCCGTCCATGTGGATCACCGTGCGCTGGAAGAAGCGTCCTCCGGCGGCATCTGTCGAGTGCTGATCGAGCGAGATGATGTTCGCGCCGTGCGCGGCGAGTGCGCCGGCGACGGCCGCGACGATTCCGGGCTGGTCATCGCAGGCGATGAGCAGGCGTGCGGTATCGGTCTGAGACATGGATGCTCCTTGCAGGGGTGTGCATCGATTCTGCCGCGTCCGCGCGAGGCTGGCGAATCGACGCGGCATCGGAGTGTGCTCGGTCATCGCTATCCTGAGCGAATGGACGCAGGTGAAGCGGGTCTCGTGCTGATACCGATGCTCGCTGTCGCCGCACCGCTGCTGGCCAGGGGCGTGCGTCGAGCGGTGCGGGTACCGATCATCGTCTTCGAGCTCATCCTGGGTATCGTCTTCGGGCCTGCCGTGCTCGGTTGGGTCGCCCCGGGCACCGTGCTCGAGCACCTCAGCGAACTCGGCCTGGTGATGCTGTTCTTCATGGCCGGAATGGAGATCGACTTCCGCGCGATCGCCGGCAAGCCGCTGCTGCGGGCATCTCTGGGCTGGGGGATCAGCCTGGCGCTCGGTATCGGCGTCGGGTTGCTCATCGCTCCGGCTGAGAGCGTGGTCATCATCGCGATCGCGCTGAGCTCGACGGCGCTGGGCACCCTCATCCCGATCCTCCGTGACGCCGGCGAGATGGACACCGCTTTCGGACGCGTGGTGACAGCGATCGGATCTGTCGGCGAGTTCCTGCCCCTGATCGCGATCTCAGTCCTGCTCAGCACGCGGCGCGCCCCCGTCGCCGCCGCAGTGCTGCTGCTGTTCGTCGTACTGGCAGCGCTCGTGGTGCTCATCGCCCACCGTGCCCCGCACGGACGTCTGCACGCATTCGTGCGAACGACGCTGCACACCTCTGAGCAGTTCGGCGTAAGGTTCGTGCTGCTGCTGGTGGCCGGTCTCGTCGGGCTCAGCCTCGTGCTCGACCTCGACCTGCTGCTGGGGGCGTTCGTCGCCGGCGCCGTGTGGCGGGTCATCATGGCTCGCGCACCGAAGGAGGATGCGGAGGCAGTGGGCAGCAAACTCGAGGCGATCGCGTTCGGCTTCCTCGTGCCGCTGTTCTTCATCTACACCGGCGTGACCTTCGATCTCGCGTCGCTGCTCGCGTCTCCCACGGCGATCGCCCTCGTACCTCTGCTGCTGGTCGCACTCCTGGTCATCCGCGGTGCGGCGGCACAGGTATCGGTGGCGGCAGGCACAGGAGCGCGCGAGCGCACCGCCATCGGGATGCTGGCAGCCACCGGCCTGCCCATCATCGTCGCTGTCGCCGCCATCGGCATGGACGAAGGCGTTCTCGACTCGGCGATCGCCGCGGCGCTCGTCGGCGCCGGGATGCTGTCAGTCCTGCTGTACCCGCTCATCGCGATGACGCTGCGCGGGGACCGTGCTCTGGTCCTCGCCGCAGAGACCGCACGCCCCCCGGGTGAGCTGTGAGCCTGTCGCAGATCTTCGCCGATGCGCGCATCGCGCTGGCCGGGATCCCGAAGGAAGGTCTCGGCCAGGAGCGCTCGTCGCGGTGGCGCGGTGAGCGGATCGTGCGCGTAGGCGAAGCGTGGCACGTGGGCGTGCTTCTCGTCGGCGACGACAGTGTGCTCGCCACCGGAGAGGTACTGCGCGCGGCTGATCCTGGCCGTCGCGGATACACGGCGGAGTCTGCCAGGGCGCGGGCCGCACGGCGTCAGATGGCGTTGCGCGGCGGTTTCCGCGAGGGTGAGGTGGCACACGTCGGATGGTCAGCCATCGACCTGGACGCAGTGGATGCCGGTGGCTCATCCGGACCGTTGGCGATGCGCGACGGCATCGCCTCGGTGCTGTGGTCCGGCCGCTCCTACCGACCTCTCGACGAGTACCTTCGCGAGCAGATCGAACTCATGCGCGCGCTCTAGCGGCGCGACGTGTCCACGACATCGGCGAAGCGGCCAAGCAGATCCGTTCCCGTGACGGTGGCGGCGAGCACCGCGGCCTCGACCGCAGCGAACTGGACCGCATCGAAATAGCCGTTGCCGGGGTAGAACGTCATCCGGTCGGCGAAGTCGCGCGGTGTGGGCTCGGGATGGAACTGCGCAGCGTAGAGCTGCATGCCCACTCGGTACGCCTGCACCGGACAGTCATCGTTCGTGGCGAGCAGCGTCGCCGTGGGAGGAACGGCTGCGGCGCTCTCCTTGTGCGCGGTGAAGACGCGCATCGCGGGGGCGCTCGGCCCGAACACGGGGTCGGATGCTGCGGCCTCCGTCGTGCGGATCTCGGTCGCACGCGTGAACTCGGGGTGCGAGAGCGTGAGCGCGCCCCCGAGCATCCTGGTGACGACGCCGATGCCGTAGCAGGTGAAGAATGCCGATGCCCTGCCGTCGAGCGCGCGAGCCGCGATCTGTTCCAGATCGGCCTCCACACGCTCCTGCAGCGGTGTCTTCACCGCATCTGTCACGTTGAACGGCGATCCGCCGATGACGAAACCGTCGTGCCGCTCGAGCACCTCTGAGGTGAGTGGCTCTGAGACGAGATCGAGCTGATCGAGTTCGGTGACGCCCAATCCCCGCAGGAACGACGAGTGCTCCGCGAGGGCCGCGCCGCGCTCGGGGCGCACGCAGACGTAGAGGATCGAAGCCATTCGACGATTCTATTCGTCAGGGCGGGAATATCGTCCGGTGCTCCGCGTTGAACCTGAGTGAAGTTCACTCAACTTTGTAATAATGAGTGATATATCGCTCAACTTTCAGGAGGACACAGTGCCCAACGATTTCGGCGACAACGGCACAGGATCGTTCGATGACTTCCTCGCGCGTTACCTCGCAGGCGAACAGGCAAGGCAGACGCGCTCGATCGACCTCAGCCGATTCCTGACCGCGCGCACCCAGCGGATTCTGCAGAACGCAGGTCGTTTCGCGCTTGAGCGCGGCCAGACAGAATTGGACGCCCTGCATGTTCTGCGAACGATCGTCGAGGATGACACGGTCGTTCAGGCCATCGAACGCATCGGCGTGACCTCGAAGCAGATCATCGACGCCGTCGAAGCGCGATTGCCGCTACCGGGCGACTCGGCAGACACGGACGCCGCCAGGATCACTCCGAGCGCGAGTCGAGCGCTCTTCCACGCCTACCAGGTCGCCCGCTCGGCCGGTGCCACCTACATCGATCCCGAGCACCTCTTCTTCGCGCTCGTACTGGGTCAGGACGTACCTGCAGGACAGGTGCTCGCCCGCGCCGGTGTGACCGCAGAGGCGCTCACGCAGGGTGCCCGCGAGCATGTGGCGGCGCCGGTCGGCGGTGAGAGCGAAGGTGCAGCCGACCAGGCATCCGATTCGTCGATGCTGACCAAATACGGCACCGATCTGACCGCGCGCGCTCGTGCAGGTGAACTCGACCCCGTGATCGGCCGAAGCGACGAGATCGAGCAGACGATCGAGATCCTCAGCCGTCGTACGAAGAACAACCCGGTCCTGATCGGTGAGGCCGGGGTCGGAAAGACGGCGATCGTCGACGGCATCGCCCAGGCGATCGTCGACGGCACTGTTCCGGCGCAGCTCGCGGACCGCCGCATCATCGCGCTCGACCTTCCGGGCATGCTCGCAGGCACCCGCTACCGCGGCGATTTCGAAGAGCGCCTGACCAAGACGATGGATGAGATCGCAGCGCACAAGGACGAGGTGATCGTCTTCATCGACGAGGTGCACACCGTCGTGGGCGCCGGTGGTGCCGGCGACGGCGGAATGGACGCCGGGAACATCCTGAAGCCCCGACTGGCGCGCGGCGACCTGCACATGGTGGCGGCCACCACACTGAACGAGTATCGGAAGATCGAAAAGGATCCGGCGCTGGAGCGTCGGTTCCAGCCGGTGAAGGTCGACGAGCCGCAGATCGAGGATGCCGTGCGCATTCTGGAAGGCCTGAAGGACGCGTATCAAGAGCACCACAGCGTGAGCTACACAGACGCTGCGCTGCGCGCGGCCGTAACCATGAGCGACCGCTACCTGCCCGACCGCGTGCTTCCCGACAAGGCCATCGACCTGATCGATCAAGCCGGCGCGCGGCTCAGGCTGAAGCTCGGGCTGCCCGCAGACGCCTCAGCGCTGCTGGCAGAGCTGGCCGATCTCGAGGCACGCAAGAACGCCGCGGTGACAGCCGAGCGGTACGAAGAGGCGTCGAGTCTCCGAGACGAGATCATGACCGTCCAGGGGCGGATCGATCAGGTCACCTCAGGCCGCACAGAGAGCGCGGACGCCGTCGTCGACGAGCGTGAGATCGCCGAGGTGATCGCCAGGGCGACGGGCATCCCCGCCAGCCGGCTCACCGAGGGCGAGCGCGAACGCCTCGCCGACCTCGAAACCGAACTGCACGCGCGGGTGATCGGACAGGAAGATGCGGTGGCCGCAGTCTCACGTGCCGTCCGCCGTAGCCGCACCGGTATGGGTGACGCTCGGCGTCCGGTGGGATCGTTCCTGTTCCTCGGCCCGACGGGCGTGGGCAAGACCGAGCTGGCGAAGGCTCTCGCCGACCGGCTGTTCGATGACGAGAGTGCCGTGATCCGCTTCGACATGAGCGAGTTCGGCGAACGGCACACCGTCTCGCGTCTGGTCGGTGCTCCTCCTGGATACGTCGGCTACGACGAGGCCGGGCAGCTCACCGAGCGTGTTCGGCGCAACCCGTACTCGATCGTGCTGTTCGATGAGATCGAGAAAGCACACCCCGATGTGTTCAATCTGCTGCTGCAGGTGCTCGATGACGGACGCCTGACCGACGGTCAGGGACGCACCGTCGACTTCCGCAACACGGTCATCGTGATGACCTCGAACATCGGGTCAGAGTTCCTCGCCTCACGTTCGGGCGCCCTCGGCTTCGTCGCATCGCAGGATGCCGCCGCCAACGGATTCTCGTCGATGAAGGATCTCCGCGATCGCGTGATGGGCAAGCTTCGTGAGGCGATGCGGCCCGAGTTCCTGAACCGCATCGATGAGATCGTGCTGTTCCAGAAGCTGACGCCGCAGCAGATCGCGCGGATCGTTCGGCTGATGCTGGGGGAGACTTCGGTTCGCCTCGCGGAACGTTCGATCACTTTCGACGTCACAGATGCCGCAGTCGAGTGGCTGGGCGCACACGGCTACGAGCCTGAATACGGTGCGCGGCCGCTGCGCCGGCTGATCCAGCGCGAGGTCGATGACCGCATCGCCGATCTGCTGGTCGCCGGCACGCTCGTCGACGGCGGCGCGGTTCGAGTGGACGCAGAAGGCGAAGACCTTCGCGTAGAGGTGCCGGTACTGGTGTAGTCGGTTCGACCCGGTCCTGAGCCTGTCGACGGCCGTGCGCTTCGACAGGCTCAGCGATCGGCGTTCCAGTCGACGCAGCCGCTCAGGTTCATCGCGACGAATTGGCGGTGCGGCCCCGGACGATCCCGACGAACACCTCGATGTCTTCGGTCGTGCGCGCGCGAGGCCACGCCAGTGCCACTGAAGACGTCGGACCCGCGATAAGCGGACGAGAGTCGACGTCCTTGCGCTGGTGCAACCGCGCCAGCGACATCGGCACCACGACGATGCCGACGCCCGTGGCGGCAGTGGCGATAGCATCCGCCGTGGTCTTGAGGGGAGAGAAGTTCGGTGCGACGGTCGGGAGATCGAGCGGGCCGAGCACGTCGTCGAGCGGGGTGATCAGCGTCTCGCCGACGAGGTCGTCCGCCGTCAGATGATCCACCGCCATCAGGTGTGATTCTGCGGATGCCACGACCACCGGCACTTCGTCGTAGAGCGCGATCAGGTGAAGGCTCTCATCGGTGAGAGGCAGCCGGACGAGCGCCGCATCCAACTCGTCGATGGACGCGCGTTGCGTCGCCTTCTCGATCGGGACGAGTTCCAGCGCGACGTGGGGCATGCGCTGCTTCCACGTGTCGATCCATTTGCCCGGAGTGGCCCCAGGAACGGCGCCGAGACGAAAGGAGCGCGGCTCGGGAGCCGGGGTCGATTGCGGCGGCGCAGCGTCGGGCGTTTTCTTCGCGGGCTTGTTGGGCGCTTGCTTGGTCTTGCGTTTCGAGCGCGCCGGTCCGCCCAGAGCCGCGCGTTGTCTGGATCTGCCGGAATGAGCCATGGCTTCAGGCTACTCGCGCCACGGGAATTCACGACGCGTTCACGGCTGGGTCAGCAACTCGCCCCGCGTTGGTCGACAGCGCGGCCTTAGCTTGCTTCGTCGGCCGTCCTGCCGATATCGCACCCTGCACCCCGCACCTTTCGAAAGGGTTTTCCTATGCAGTCCACTGTGAAGCGCGCTCTCGCGATCGCCGCCGGTCTCACGCTCGCCTTCGGCCTTGCGGCGTGCGCCTCGACGCCCGCCGACTCCGCGACCGGAGAAGGCACCACCGACGGAACCTACGCGTCAGGAAACTCAGACACACTCGTGTTCGCGGTGCTTCCCGACCATGAGGGGGCTGATCAGGATGCACAGCCCATCGCCGACTGGATCTCGGAGATCACCGGCAAGGAGGTCGAGTTCTTCCAGGCGACCGACTACACGGCGGTCGTGCAAGGTCTTGCCGCCGACCAGATCGACATCGCTCAGATCTCTGCGTTCACGTACTACCAGGCGCAGAATGCCGGCGCCGACATCGTGCCCATCGGTGCACAGATCACCCAGGAGGGCGCAGAGCCCGGTTACTTCTCCGTCGCAGTGAAGAACCCGGCTGCGAGCGAGGTGACCTCACTCGAGGACTTCGCCGATCAGCCGGTCTGCTTCGTCAACCCGACCTCCACCTCCGGCTTCGCCGTTCCGATGGGCGGTCTTCTCGAAGTGGGCGTGACCGTCGCGGACGACAACCGCGTCTTCGGTGAAGAGCACGACCTCAACGCCAAGAAGGTCGCCGAGGGCACAGACTGCCAGGTCGGTTTCGCTCAAGACATCGACGCTGACCCGCTGATCGAGTCCGGTGAGCTTGAAGAGGTCACGCGCGTGCAGGTTCCCGCCGCTCCTATCGTCATGCAGGCGGCCCTGCCGCAGGACGTGCAGGACCAGTTGGTCGACGCCCTCGCCGACAGCACCCAGTCAGACCTCACCGACGCGGGTGTCGAGCTGAACGAGTTCCTCACCACGGGCTGGTTCGGATTCGGCGCTGTCGACGACGCCTACTACGACCTGATCCGCACGCTTTGCAGCGAGATCGCAGACGAGGTCGAGGCCTGCCGGGCCTGATCCGACCTCTGACCGACGATCTCATAGCCAGGAGCAGTTGATATGACGAACAGCGACACCCCCGCCGTCCGGATCACCGATCTGACGAAGATGTATCCCGGAGCCACCGGGCCGGCTCTCTCGGGGGTGTCGCTGTCTGTCTTCCCTGGCGAGATCGTCGTCCTGCTCGGCCTGTCAGGGTCAGGTAAATCGACGCTCCTGCGTCACGTGAACGGCTTGGAGATCGCCTCTGCGGGTGAAGTGGTCTCGCTCGGACGATCCGTCAACGGGTTGCGCGGGCAGGCACTGCGCGCCCTGTGCGGCCGCATCGGCTTCATCTTCCAACAGTTCGAACTCGTCGGCGCCGTGACCGTGCTCGAGAACGTGCTGACCGGCGGACTGTCCACATTGCGAGGCCCGCGTGTCGGCATCCTCTCCTATCCCCGGGTACTGCGGCAAAAGGCGCTCGGACACCTCGACCGCGTGGGACTCCTCGACTTCGCCTACAAGAGAGCTGACACGCTCTCGGGTGGTCAGCAGCAGCGCGTGGCCATCGCCCGTGCGCTCATGCAGGACCCGGAGATCCTCCTCGCCGACGAACCGGTGGCGTCTCTCGACCCGGAATCGAGCGGTCAGGTCATGTCGTTGATTCGCGAGATCGCCGCAGAACGCTCGCTGACGGTGATCTGTTCATTGCACCAGGTCGATCTCGCGTTGAGCTGGGGAGATCGAATCGTCGGCCTCCGCGCGGGAGAGGTCGTCCTCGACACGCATACGGAAGCACTCAGCCGCGAAGAGGTCATGGAGATCTACGGCCGCGTGGCCACCACCCCCAGCGAGATCGCGGCACTCGAAGACGAACTCGCCGAGGCGCGCGAGCAGGTGCTCAGCCGTGAGATGCAGCGCGCGGCGACTCGGGAACGCCGCGCCGAAGATTTCGCGAACGAGGAACCAGCGTGACCACGCACGTTGAGCGACCTGTCGCTGACACCCTTGCCGAGCGGATCGCACGAGTCCCGCATCCGGCGCCGCGGCTGTCGAGCGTCGTCTCCTACGGCGTCATCATCGCCATCCTCGCGCTCGGGGTCTGGTCATTCATCGGCCTCGACTACAGCCTCAAAAGTCTGGAGACGACGGGGACCAATATCTCCCGCTTCCTCGGTATGGCGCTGCCGATGCAGTGGCCGGGCTGGGAGGTCACGGCTGAGGTGGGCGCGGGGGGCGCCAAGCTCTACACCACGACCTGGGTCGGCTTCGAGCCGATCTGGGAGATGTTCCTCACGATCGTGATCACGCTCGCTCTGGTCGTGGCGGGGACAGCGCTCGCCGCGGTGCTCTCGGTTCCTGTTGCATACGGCGCCGCCCGGAACACCAGCCCGCATATCGCGGTGCTCGCGGTCTGCCGCGGCATCGGAGTCGTCGCCCGAGCCATCCCCGACGTCGTCTTCGTCGTGATCTTCGCATTCCTGTGGTTCAACTCCGGGATGCTCCCCGCGATCGTGGCCATCGGGCTGCACTCCGTCGGCATGATCTCGAAGATGTTCGCCGACGCCATCGAGCAGATCGACGAAGGGCCGCGTCTTGCGGTTCGCTCCGCCGGAGGGTCGAAGGCGCAGGAGTTCTGGTCGGCGGTCGTGCCGCAGGTGCTTCCCGCGTGGGTGGCGGTCGCGTTGCACCGCGCCGACATCAACCTGCGCGGCACGGTCATCCTCGGCGTGGTCGGCGTCATCGGTGTCGGCTACGAGCTCGACGGGGCGCTGCACGGCGGACCCGCAGGCATGCGTCGAGTCATTCCGCTTGTGATCATCATCATCGTGCTGTGTGTGCTGTTCGAGATCGTCTCGTCACTTCTGCGCACGCGTCTGCTGGGTGTCCGACCGACGGGAAGGGGGCTCCCAGACACCGTCGCGCGTGCTGTCGCACGCACGAAGGCGGAGAACGAGCGCGTGACGAGCACCGGCACGATCCGGACGACGGAGCGCAACGCGCGCCTCGAGGCGGCCATGCAGCGCCCGTGGGACCGCGCGCGCACCACCAACGCTGTGTGGGCTTGGATCGGCATCCTCGTCGTGATCGGCGCCTTCATCTACACGGCTCCCGATGTCACCAAGATCTTCGCACCATCGTGGAACGAGATCGTCGATCCGGCACGCGACCGCGCGATCTGGCCGCCGCACTTCGGCAGCCGCGGCTGGGATGACGTGTTGGGAGCCGTGATCACGACCATTCAGATCGCGTTCGCGGCGACGCTGATGGGTGCGGTCATCTCGGCCGTGGTCGGACCGCTGTCGGCGCGCAACGTCGCGCCGAACAGTTGGATCCGCAACACGTTCCGCGGGATCGCGCTCGCGATTCGGGCGATCCCTGACCTCGTCGTGGCGATCCTGTTCATCATCGCGGCCGGCATCGGGCCGCAGGCCGGCGCGCTCGCACTCGGCATCGGCGGCGTCGGACTTCTCGCGAAGCTCATCGGTGACTCGATGGAAGAAGTGCCCAACGGTCCGGAACGAGCACTTGCAGCGACGGGCGGCACGCGTGCTCAGGTCTTCTTCTCATCGACGGTGCCGATGTCAGTGCCGGCGATGGTCAGTCACCTGATGTATCTGCTCGAGCAGAACATCCGCTCGGCGACGCTGTTGGGCATCGTCGGTGCCGGTGGTATCGGCTTCCTGCTCCTGAATGCGCTGCAGGGCCGCCACTTCGACGAGGTACTCGCCTACGTTCTCGTGATCGTCGCGATGGTCGTGGTCGTCGAGACCGCTTCAATCCTCATTCGTCGCGCGCTCGAATAGGTCGCTACCTCTTCAGGCGGCGAGCCAAAGGCCCTTGCCGTCTGTGGCTATCCGCAGGCCCGCGGCGACCGTCTCGTCATCGCCGATGCGTGCCCCACGCGCGATGCGCGCTCCGGCTCCCACATCTGTGCGGACTCCGATGTGTGCGCCGTCGCCGACGGCCGCACCCTGTCCGATGTGCGCGTGCGCATCGATGTACGCGTTCTCACCGATCACGGCGTCGGGTTCGACCCATGCGCCGCGGATGACCTTCGCGCCCGCGCCTACGCGTGCTCCAGGTTCGACATACGCACCGGCCTCGATAACAGCCTTCGGGTGTACTTTCGCGCCGTGCGCGATCAGCCCACGGCCGTTGACGTGCTTGCGGTAACGCAGCGCCTTGCCCTGGTCGTCTTCGATGTCGATGTAGTTCTTTCCCACGATTCCTCCCGTGTCCGGAGACTCCCGGATATATCAACAACCACGAGCGGGCGTGTTTCATTCCCGAAAGGGGATGCTGTCCTCTGCGAGGCTCAGGAGGGAGAACTCTGGCATGACGGACACCAGAAGGTGATGCGCTCGCGCGTGGGGTCAGCGCCCTGTTCTCCGCGCTTGATCAGCGTGCCGCAGCGTCGGCACGGGCGGTTCGCGCGGGAGTACACCCAGGTCGTCTGCCCTCTGCGATTCACGCCTGTGAAGGTGCGGTCGGCGCGGTCGCGGTTGGCGCGAATGGTGCGTGCTCCGAGATCGAGCAGTGCTCTCGCATCGACATCCGCGGCCGGAGTCGTCGGGAGGAGCCCGCGCAGAAACAGCAGTTCTGCGGCATATTCGTTGCCGAATCCTGCGACGTTTCGCTGATCGAGCAGAGCGACGTGGATGCTGCGCGGATCAGCCTCGATCCGGCGCGCCGCTTCAACCGGATCCCAGTCTTCGGCCAGCGGATCTGGACCGAGATGTGCGAGCAGCTGAGCTTCGTCGCGCGTGGGCAGCAGCTGCACTTCAGCGATATCGACGCCGACGGCATCGTCGGTGTCCGTGCCGACGACCGCGCGCACTTTGAACGCCGGATGACGCCACTTGGCGCCGGTGCGATAGAGCAGCCACGCGCCGTCCATGCGCAGATGCGAATGCAGCGTCTGATCACCGATGCGCATCAGCAGGTGCTTGCCCCGAGCCGCGACGCCGTGGACGCGCTGGCCGGTCAGGTCGGCGGTCGCAAATGCGGGTACCCGCAGATCGAATCGTGTGACGTCGTGCCCGGCGAGCGCCGTGTCCAGGCGGCGTGCCGCGCGAAAGATGGTGTCGCCCTCAGGCATCGGGCGATATGGTCGGCGCCCCAGGCAGCGCGGGCGATGCGGGTGAGGCTGAAGCTCTGCTGCGCAGCTCGTGTGCGAGGAGGGTCGAGCCTGCGACCGCAGCGGGCATCGCGATGATCGCCCCGAGCGGCACGAGGAAGCACAACTGCGTCGCCACCCCGAAGCCGACGACGCGGGCGCGCCCGGCGCGCAGCATCCCCGATCTCGAATAGCCGGTGAGCCCACGTGCGTCGAATGCTCGTCCGGTGAGTTCGCGTGCGAGGAGCCGGCCGTTCAGCAGAACGCCGACGACTGATGCGGCGATTCCGCCGATCACGGGGACGAAGCCGATCAGCAAGGTGAGCAGTGCGATGAGGATACCGAAGACGACGAGCCGCACGCCTTCGCCGACCGTCGACCAGAAGCCCGTCTCACCGGTGGGTTCCTCACCGAGCGAGCGTTCGACGCCGCGCCAGATCCGTTGGTAGAACGGGTCGCCGATGGTGAGGGTCAACGCAGTGAACACGGCGGCGGCCAGCGCGAGCGAGGCGATGACGACCACGCCACCGAGTCCGAATCGCAGCAGTCCCTGCCACGGTTCGCTCCAACCGTCGGCGAACGGCGTCATCCAGTCCACGATCGGGCCGAGCCAGATCAGCAGCGGGATCACGGCAGCGAGCAGCACGGCCCAGGCGATGAACGCGGGAATCAGGCCGAGCGCCATCAGTTTCGTGTGCGACTTCCACATGCGGAAGCCGCGCAGTAGCGTGCCCACCCCGGCGAAGAATTCTCGAATCATCGGCATAAGTCAATCAGATGGTCGGCGCTGACGGCCGCAACGCCGACATCACAGCGCCTTGCGCAGAGTGAAGCCGCGCGGGGTGGCGACGAACCCGGCTTCTTGTAACGCCGTGGCCAGAGGTGTGCCATAGATCGGCTCGCCGTTGATCTTCTCGACGGTGAGCGTGTCAAGACGCCGCGCGCGCGACGTGGCGCCCAGATCGGATGCTGCAGCGCGTAGCACCTCCGGGTCGTCGACGAAAGCGAGCACCGTGCGCCCGCCCCGCTCGAGGTAGAGCACGAGTTCGCCGTCGACGAGTACGACCAGTCCGCCCGCCTTGCGGCCTGGGCGATGCGAGACCCCATCACGTTTGGGCCACCCGAGGGCTGCCCCGTAGGGGTTCGCGGGGTCGGTTGCGGCGAGTGTGACGGCATGGAGCGGAGCGGGGTCGGCGACGTTGGCGAACGTACGCAGTCGGTCGACGGTGCCGGATGCGGCGAACTGTGCGGCCCCCAGCTTCTCGATCACGTACCCTCGGCGGCAGTGCCCCGCTTGTTCGAAGCCTGCGAGGACCCGATAGGTCTGGGCGAAACCGCCCGGCACACCCTCGGCCTGAACAGCCCCGCGAGTGACGACGCCGTAGCGGTCTAGGAGGAGCCCCGCGGCAACGGTCGCACGGCGGGCGGGGTCCGCCTCTGCCTGTGGCAGGGCCGACCAGCGTCCGGTGCTGGCCGCTGGTCGCGCGGGCTGACCGCTGAACGAGACACCGCGGAACGTGCGCGTGCGCGGTGCGCGCCGTACGGACTTATGCGCTTGCGACCCGCCTGCGAGCAGTTGGCGCACGGGGGAGAAGGTGTCGTTGGTGACGCGGCCCATCCACGTGAGGTTCCACAGAGCTTCGAGAACGGACTGCTCGTTCTCGGCGCCCGTCATAGCCTTCAACTGAGCTGCGAAATACGCACCCCCGTCGCAGAGCGCCGCCACCAGCTGAGCTTCGAGCGATTGCGGCGCGAGTTCGTCTTCGGGCTCCGGGAGGGTGAAGGGGGCCAGCTCGGACGGATGAAGCGACACCCAGCCGTCGCGTCCGGGCAGCGTTCCGTGGCCTGACCAGATCACCTCTCCGCTGGCGGTGAGTTCGTCTAACAGAGCCGGCGCATAGTCGCGGACGCGGGAGGGCAGCACCAGCGATTCCCACGCGCTTGCGGGAATGGGAACTCCGGCGAACTGCTCGATGACCGCGAGCACGCCGTCCACACCCTCGAGCGGTCGGGTCAGATGCTGCCAATCCGGCAGGAAGCGCGCATATGCCTCTGGGGCGACGGGTTCGACGCTGCCGCGGATCGCAGCGAGCGAGCGCATCCGCAGCCGCCGCAGCACCTCGGTGTCGCACCATTCGTTCTCGGCGGCATCGGTTCCCGCTGCGTCAGGCAGGAAGATTCCGCTCGTCACTCGCCCGCTGTGCTCGAGTCGCTGCAGCGCGTGACGCGCGACGGCGGCGCCGATTCCGAACCGCGCGGCCACAGCGTGTGTGGTGAAGGGCCCGCGCGTGCGCGCATGCCGAGAGATGACGTCGCCGAGTGGGTCGTCGAGCGGTTCGAGGAAGGCCACGGGGATTCCGGTGGGAAGTGCGACCCCGAGCGCATCGCGCAGGCGCCCGGCGTCTTCGATCGCGGCGACCCTGGGAACGCCGGCGATCGTGACCGGGATGGCGCGGCGTGCGGCGATCAGCGCGTCGAGATGAACCTGTGCCGTCGTGATCTGCGGTTCGTCACCTTCGGCCTCCAGCCGCTCGGCGACCTCGGCGGCATCGAGCGGGCCCAGGGTGCGCAGCAGATCGGCGACGCCTTCGATCCCGCGGACGTGACGCTCAAGATCAAGGCGCTGCGCCTCGCGTTCGAACTGTGCGATCACGTCGGGGTCCAGAAGCTCACGCAGCTCGACCGTGCCGAGCAGTTCGCCGAGGAGGGCAGGATCGACAGACAGCGCGGCGGCCCGGCGTTCGGCGAGAGGAGAATCGCCTTCGTACATGAAGGCGCCGACGTAGCCGAAGAGCAGGTCGCGCGCGTAGGGCGACGGCTGCGCGGGTTCGGTTTCGACCAGCCGCACCTTTCGCTCGGCGATCGCGGTCGTGAGCCTCCGCAACGACGGCAGGTCGTAGACATCCTGCAGCACTTCGCGCAGGGTCTCGAGGATCACCGGGAACGTGGGGTGACGCCGGGCGACCTCCAGCAGTTGCGCCGATCGCTGGCGCTGCTGCCAGAGCGGCGTGCGCTTGTTCGGATTCATCCGCGGCATCAGCAGTGCGCGCGCCGCGCACTCGCGGAACCGGGACGCGAACAGCGCAGACCCGCCGACCTCGGAAGTGACCAGATGCTCCATCTCGTCGGCCTCGAAGACGAACAGCTCGGCTCCTGGGGGCTCTGCATCGGCATCCGGGATTCGGGCGATGATGCCGTCGTCGCTGGCCACGGCAGAGCCTTCGACGCCCAGGCGCTCACGAACCCGCGCGTTGATCGCCAACGCCCACGGCGCGTGCACTTTCATGCCGTATGGAGAATGAAGGATGATGCGCCAGTCGCCGACCTCGTCGCGTCCGCGCTCGACGGTGAGGTTTCGGTCGGTCGGCAGAGTGCCCGTCGCTTCGCGCTGTTCTTTCAGATGCGCCAGCAGGTTCGTCCGAGCCTGTTCGTCCAGACCTGCCTCGATCAGTCGCTGCTCGGCCTTCTCGGGAGATGCTGCGTCGACCTCTCGCGAGAATGCGCCGAGCGCCTCGCCGAGTTCGTAGGGACGGCCGATGCCGTCGCCGTGCCAGAACGGTACTTTTCCGGGCTGCCCGTAGGCGGGAAGGACATTGACGCGGTCATGTGTGATCTCGGCGATCCGCCAACTCGTGGTACCGAGGGTGAACACATCACCCACGCGTGATTCATAGACCATCTCCTCGTCGAGTTCGCCGACCCGGCGCCCTGCGCCCTCTCCAGCGACGAAGACGCCGAAGAGCCCGCGGTCGGGGATCGTTCCGCCGCTCGTGACGGCGATGCGTTGCGCCCCTGGGCGGCCGGTCAGCGTTCCCGCGTCCCTGTCCCAGACGAGGCGCGGTCTGAGCTCGGCGAACTCGTCCGAGGGGAACCGGCCCGCGAGCAGGTCGAGCGTCGCTTCGTATGCCGAGCGGGGCAGGGCCTGGAACGGTGCGCATCGCCGCACCGTGTCGAACCATTCTTCGACGCTGATCGCGCCGAGCGCGCAGGCGGCGACTGTCTGCTGGGCGAGGATGTCGAGAGGGTTGCGGGGCACCTGGATCGCTTCGATCTTCCCCGCCAGCATGCGCTCGGTGACGATGGCCGTGTGGAGCACGTCGCCTCGATGCTTGGGGAAGAGCGCTGCTCGGCTGATCTCCCCGACCTGGTGGCCGGCGCGTCCGACGCGCTGGAGCCCGGAGGCCGCAGAGGGAGGTGCTTCGACCTGAATGACCAGATCGACGGCGCCCATGTCGATGCCGAGTTCGAGACTGCTGGTGGCGACGACGCAGCGCAGGACGCCGGATTTCAGCTCTTCTTCGACAAGCGCCCGCTGCTCTTTCGAGACCGAGCCATGGTGCGCTTTGGCGAGCACCGGGTCTGCTCCAGCCGTGGAGCCTGCCTGCGCCATCATCGCCGCCGGTGGACCGGCGGGCTCGGGGACGGGCACCCCGATCCGTTCCGCATAGATCTCGTTGAGCCGGCCGGTCAGACGCTCAGCGAGGCGGCGGGAGTTCGAGAACACGATCGTCGAGTTGTTCTGCAGGATGCGGTCGACGATCGCCTCTTCGACATGCGGCCACACCGAACCGGTCACCTCGGTGTATTCGGCGTCGTCAGCGTCGCCGGAGACGCCCGGCGGCGGTGGCGGGTTCGTCATGTCGTCCATCGGCACGACGACGCTGAGATCGAAGGTCTTGGATGCTCGCGGCGCGACGATCTCAACGGGCGCGGTGCCGCCGAGGAAGCGGGCGACTTCGTCGATCGGGCGAACCGTGGCCGACAGGCCGATGCGCTGGGCAGGCTGGGCGGCGCTGGCAGAGCGGCGCAGGGCATCCAGCCGTTCGAGACTCACGGCGAGATGGGCACCGCGTTTGGTCGCCGCTACCGCGTGCACCTCGTCGATGATGACGGTGTGCACGCCTCGCAGCGTCTCGCCCGCGCGACTTGTGAGCATCAGGTACAGCGACTCAGGAGTCGTGATGAGGATGTCGGGCGGATCGGAGACCAGTCGTCGGCGATCGCCGGAGGTGGTGTCGCCGGATCGGACGCCAACGCTCACCGACGGCGCTGCGATCCCCAGCCGACGAGCGGACTGCCCGATACCGACGAGGGGAGAGCGGAGATTGCGCTCGACGTCGACGCCGAGCGCCTTCAACGGCGAGATGTAGAGGATGCGGGTGCGGGCGTCGTCCTTGGGGGCTCGCGAGTCTGCCGATGGAGTTGCGACGTCTGCCCGCTCGCGGAAGACGCTGTCGATCGCCCAGAGGAACGCCGAGAGGGTCTTGCCCGACCCGGTCGGTGCGACCACCAGCGCGTGTTTTCCGGCGGAGATCGCTTCCCACGCTCCGGCCTGTGCGTTCGTGGGCGCAGGGAAAGCGCCCCGGAACCAGTCTTGTGTGGCCGGGGTGAAACGGTCGAGCACGTCGCTCATCGATCCATCATCTCCCGGGGTACGGACATCCGCCTCGACTCGCGGCAGACGTACGAATGAGGCGGAGTCAGTTTTCGCGGGGAATGAGGATCCAGAGCACGATGTACACCCACAGGGACAGACCCGCGAACACGACGGCGAGGAGAGTGAGGAGGCGTACGAGGGTGACGTTCCAGCCGAAGCGCTCGGCGATGGCGCGGCACACACCGGCGACGATGCGGCCTCGTCTGGGGCGGATGAGCTGTTTCATTCTTCGATCCTGCCGTAGCCACCTGACCGTGGCCAGAGAGAAAGCCGACCGGTTCCGCTTCCCGCGGCGGCTTTCAGCCCATCACCATGGCAGCCCCAGCCAACCGTGCGGGGCGAGCACGATCTCGCGCATCGCACCGTCCTCGGAGACGAGCAACAATGTCGAGGTGACGGGCGTCGTCGTCCAGTTGGGCAGTACTCCGGGAAGGAATCGATCGATCACGACGACGGACTGGCCTGATGGCGCCGTCGCGGCATCGACGAGGCCCGCTTCAGCCGGGTTCGAAGCGAGGACTTCACCGCTGGCGGCGTCCACCACCGAGATCTGTCGGTCATCGCCCCGAGCGCTCAGTGCGTGATCGATGACGGCATAGCCCGCGTCCGCGCCGAGCGGTGCTGTGATCACAGAACTGTCGGGAAAGACATCGTCGGCCCATTGCGCGTCGGCGCACGCCTGCGGCGACGGTTCCACGAGCAGCGACTGCGCCACGAAACCGGGGCTGACGAAGGTGTCCGTTCCAACGGTCACGCCCGGCCCGTCAGTGCCCAGTCGGGACAGCCGCTTCTCCGGTGTTCCTGGGGGACTTCCCGAAGCCACCCCGAACCCCCACACGTCGTCACCGACCGACAGCCGATCGATCACGACGGCTTCGCCGGCGCCTTCCGGGTAGCCGTGGCCCTCGCCGACATCGGGTCGGCGCACGGGGCGCCGCCAACGCGACCCGATGGTGAGCGCTGTGTGATGCTGCCGCGATCAACTCCTGTCCTGCTCGCGCAGCATCCCATCGGCGTCGATCTCGAGGGTGAGATCGAGGTCCAACCTGGCCAGAAAGGCATCGTCGTGGCTGACGACGAGCACAGCGCCGCGATAGGCGCGCAGCGCGTCGACAAGCTGATCGACCGTATCGATGTCGAGGTTGTTCGTCGGCTCGTCGAGCACGACGAGGTGAGGGGCAGGGTCGGCGAGGAGCATCTTCGCAAGAGCGACGCGAAAGCGTTCGCCCCCGGAGAGGGAGGCGATCGGGCGATCTGCCGTGCCACCGCGGATGAGGAATCGTGCGAGCCTGTTGCGCAACTCCTTCTCGGGGATCGACGGTGCGGCATCGGCGATGTTCTCGATCACCGATCGAGAATCGTCGAGACCGTCGATCCGCTGGGGCAGGTAGCCGATGCGGTCGGTGTGCGCGACCGCATCGATACCCACCGCCTGACTGCTCGCATGATCGCACGGCATTGACGCATGGCGCCCGGGCGAACCGACCTCCGACGATTCGTGAGCGCCCGAAGCGACCAGCCGCTGCAGCAGTGTCGTCTTGCCTGCGCCGTTTCGACCGATCACCGCCACGCGCTCTGGCCCCTGCATGACCCAGGTGTGCTCCGGATCGCTGAACGTCGCGATGCGGCGAGACGCAGACACACCAGGATCTGGAAGCTGGATCTTCATCGTCATGTCATCCCGGATGCGCCGACCTGCCTCGTCCAGCGCGTCACGGGCGATGCCCTCCTTCTCGGCGACCTCGGTGCGCAGCCGCCCTGCCGAAACCTGAGCCGCCATCTTGCGCCCGTTCGCGATGATCTTGGGCACGCGCTTCTCAACGAACGCTTTGTTCGCCACGCGCGCGCGACCGGCGAGTTTCGTCTCGGCCTCGATGCGCTGTCTCTTCTCCTTCTTCAGCGCCTGCTTGGCATCGCGCTCACCTCGCTTCGCGGCATCCTGCTCGGCATCGAGCCAGGCGCGCCATTCGGAATACGGGCCGCCGAACACGGTCAACTCGTGTGCGTAGAGCTCGGCAGTGTCATCCATCAGTTCCAGAAGCGACACGTCATGACTGACGACGATGAGAGTGCCCTTCCATGAGCGCACCATGTCCGCCAGTTTCGCGCGGGCGTCGCGATCGAGGTTGTTGGTGGGTTCGTCGAGAAGGGTGATGGGTGCACGTCGAAGGCGGATGCCTGCGATCGCGACGAGCACCGTCTCGCCGCCTGACAGCTCACCCACGGTGCGGTAGAGGAACGACGGGTCAAGCCCTGCTTCGCTGAGGGATGCCTGGGCGCGAGCTTCGATGTCCCAATCGTCGCCGACCGTGTCGAAGTGAGCCGGGTCGACATCACCGGATTCGATGGCGCGAACGGCATCGAGAGTGGTAGCGATGCCGAGCAGTTCCGCGACGCGGCGTTCGACGTCGAGGGTCAGCTGCTGAGGCAGGTAGGCCACCTCGGCGGTGGTCAGGACAGCGCCCGCCGTGGGCTCGAGCGCCCCCGCGATAAGACGCAGCAGTGTCGATTTGCCCGAGCCGTTTCGGCCGACGAGGCCGGTGCGTCCGGTGCTGAAGGCGCCTGACACCTGGTTGAGGGCGATTGAGCCGTCTGGCCAGGCGAACGTGACTCGGTCGAGCGTGACCGCGGCGGAAGCGATGGGTGCATGCATGGAAATCTCCGGAGTGTGTGCGGGTGCACTGACTCCGACGCATCCTCTGCGGGTCACGAGTTCTGCCGCGCTGAGCTATGGAAGCGTCAACGCTGAAGCGAAAGAGCGGGATGCGGGCCGTGTGGGTCGGCGATCGTCGGGTCAGCGCGCAGATGATGAGCGCGGAGGCGACGGATCAGATCAAAGGACTTCCAGACACGGCGGACAGGACT
>JBEBSN010000009.1:0-49819 GCA_040394295.1 Microbacterium sp.
CGTGCTCGGCCCCAGATTTCAGAAGACTATCCCCAGTCTTGCTCAGGATGTCCGGCATCCTCAGACAGTCCCGGTCAGAACGTGTCCTCGAACAGCGACAGGGTCAGCAGCGAGGTGTAGGCACCCGGGGCGACATCCACAGCACTCTTCAGCACGAGGTCGGCATTCGCCGTCCACTGGCCGTTCGCCGCCTGCGCCTCGGCGGAATCGAGTGCGAGGTAGAGCAACTCCTCGCCGGCGAGACCGACGTTGTTCTCACCTGTGTCGAGCGCGGTGTCGACGACGTCACCCGGTGCAACCTCGCCGTCGTTCGCGGTGATCACCTCGGGGCTCCACCCAAGGTGATCGGGGGTGATGTCGGCCTGGCCGGCGTCGCCGACGAAGTTGCCTGCCTGACCGGTGACGTACCAGTAGACGCCAGCGGGAGCGGCGTCACGGGTGTCGGTGACCGTCACGTTCGGCAAGGCGCCGGTGAACTGTCGGTACGTGGCCGTCGAACCGGTCTCGGTCAGCGTGGTCTCGGTACTCGCGACGGTCAGGCTCAGCGCTCCGTCCTCGACAGCTGCGATCTCGACATTGACGTCGACATCGGCGCTGTCGTCAGCGTCCGGGTACGCCGCGAAAGCCGCGGTTCCGACACCGGCGAGCATCAGCCCGCCCAGGATGCCTGCTGCGTAGCGCGCAGCGGTTCCCCTGTTCATCATGTTGTTCTCCAGTTCCTCGGTCGGCTTACGCCGAGCCGAATCGGCGATCAGCCGGATGGCTGTCGGGTTCGCTTCTCAGGCCGTGGGCAGGAACTGCGGGGCGTCCTTGCCTCGTGTGTTCCATCGCGTGGAGCGGCGTGTTCCCGCTAACTGTTAGCGGGAACACACTTACCGTATTGGGAGATGACGCGTCCGTCAAGACCGAAGATCGGAAGTGATCGAGATCGCACGCGCACCCTCATTCCACGCCTGCGCCATAGGTGCGGCACGGTCGACTGTCCGACGCGTTCCCGCCGTCGGACACGGCTGCAACCGACTCGCGACTGTCTTGCAGTATTCGACGGGGTGGCGGACCGTCACACGATTCACCACCCCGTTGAGTGTCAGCCGCAGCTGCGTGCGTCGTAGCTGGCGTCGACGACTGTTGTCACTTCCTTTCCATCAATGACCGCCGTCACCGACACGTCGGCGCTGGCCGCCGGAGTATCGACCGCTCTGGTGGTGAAAGCGCTCGACACCGATTTGCCGGACGCGACGGCAATCTCGGACTTGGTGCCGTGAGCAGTGGTGATCGATGCCTCGACAGGAACCTCGTCGTCGTTGGTGACCTTGATCACCAGCACGGATTTGCCGGCCACACAGCGTGTGGTCGCCGCCGCCGAGACGTCCAGCTCTGGCTCCTTTACAGCCAGCACGCCGAGGCGTGCCAGTTGCAGACTCAGCGCCCGCTCCGGCGCATCGATCTGGTTCTGCGTTCCCACGGTGGCGCCGCTGATGCCCCGCGCGTCCTGTAGCAGATCCTCCAGCTGCGCCCATTCGTCGCCGGCATACCGATCGGCGTCGAGCGTTGCCGCGTAAGCGATCGCGGCGTCGAGGTCGCTCTTGTCGAGCGGCTGGTTCTGGGCGGTGAGGGTATCGCTGAGGAGGTAATGGTCGAAGTCGACGTGTCCACCCGCCTCTTGCGTTGCGTAATGGAACAGCCCGACGCGATGGCCCATGAAGTGCGTGAGCGTGCCGTCGAGCGTCTGCGGTCCGACCCGATCACCCAACTGGTGCCAACTCACGCCGTCCAGGCTGTAGTGGAACGTCGTCCACAACTGGCCCACGGGATTGGCGAAGTCCAGGTCCGCCTTCAGGTGCACCTCGGTCGCGTCGCCCAGATCGGCCGTCGTCCCCGGCAGGAACGTCTCGACCGCTTCGTGATCGATCACCGCCGAGAACGGTTGCCCCCGGTTGACGACGCCGAGAGTGTTGACACCGTCGACGCGCTTGACGGCCGCATACGAGAACCCGCGGTTGTACGCGGCAAGACCGGCGACATCTCCGTCCTTCATCCCCGAGATGTCGAGCTTGGTCTCGGCCGATTGACGCGGACCGAAGGTGCGCTGAGACAGCGTGTTGCGCGCCTCTTCCAAGAAGGTCGCGTCATCGTCGTTGCCCAGCTTGTAGTGCTTGGTCTCACCCGTGACGACCTTGCCTGCTGTCAGGCGCAGCCAGCCCTCACGGTCAGTGAGCGACCAGTAGCGGTTGTCGGGAGCGTGATTCCACTCCCACGGCAGCGCAAGGCGTGACCCGTTCGGCGCTATCTCGTCCGGATGCGGCAGCTCTGTGGTGACCGGGCGCCCCTGGAGCGAGATGTCGTCGACGGTGAAATCCATGAGATGAGTGTCCGGAGCAGCTTGTGCGTTGGCGTTGCTGGTCCACGGCGTCTCGATGAATATCCGCATCGACGAGAGACTCTGCGAAGCAGGGACTGTGAAACTGCCCGAGAGCGTCGCCCACTGTCCGCGGGTGACCGTGACACTCGCAAGGTTCGTGAAGGTGCTGCTGCCATAGCGCGCCGTGACGAAGAACTGCTTGGTCGCGGGGCTTTCAGGATTGTCGTACTTGATCTTCGCGGAGATGTCGTAGGTGACATCGTGCTGCACCTTGCCGCTGACATCCTGCGCGGGGCCGGAGCCTGTCGTGGCGCGCTCGGTGATCTGAAGCGAGCCGCTGCCGGATGCAGCATCCGATGATGGCGCGAGGGTGGCGGTGTCGTTGACGATCCATCCCGCGTCACCGTCTTCGAATCCCGAGTTCTCGATCAGCTCGACGCCCAGCAATGACTCATCGACAGCCGGTGCCTCTGGTATCGTCCAGTCCTCGTCCATGTATGCGCGATGCGGAGCATCGTTGTCGAAGTCGTCCGATACGACGATGCTCTTCTGCCGCTCGTAGAGTTCTTCTTCCGGGCTGAGCCGGATCGGCTTCTCAAAAGCGCCGTTCACCGGAACGCTGCCGTCGTTGCCGAAGACCGGCCACCCGTCAGAGCCCCATGTCGCGGGGATCAGCGCCGGGACACGACCGATCGGGAACGTGTCGCGGAAGAAGAAGCCGTGCCAGTTCAGCTCGCCGTGGTCCTCGACGGGTACAAGGCTGCCCTGCGCGAACCCGTTCGAGTTGAGCACGCCTTTGGCCTCATAAGGATTGCTGCCGTCGTCGGTCGCATAGCGCCCCAGCAGGTGATCGGAGCGGAACAGGACGACTTGACGCCCTTGCCCCGAGGGCCACGCGATGATGACGATGTAGTACTTGCCGTCGATGTACTGGACCTGGGCACCCTCGAAGAGGCCGCTCACGGGGGCTCCAGGGTAGTCGGCCGGGCGGATGAGCTGCGGGTAGGTCTCCAGCACCTCTGTGAAGTCGGCGCTCAAGCGCACCGCGCTCGTCGACCCCGAGCCATAGAAGATGTACGGGGTCCCGTCGACATCGAAGAACAGCGATGGGTCGTGATACGTGCCGGGCAGCTTCACCCGATCCCAGCTGCCCTCGTCGATGTCATCTGTCGTATAGAGATACGAGCCGCCGAGGTTATTGGTGTTGAAAGCCACGTACCACTTGCCGTCGTGATAGCGGATGGATGATGCCCACTGGCCCTGACCGTACGAGGTCTGCCCATTGCGCAGTGAGAAGGAATCGCTGATATCGGCCCGGTCGAAGACATAGTTGACGATCTCCCAGTTCACAAGGTCATAGGACTTCATGATGGGTGCGCCCGGACTGAGGTGCATGGTGGTGCTGATCATGTAATAGATGTCGCGTGCTTCGTCGTTCTCCGACGCGGGGATCCGCTCCACCGATACATCGGGTACGTCCGCGTTGAACAGCGGCGCTGAGTAGGTACCGTCGCCCTTGTCAGTGGACGTATAGCCGGAATCCGGCTGCCAGGACTCGGCAGCCTGCGACGGCGCGACGGCGAATAGGAGCCCGACGGCGACCGCTGCCGCGCTGGCGAAGGCGAGTGGGCGCAGCGCGCCGCGGCCTCGCAGGCGGGACGTCATCTCGGCCATGGCGGGCCAAGACGATCTGGGTGAGGTTTTGGGGAACAACACTTCTCCTTCGATGAGTTGTCGAACTTTCAGAACGGCGCATCACGCGGTGCGCGGATGCGGCGACGGGCTTCCCCGCCGCCGCATCCATTTCGTTATCCGCAGCTTGCTGCGGGGTACTGCGCACTCACGGCCACACCGGCATCAGCCTGCGCCGAGACCGCTCCGGCGGGGATATCGCCGAGTCGGGTCGAGAACGTCTGCGAGGCGGACTTGCCCGCCGCCAGTGTGACGTTCGTCTTGTTTCCATACGGGGTGGTGACCGAAACGGTCGCGGGCTCATCGCTCACGTTGCTTACCTTCGTCACGAGTGTGACCTTGCCAGCCACGCAACGAGTCGTGGCCGAGCTGGAAAGCACATCGGCGGCCTGCTCACTGGCGGTGAAGGCCCAGGTGTCAACCTGGATCAGTCGCTGGTCCGCCGGGCCGTTGAACACGAAGAACAGGTCGTGCACACCGGTGGCACCGGATACGTCGGCACTCACCTCGCCCCACTCCCCGACCGGAGAGTCCACATTGATCGTCGACACGATCGGGCCCGTCTCGGAGTCCATTCGAACGTCGATCGATGTGCCCTCAACAAGCGGCTTCACCCGTGCAGTGACGGTGGCTGCGCCGTCGCCAAAGTCGACCTGCGAGATTCCGGAGAAGTCGCCGTCATCGATGTTCGTCAGCACGGTGTTGCCGTCGCCGTTGTGCTTGGAGAACTCCACGCCGGGTGTGTCGATCCCCTCGGTCCGCACACCCAGCTGCCAAGCCAGAGTCTCGGCTTCGAACGTGCGGTACGGCTCGAAGTCCTTGAGCTGGTCAACGCCAGCGTTCGTGCCCTCGACCTCTTTGATCGTTCCGTCCTCGTTGAAGTGCACCTCATCGAGGTGAACACTGCGGTAATTGACAACCTTGTTGTCGTTCAATGCCTTACCCCACGCAAGACCGGCTACCTGCGTGTGATAGGTGAAGTACGTCTTACCCTTGAACTCGAACATGTCCGAGTGGTTGTTGCCACCCGAACCCGGGAACCACTTGCCGTGCGACGCGAAGGCCGTGCCCGCGAACTTCTCACGGGTGAGATCCATCGGGTCATCGGTCATCATGTACGCGATCTGGCCGCCACCGGGATATTCCTGACCCGGAATCTTCTTGTCGTCATACTGCGAGTTCCCGATACTGAAGTTCGAGGAGTACGAGTAGTAGTACTTGCCGTCGCGCTTGAACATCGACGACGCCTCGAACATGCCAGGACCATCGATGACCTTGATTCCCGCACCCGACGGGTCGGCGAGCTTGGTCGGGTCGTTCTTGTCGAGCTTGACCACACGGGTCGACTTCGGGTGGTACGGATCCTGAGCGAAGTCCCAGTTACCACCGAAGTACAGGTACGGCTGGTCGTCGTCATCGATGAAGATCTCCGGGTCGAACAGCCACATGCCGCTGGGGAACTGAATCGGGTTGCCACCTGAGATGAGCATCTTGCCGTTCGGGTCCTCCCAGCCGCTGACAGGCGAGTCTCCGACGATCACGCCGGTGCCTGAGCCGCCATTGCAGAAGTAGAGATAGACCTCTTCCTCGCCGTCACCGTCGAAGTCGGCAGAGACAGCCGCGGGCGCCCACGAGTTGCCTGCCCATTTCGCGACACCGTCGAGGCCCGCCACGGGGACCTCACCGTGATCGACCCAGTTCACCATGTCATCGGTGGAGATCACGTTCAGGTGATTGATCCGGTCGTAGCCGCCATCGCGCACCGGCAGCCCGTTCTCCTTCTTCTCCGCCGTGCGGTACTGCTGGTCGTCGCTCGTCGAGTAGATGTAGAGACGATCGTTGAAGACGACGTGATGCGGGTCGGCACCGAACTTGTGCCCCATCAGCGGGTTGTGATCACCGACCGGCTTCGTCTGGACGCTCTCGACGTCGGTCTGCGAGATGTCGTCGGGAGCATCCTTCGTCTTCACCAGCGAGACGTTGTCGATCTCGAAGTCGACCAGATCGGCTTCCGTCGGGGTCTCTTTCCATTCGGTCTCGAAGAACGCATTCTTCCATGCCGCCGCCGAGGCGCCTGCAACGAACTCGCCGCCGAGGCTCGTCCACTCATCCTGGTTCGCCGTTTTCGTGACTGCGCTCTGGCACACGCCGTAACTGAAGTCGTCGTCACACAGGGTGAAGGCGAAATTCTGAGTCGCGTTGCCGCCGGTGTAGCGGAGGTCAGCCGCGAGACGGTACGTTGCACCATGCTCCAGCTTGCCGTCGACATCGGTCGCTGGACCAGTGTTCGTCTGCGTGCGGCCGTCGATCTTCAGCGCGTGATCGGACTCAGCGCCCGGCTCGCTCAAGCTCAGCTGGCCCTCGCGGCCATCAACGACATACCAGCCGTCGAAGACATCGTTCTCGAAGGATCCGTCAGGCAATACGCCAGACGGGGAGTCCAGACGCTCCACACTCACATCATCCAGCTGGAACGACACAGTCGATGACCACGGGGTCTCAAACTGGAAACGGTTGAAGACGAGCGAAGCGCTCGCCTCGGTGTAATAGCTGGACTCCTCGGGCACGAAATCTACGGTGTAGGTCTGCCAGCCGTCTTGCGACACCTGCTTGATCCCGTTGGCCGCGGCAATACATCCGCCGCTGGTCGGACAGAAGGCGAATCCGAACGGTTCGCTGGCTGCGCCAGCCGTGTGCTTCACCTTGGCCGTCACCCGATACTCACCGTCGTGCGCAAGAGGCTCGACGAGACTTCCTCGAAGCCCGTCCCAGAAGTTGCCGCGCGCCGTCAGGAAACCGCTCTGGGAGCCCGACGCTGCGTCGTCGCTGAGCGCGAACGTTCCTCCGCCGGCTGACCAGCCGGTCGAGCCCGACTCGAAGCCCGGATTCTCGACGAGGTTCGGCCCCGCCGCCAGGGCGGGAATGCCGGGCAGCGTGACGATCGCGGACACGAACAGGGCTCCGCCTACTGTCAGAGCCAGCGCTCTGCGCCGCTGCCGTACGCGGTCGCGTACGCCATGTGCTGTCTTCATGGTGATCTCCTTTATTTACAGATGAATATCGGTCAGTAGCGCTTCGGCCCGGTGCCGTCCTGCCGGTGACGACAGGACGGCCGTCTCAGATCACCGGCAGGAAACTGAGGTGTACTCAGCCGTGAGCGTCTCGGTCACGGCCTCGCCGTCGACCGTGGCCGTCACGACCGCCGTGACGGTGTCAGCATCTACTGAGGTCTGACGAGTCGAGAACGCCTGCGAGACGCTCTTACCCGCGGCCACCGACGCGAGGGGCTTCTTCCCGAACGG
The DNA here is from genome assembly GCA_040394295.1 of Microbacterium sp. Taxonomy (GTDB): domain Bacteria; phylum Actinomycetota; class Actinomycetes; order Actinomycetales; family Microbacteriaceae; genus Microbacterium. The sequence goes on from JBEBSN010000009.1 coordinate 7,357, forward strand.
CGTCTCGATCACCGCCGCGACCGGCACCTCGTCAGCTCCGGTTATCGTGGCCACCAGGGTGACCTTGCCAGCGACGCACCGGGTCGTCGCCGTCAGCTCCGCATTCAGCGACGTCGCCGACGCCTCACGAATACGGACGGTGTAGGCCTTCGACGTCGTGTGATCCTGCGCGAACGCATTGATCGTCAGGGTCGTCTGCTCTCCCGGCGTCAGGGACACGCGTCGAAGCTGCGCGTCATCGATCAGAATGTCGCCGACCTTGACCAGTCCCGAGGGGAGCCACGGCTCAGCATCGAAGTCGACAGACTCGGTGCCCTGCGGCACGGTGAGCACGTACTCGGCGGTGTCCGCATCGAACACGGGTGCAAGCTCCCCCGCCTCGAACGTCAAGCCGCGCAGTTTCGCCGTTGTGTCATAGTCCGAGGGCCGCAGGGTCTGCAGCCCGAAGACGCCGCCGGCGAATCCACCGGTCGACTGGAACTTCACGGTGACGACAGGGATCGGATTCCCCGCCTCGTCGAGGACAGGCACTCCGTTGGCATCCACCTTGTGTCGGACGTTCTCACCCGAGATGTACTCCTGCGGAATCTCATCGGTGACGGCGTAGAACACGCCGCTGCCGGCGGCAGTCGTGATCGTCTGCGTCTTGAGTTTCACGTCGTTCAGGTAGACCTCAAACGAGCGTCCGTTGTCTCCCGAGTAGTACGTCGCCCGCAGGAAGTTCTTCGCCACCTGGGGGTCGACCTCGAGGTCGTAACTGAACCAGCCGCCGGAGTTTGCGTCCCGGTACGTGCGGTCGCTGAACGCTCCTACGGTCGAGTTCGAGGACTTGACGTTCTTCGATGCCTCGGCGTTGTTGTTGTCGAACGTCGTCAGTGTGTCGATGACGATCTCTCCCTCGCGCTCCTGTTGCTTGCGCTTGAGGATGTCGGCTTGCGCCGCCGGGGAGTCCGGGACCTCGAGAGTCATGTACAGGCCGTAACGTTCGTCGTGGCGTGTGTAGTGCGGCGTGTACACAAGGGCCTCGGCGTCCGCGGTGTTCTTCAGCGCAAACTGGATCTGGCCGTCAGCGGTGTCGTCGATACGCTCGACGTTCGAGACGACGCCCTGCTTCCACTGCGCCGTCGTTTCGGTGGAAACCACGATGCGCTGCTGGGCGGTGTCATCGAAGGACGCGATGCGGACGCCGACGCCCACTGAGCCCTGCTTCGTGATGTTCTTCGTCCCGAGCCCTGTGCTCAGCAGCACGGGTCCGTACTTGAACGCGACGAAGTCGGCGTTGTCGGCGGTCGCGCTGATGCGCACCTCCATCGGCATCGTGTACTTGATGACGTCGCCGTCCTCCAGTCCGGACAGAACGATGTAGCCACGGCGGATCGCCGGCACGACGCTGTCACCGTTCACAGTGATGTCGGGGTCGCCTGCGATCCAGTCGGGAACGCGCAGCCGAAGGGTCGCGTCATCGGCAACCTGGCCGCCGTCGACGGCCGAGACCTCGAAGGTCACTGTGTCGTCGTTCGGCATGTCCGCCGTCTGTTTGACACGCATGTTCGTCGCCACGTGATCGAACTGCGAGCTGAAGAACATATTCACCCACACGCCGGAGTCATTCGCGAAGTAGATCGAGTCGCCCAGCTTGGACATGCTCTCCATGCCGGTGCCGATGCAGCACCAGAACTCCGTGAACGGCTGCCCGTACACCTTGAAGTACCCCGGAGCCATTGGCTGGAAGTAGGTCGTCATGCCCGTGTCGGGGTTCTGCGAGGACAGGATCGTGTTGATGAACGTGTTTTCGTAGTAGTTCGCATACTTGACGTCCTGCGTGATCTTGAAGAACTCGCGGGTGAGCTTGAGCATGTTGTATTCATTACAGGTCTCAGCCGTCTGCGGGTTGCCCGTGTCCACACCGCGCTGTGTGGCGTCGAAGTGGAGCGTGTCCTTACCGTGGAAGTGCTCAGACTGGCTGTTCGCACCCGTGACATACGAGTGATCGTCCACCACGATGCGCCAGAAGTTCTCCGCCGCTGTTCGGTACATCGGCAGGTCTGCCTTCTCCTTCGCCGTCAGCGTCTCGTACAGGTCTGGGTTCTCTGTGAAGACCGTGTAGCGCTTCAGCGCACCGATGAACTTCGGGATCATTGTGTTCGCGTGCTTGCCGTTGAGAACGTCTTGCCCGTTCGCCAGCTGCTGAAACAGCGTGACCTCGTCGAAGCCCTCGGCTGCCACCTTGAAGTGAGTGTTGCCGCCCGAGCGGGCGAAGAGCTCGTAGAGCGCCTCATTCATGCCGCCGTATTCGGTTGACAGCAGTGTCGCGTGGTTGCTCAGTGACGAGACCCGGCCGTGCAGGTACTCGCCGAAGCCTTCGGCGACTGTCAGCGCGCGTTCGCCCAGCGCCCCTGGCAGGTACTTGTCGATGTCGAGGAGACCGGCCAGCACCTTGTGCAGGTTGTAGTAGGGCACGATCACCGGGTCATCGGACGCACCGCGGCCCTCAACAGCATCCAGAGCGGTGTCTCGGAACGGACCGATATATCCCTCGCGCGCCGAACCGTCGTAAGAATTCTGAACCTCTTCGAGACCGTCGATGGCGTCGACGATCTGTGCCAGCAGGCCAGCTTTCACCTCGGCGTCCTCCGTACTGGCGTACGACATCGCAAGAGCCGACATGTAGTGCCCGAAAGCGTGGCCTCGGAAGTTCCACGACACACTGCCGTTCTCCCAGCCGCCGTAGCCAGCGGACGTCGGCGGGGTCAGCTCTGCCGTTTTGTAGAACCAGTAAAGGAACTTGTCCGAGCTCAGGCTGAGCAGGTATTCGTGCTCCTTCGCTGCGGCGTTCTTCAAATAGTCGTCGCCAAGCAGTACCTCGAGACCGGAGTCCTGCAGAGGAGCCGTCAGCGCTGCGACGGTAACGGAGAACTCGCGTGTGGTCGATGGGCCGCCGGCGTATTTGACGCGCGCGGTGAGCGTCACCGTGACGTCATCCGCAGTGGGAGGTGTCACAGTGCCGTCGACCGCGATGATGTCGGTGTTCGAAGACGTCCAGGTGATGTCCGAGCCGTTTGAGCCCACCGCGGGCAGTGCAAGCGCGATCGTGGCGGTCTCAGGAAGGCTGATTCCCTCCGCGTCCTGTTGTGCGAGAGCGGCTCTGTCAATCGATCCACCGCCCTCCTCGAACAGCGTGGCAACATCGCCAACCGTGGTAACCCCGGCGTAGAGCCGGTACTCGTCGAGGTTGTTCTTGAAATAGCCGCCGTTGTAGTTCGGGCCGTTATAGCCGATCGACTTGGGCACGTTCGCGTTCGAATCAATGACGCCCGCGGAGTTGGTGTTCTGGGCGGTGGACGGCACCTTCAGTCCATTGCGATAGAAGGTCGCGGCCTTCGTCGCCTCGTCGAAGGTGACCACGATGTGAGTCCACTCTCCGACGGGGAAGAAGTCCGCGCGGTCCGTGGCGCTAACCCGATACTCGCGAGGGAGCCCGGTAGCCGTGCCGACCGACAGCAGGAGCGGATTCGAGTTCGACACCGATGAGACATAGAAGCCGTCACTGTTGTACGCGGCCTTGTTCCAGGTAATGATCTCTTCGCCCGACATCGCCGCGTCCGGTTTGAGCCAGTACGACAGCGACAGGCTCGAGGGCAGCAGCTCGGTGCTCGATCCCAAATCGAGGAACGTATTTCCGCCGAACTTGATCGCCTTCGTTCCGCCTGTCTGGCCGTCCGTGTAGGTGACGTTCGGAGCAGCCCCCTGGTGCCCGCGCAGCTCAGTGCTGTGTTCGAACGAACTCGAGTCGGCAACGTCGCCCTCGAACTTCAGATCGAGCTTCGGCGCTCCTACGGTCAAGGTCTCCGCTGCGCTGGCTGCGGGGACGAACCCGCTGGCCATGATCGCGGCGACTCCAAGTGAAGCGACCGCCGCTATCACGCGGTCCCTCGCTCCGTATCGCGTTCCTGTTGTCTGGGGCATCTAGTTCACCTTCTGTGTGAGGGACAGGTACCGGCTCGGCGAGTACTGATCGCCACGCTGACCGGCGAACCGGATGACGGACCCATCTGCGTCCGCGACCGGCGCGCTTCCGCGCATCGTGCGGTGTCTGACTGTGACTGCTTTGACCATCGAGACCCCCCGAGGAGTGCGCCTGACGGCACTGTTCATCCCGTTCATCTCCGAACGGGATAGTGCAAGAACAACGTTGTTACCGGTCACGTTAGCGGTAACTATCGCTGCTGTCTACCATTTGTAGGCGTATTCGGCAGCTATCCAGGCAAGACCGATGCGGTGGCGGGCGTTACTTCGACGTCATGCCCGCCACGTCTGCGACGGAGACAGGAGGAGCTCACCGGGGACGGCGAACAGCGATCAGACGACGTCGAACTGGTGCTCAATCCCAGTCCGCCCGTCAGGACGGGACACGTTCACTGGTGTCCGACCATGTGCTCGATGAGCGCTAGGGCAAGTTGCTCGCTCTCACACCAGTTTGGACCCATTTGCGCGATTCAAAACGGGGAGTGGAGGCGATCTCAGAGCTCGAGCCGCCGCAGATACTCGTTGACGAATCGGCGCTTCGGGTCGAACTCGGCGCGTAGCGCAGCGAAGTCATTCCAGCGCGGATAGCGGCTGCGCACTCCGGCGGCGTCGAGAGTGTGGACCTTGCCCCAGTGCGGGCGAGCGGATGCCGGGAGCGCAGCTTCGAGATCCGGCAACAGCGCCCGAACCGCTCGCTCATCGCGCTTCCACGTGAGTGCAACGCGACGGCATCCGTGTCGTAGGACGAACTCAGCCACAGGTCATCGGCATGTACAGTGCGGACCTCGTTCACCAGCAGCAGTGGAGCGATGCGATCGGCAAGTGAGCGCACGGCTTCGATGGCCACAGCTGCATCCGAACGCGGCACGAGATACTCCCTCTGGATCTCTGCTCCCGCAGACGGCGTGAACTCCAGACGGAAGTGCGGCAGCCGCTGAAACCATGGGCCTGCCGCCCTGACCACTGGTCGCGACGGGGTCGACGCCGAGGATCAGATGCCGTGGGGCCGTCGAAGCCCGGCTCGCCACGGGAGAATCGACGGGTCTCGCCCGCTGCGGTGATGACCGTGAGGGCTCTGACCGCAGCGGACAGCGAACCGATCCCATCTCCCGAGCCATGCGTTCCTGTCACGATGGCGCCAGCGACGGAGATGTGCGGGAGCGAGGCGAGGTTCGCCAGCGCCAGCGCCAGCTCCTGCTCCTGCTCCTGCTCCTGCTCCTGCTCCTGCTCCTGCTCCTGCTTTTGCTCTTCGAGAATCGGGGCAAGCTCGCCGTAGCGAACGCCACCGGAGACGCGCACAGCATCCCTGATCCCGTTCACCTCGATCTCGCGCAGCATCCGATCGAGCGCGATCAGCGTGCCGTCGGTGTCGGCGATGTCGTTGAAGCTGTGCCGGGTTCCGAGTATGCGCACCGAGTCACTGCGCGCAATAACCTCGCGCACCTCAGCGGCCGACGCCGGATGCTCAATGCGAGCAGCCCCATAAACGAGGTTCCCTGCCCAATTACGTTCGACGCTCTCGTTAGAGATCACGCGCACTCTTCGGTCAACTCGGTGAGCATTCAATGACTTGTTCCTGCGCGTCATCCGTCTACTTTGTCAAACGCAGCAACGGTCAGACCTCGCTCACTAGCGGATCGTCGCGAGGATGGCCTCGGAGAACCATCGGCCGAAGCGGCCAAGATCGTGCCCTGGCTCTGCGTCGTCCGCGGTACCGATGAGCTGCGCATCAGGATGCGGCTGGTCGTTGATGATGGCGACCAGCTCGAGGTAGCGTCCTTCCGTCGCGCGGTAGCCCTCGTGCTGCAGCGCCTCCGTAGTGAGGGTGTCCACTTGGCTGTACACCGTCGCCAGTCGCCTCCGAAGGTCGTCGTCGGGAGCGACATCTGCGGCCGTCGCGCTCTGCTCGATGAACTGATCGGTGAGCACGATCACCCGAGCATCATCAGGAGCGAGCCCGGCCTCTCGAGCCGCGAACAGTCTCGGCATCAAGTCGGCTCCCGCTGAAGCGATGAACTCCTGCACGGGTAGCGCAGACATCTTCGTGCCGATCTCAGTCGCGTATGTCTCACGTAGATAGGCGCGGGTCTCGTCCCGGTACTGCTCATCCCGCAGCAGTTCCGAGAGACTGATCCACGCATCGAGCTGCTGCGGGGAGGGATCCTCCGAGAGTCGAGGATGCGCGGCTCGGATCTTCTCAGCCGCATGCGATGGAAGGTCGGCCGAGACACTGTCGAGGAAATCGTCGATCAACCGCTGGCGCTCCTCGTCGGACATCGTCACGAGCCGCTGAAGAAGCCGCGCCCGCTCTGAGGTGCTGTCCCCACGCACAAGTGCACGCAGCACGGCGCGCTTCGACTGAAGTTCGGTTGTGCGATGCTCAACGACATCCAGATGCTCGACGATGAGATCACCCAGCGAGACGACACCGGTGAGGACGCGGCGGATCTGGTCCAGGCCGGTGTCGAGGTCGCGCAGGGTGCGGATGAATTCGAAGCGGGCGATGGCATCCAGATCGTACAGCCGGTGCCCGCCGTCGGTCTCGCCGGATGGCCGGACGAGACCTTCGTCGGAGTAGTAGCGGATGGCGCTGACGCTCAGGCCTGTGCGGCGGGCGACATCACCGATGAGATGCAGAGTGTGTTCCGTGTCATTCATGTTCTCCACTCTGCGACCTCAAGCGGCTTGAGATGCAAGCCCGATTCTCACGCGCCTGCCAGCGCCGCCTTCTTCTGTCGTCGCAGACGGTGAAGCAGCGGCTCGGTGTACCCGCTCGGCTGTTCAGAGCCTTCCACGATCAGCCGGCGAGCCGCTTCGAAAGCCAGCCCTGGGCCATTCGCGCCGATCAGAGATTGATACAGCGGATCGCCCGCATTCTGCTCATCGACCACTGGGGCCATCCGCCGCAGACTGCGATCGACGTCGTCGACGCTGATGATGTCATGCGCCAGCCAGTTCGCCAGCAGTTGACTGGAGATGCGCAGGGTCGCACGATCCTCCATCAGCGCGACACCGTGGATGTCCGGCACCTTCGAGCAACCCACACCCTGGTCGATCCACCGCACGACGTAGCCGAGAATCGACTGCACGTTGTTGTCGAGCTCCGTTTCGACGGTCTCCCGCGTCAGCGGTTCTGCGGCCAGCGGGATCTCGAGAATCTCGTCGACTGTCTGTGCGGGACGGCTCGCGAGCACGGACGCCACGGCCTTACTGTCGACCTCGTGGTAGTGCAGGGCGTGCAGGGTCGCAGCTGTGGGTGACGGTACCCATGCTGTCGTCGCGCCCGCGCGCAGTTGCGCAGCTTTCTGCTCGAGCATGTCGTGCATCAGGTCGGGCATCGCCCACATTCCCTTGCCGATCTGCCCGCGACCACGTAGACCGGAGGCGGTGCCGACGTCGACGTTGGAACGCTCGTACGCCGCGAGCCACGCCTGATCGCGCATCGCGCCCTTGGGGACCATCACTCCGGCGCGCATCGACGTGTGCAGTTCGTCGCCGGTGCGATCGAGGAAGCCGGTGTTGATGAACGCGACACGCTCGCGTGCGGCGTCGATGCACGCAGCGAGGTTGACCGTCGTTCGGCGCTCCTCATCCATGATTCCGAGCTTCACCGTGGCGTGCGGCAGTCCCAGCAACTGCTCGACACGGTCAAACAGGGTCACCGCGAACGCCACCTCAGCGGGGCCGTGCATCTTCGGCTTGACGATGTAGATCGACCCCGTGCGCGAGTTACCTCCGGCCGTCGGCCCGCGCAGGTCGGCGACAGAGCCCAGTACGGTCATGATGCCGTCGAGGATGCCTTCCGGCACCTCGGCTCCGGAGGCATCGAGCACAGCATCGGTCGTCATCAGGTGCCCGACGTTTCGCACCAGCTGCAGCGATCGCCCGGCAAGTGTGACCGTGCCGCCGTCAGGAGAGGTGAAGGTGCGGTCGGCATTCATGGTTCGCGTGAACGTCGATCCGCCCTTGGCCACCTCTGCGGCGAGTTCGCCCCGCATCAGCGCACGCCAGTTGCGGTAGCCGAGAACCTTGTCCTCAGCGTCCACCGCCGCGACCGAGTCCTCGAGGTCCATGATCGTGGATGTCGCGGACTCGATCACGATGTCGGCGATCGCCGCCGGATCAGTGCTGCCGATCGTGTGTGAACGGTCGCGCACGATCTCGACGTGAAGGCCGTGGTGCACGAGAACGACGGATGCCGGATCCGCCTGTTCGCCGGCATAACCGACGAACCGGTCGGGAGATTCGAGTGCGGCGCTCTCCCCCGACGCGAGCTGCACGCGCAGCGTGGCGTCCGCGACCGCGTAACCGATCGCGTCTCGATGCGATCCTCTCGTCAGCGGCGCGATCTGATCGAGCAGTTCGCGTCCGCGAGCGATCGCCACCGCCCCACGTGCGACGTTGTAGCCAGCGCCCGGCGCCAACTCGCCTTCAGCGGGAATCGCGTCGGTGCCGTACAGAGCGTCGTAGAGCGAGCCCCACCGTGCGTTGGCCGCATTGATCGCGAAGCGTGCGTTCAGAAGCGGCACCACCAGCTGCGGACCCGCGATCTCCGCGATCTCGGGGTCGACGTCACGGGTCACGACTTCGACGGATTCAGGCGCCGGCACCAGGTAGCCGATCTTCTCCAGGTGACGGCGATAGTCGACAGCATCCGGGGTGCCGGGGTTGGCCCGGTGATACTCATCGAGGCTCTGCTGCATCCGATCACGAACCTCGAGCAGCTCGCGATTTTCCGGCGCGAGGTCGGCGATGATGTCGGCTACGCCCTCCCAGAACGCGTCGGCATCGATTCCGGTGCCGCCGAGCGCCTCTTCCTCGACGAAAGCCACGAGCGGCGCGGCGACCTGAAGGCCCGCGCGCTCCATCCTCTGCTCCACTGACGAATCCTGCGTGTTCATCGAGCCACCTCCGTGTTCGCGCCCAGCTCTTCCAGCACAGCGATGGCGATCTCGGCGTCCTGAGCAGGAGGGCCACCTGCGACGCCGATGCCGCCTACATGCACGTTACCGAATACCAGGGGGACCCCTCCCTTGACGCTGGTGAGCAGGCCACCTGTGCCGTGCTCGAGGGCGATGGCCAGTTCAGGCGCGATGGCCGATGTCGGCTTGCGCGTAGATGCGGCGGTCGCGGCCTTTCGTCGGCTCGTCTCTGCACTGTGCGGCGTCGCGCCGTCGGCCCGGCCGAACGCGACCATCGCCATCGAAGGGTCGGCGACGGTGACGACCGCACGCACACCAGCGGCTGCGGCGATGCGGATTCCCGCCTCGACCGCGCGGGCAGCCGTCTCGTAGGTGACCGTCTGGACAGCTGTGTGCGTAGTCATGATGTCGCTTCCGTCAGGGCGCCGAACACGGCACCGGGGTTGAAGATGTTCTGCGGATCGAGAGCGTTCTTGATCCGGATGTTCAACTCGAGCACGTCGGGCCCGAGGTACGACGGCAGCCACGGCTGCTTCAGCCTGCCGATGCCGTGCTCACCGGTGATGGTCCCGCCCAGGGTCATCGCCAGATCCATCACTTCTCCGTACGCGACTTCGGCGCGGTCCTTCTGCTCGAGATCGTTGGGATCGAAGACGAGAAGTGGATGCGTGTTACCGTCGCCGGCATGCGCGATGACCGCGATCGGCACCTCTCGCGCCGCGGCGATCTGCGCGATTCCGGCGACGAGGTCACCGAGGCGGGGCAGCGGCACGCCCACGTCCTCCAGCAGGAGGGTGCCCTTCTTCTCGACCGCGGGTATCGCCATCCGCCGCGCGACGACGAACGCCTCGCTCTCGTCCGGGTCGTCGGTCGTGTAGCACTCGGTCGCACCGAAGCTCTGGCAGATCTCTTCCATCCGCGACGCCTCGTCACTCGCAGCGACTGCAGACTCGTCGGATTGCATGATGAGCATGGCGGCGGCTTCGCGATCCAGCCCCATTCGGGTCTCATCCTCGACAGCGTTGATCGACGCGCGATCCATGAACTCCAGCATCGACGGGCGCATCGTGCGGGTGATCGCGAGAACGGCGTCGGTCGCGCCGGTAAGGGTCGGGAACGTGGCGACCACGGTCGACGGCTGGCGCTGTGCCGGCACCAGGCGCAGCACGATCTCGGTGATGATGCCGAGGGTGCCCTCGCTTCCCACGAAGAGCTTGGCGAGAGAGAGCCCGGCGACATCCTTCAGGCGCGGCCCACCGAGGGTGACGGCACGGCCGTCGGCGAGGACGACCGTCATGCCGAGGACGTAATCGGTCGTCACCCCGTACTTGACGCAGCACAGACCGCCCGCGTTGGTGGCGACGTTTCCGCCGATCGAGCAGAACTCGAAGGAGGACGGGTCCGGCGGGTACCAGAGCCCTTCGGCAGCGGCGGCGAGCTTGACCTCCGCATTGAATGCTCCCGGTTGCACGGTCGCCATGCGCGTGGCCGCGTCGATCTCGATCGTGCGCATACGGTCGAGCGAGACGATGAGTGCCCCGTCGACGGCCGAGCTGCCACCTGACAACCCCGAGCCCGCACCCCGCGGCACGATAGCCACTCCGTTTCGAGCGGCGATGCGCACGGTCTCCTGCACCTGTTCGGTCGACAGCGGCCGGATGACAGCAAGGGGCACGCCTGCATTCGGATCGAGCGCCCGATCCCAGCGATAGGCATCCATCGATGCGGGATCGGTGACGAGCGCATCGGCAGGAAGCGCTCCCGTCAACTCGTCGATCACGGTGCGCGCGGTCGTTGCCATGCTATTTCCTCCTGCGGACGATAGTGCTTTCGCAGCTGACACTAGCGTTGAATACGTCTTAGATGCAAGATAGATGCAAGAAGCCGCGCTAGTGTTGACGCCGACCCCTAGGAGGCACGCATGTCCAAGCCGATGTCGGCATCGGACCAGGTCTACAGGCACGTGCGAGAGCTGATTTTGGATGGCGGGATAGGCCCAGGTGAATTGATCACCGAAGGCCAGTTCGTCGAGGCGACCGGCCTCAGCCGCACGCCTGTACGCGAGGCCTTCCTTCGCCTCGAAGCCGAGGGCTGGTTGAAGCTGTATCCCAAGCGCGGAGCGCTGGTCGTTCCGGTGCAGCCGGAAGAGAAGGAGCAGGTCCTCGAGGCGCGGCAACTGATCGAGACGCACGCCATGACAACGATCGCGGCGAACGCTGATGCGGCCGAAGCTCTGAGCCGACGCTTGCTGCAGATCACGGAGCGCACACGCGAGGCGATGGAGGCTGATGACATCGAAGCCTTCACGACGCTGGACGCCGAATTCCACCTCGCGCTGGTGCAGTCCAGCGGCAATGACATCCTCTCCGACATCTATCGAGGGCTGCGTGACAGACTGCGTCGGATGACGACGCGCTCGGTCTGGCACGACAAGACCCGCATGGAAGTGATCGTGAAAGACCACGGAGACCTCGCCGAGATCGTCGCGCGTCGCGACGTAGAAGCGTTCTCATCACGACTCATGGAGCACATGCGCGCCACGCACGACCGGGCGCACAGCCGCTGAGCTGTCGCTTCATGCGGGTGCCAGCGCGCCTGGCGGCGCGCGAGCAGCCGCCCCTCACACCCGTTCGATGATTGTTGCGTTCGCCATGCCGCCGCCTTCGCACATCGTCTGCAGCCCGTACCGGCCACCCGTCGCCTCGAGGTGGTCGACGAGCGTGCCGAGCAGGCGCGTGCCGGAGGAGCCGAGTGCGTGTCCGAGAGCGATCGCGCCACCGCGTGGATTCAGCTTCGCGGCATCGGCCCCCAACTCCGCGGCCCACGCGAGCGGCACAGAAGCGAATGCTTCGTTGACTTCGTAGGCATCGAGGTCGCCGATCGAGAGCCCTGCCCGCTCCAGTATGCGGCGCGTCGCGGGTATAGGCCCGGTAAGCATCATCAGTGGGTCATCCCCCACCACGGTGAACGCGTGGAAGCGAGCTCGGGGTCGCAGACCGAGCGCCTCGGCACGCTCCGCGCTCATCAGCAGAGCGGCCGAGGCCCCGTCTGTGAGCGGTGATGAGTTGCCGGGCGTGATCTGCCATTCCAACTCTGGGAAGCGCTCGGCGAGCGCATCTGTGCGAAATGCGGGCTGGAGCCCCGCGAGTTTCTCTGCTGTCGTACCTGCCCGCACTGTCTCATCGGTTCGGGCTTCGGGCGACTCGTCGACGCCGATGACAGTGTCGTCGAAGAACCCGTCGGCCCAGGCATGAGACGCGCGACGGTGAGACTCGGCGGCATACGAATCGAGATCTTCACGGCTGAAGCCCCAACGATGTGCGATCAACTCGGCGGAGACACCTTGGTTGATCAGACCCTCCGGGTAGCGCGCACGAAGCCGAGGCGACATCGGCGAACCGTTCGCCGCAGAAGATCCCAGCGGCACACGGCTCATCGACTCGACCCCGCCGACCAGGACCGCGTCGTAGGAGCCCGCGATAATCCCCTGCGCTGCGATGTGCACGGCCTGCTGACTCGACCCGCACTGCCGGTCGATCGTCGCACCCGGAATCGCCTCATCGAAGCCCGCAGCCAGTACCGCCTGTCTGGCGATGTTCATCGACTGCTCACCGACCTGGCTGACGCACCCGAGGAGCACGTCATCGATCTGACGGGATTCAAGACCGTTGCGCTCAAGGATCGCCGAGAGCACCCCGGCTGCCAGATCAACCGGATGCACGTCGCTCAGCGATCCGCCGGGTTTACCTCTTCCGACCGGCGTGCGAACGACGTCGACCAGGACCGCTTCACCGCGTTCTGTCATGGCTTCACCAGCGGGGATCAGCCCGCCGCCTCCTCCGGACGCTCCTGCACCTCGATCGCCGCGGTGTCCGGCTCGTACTCGGCGATGTGGCGCTCATCGGGCCCGTTGTAGGCAGAGAGGGGGCGGATCAGCGCGTTCGAGGCCTGCTGCTCGAGGATATGCGCGGTCCAGCCGGTGATGCGCGATGCGATGAACAGCGGCGTGAACGTGAGCGTGTCATAGCCGATGAGGTTGTACGCCGGGCCCGACGGGTAGTCGAGGTTCGGGTAGATGCCCTTGCGCGAGACGAACTCGCTCTCCAGAGCATCGTACAACTCCCCCATATCCGGGCGATCGTAGTGCGCGACGAGACTGTCGAGCGCCGCTTTCATCGTCGGCACTCGCGAGTCACCGCGCTTGTACACGCGGTGACCGAAGCCCATGATCTTGCGCTTCTCGGCGAGCGCGGAGTCGAGCCATCCCGACACCTCGGATGCCGAACCGATCTCGTCGAAGACATGCATCACGGCCTCGTTCGCACCACCGTGAAGCGGACCCTTCAGCGCCCCGATCGCACCGACCACCGACGAATAAAGATCGCTGAGCGTCGATGTGATCACCCGCGCCGTGAAGGTGGAAGCGTTGAACGAGTGCTCTGCGTACAGGATCATCGAGCGGTTGAAGGCATCGACGACAACGGGGTCTGCTTCTTCGCCGAAGCTCAGCCACAGAAAGTTCGCCGCATAGTCGAGGTCGTCGCGCGATTGGACGATCTCCTGTCGGCGCCTGCGACGCTGACCGTACGACACGATCGCGGGCAGCACCGCGAACAGTTTCAAACTGCGCTCGAGGTTCTCCTCGGGCGTGCCGACGGCCTCCAGAACGTTGCTGATCCCAGCCGTCTCGATCGCACCGATCACACTGACCGCGGTGCGCACCTCGTCCATCGGGTGCGAATCCAGCGGCAGTGCGTCGATTGCGGCCTTGACCTCAGGTGCCAGGGCCCGGTTGGCGCGCTCGGTCGCTCGGAACTGGGCCAGCTCAGCCTCGGTAGGCAACTCGCCATGCCACAGCAGGTAGGCGACCGCCTCGAACGACTGGGTCGCCGCAAGCTCCTGAACCGGATAGCCCCGATACAGCAGGCTGTTCGTCTCCGGGTTCACCTTGCTCACCGCAGTCTCGTCAGCGACGACTCCTGCGAGCCCTTTCTTGATGTCGGTCATGCTCACTCCTTCGTGTACTTCGACGTGTCGCTTCGCTCCGAGCTCGGCAACCGGGATGGTTATCGCTTCGCTCCGCTCAACGACCAGGTTTTTCAATGGTGAAGTTGAAGACCCCGGAGTCGAAGTGGTTGTACGACTCGTAGTCGATCAGGTCGTAGAGGTCGGCGCGATGCTGCATTTCGCCGAGCTTGCCGGTCAGATGTCCTTCTTCGTTCAGCGTATCGAGCGCGCGGCCTGTCGCCCCCATCGCGATGCGCAGCATGGACACCGGCCAGATGACGATGTTCACGCCGACATCTCGTAGCTGCTCGACGGAGAAGAGATCCGACTTCCCGAATTCGGTCATGTTCGCAAGGATCGGCACGTCGACCGCCTCACGGATCGCGGCGAACTCCTCCAGCGATCGCATCGCTTCGGGGAAGATCGCGTCGGCACCTGCATCCACGAGGGCCTTGGCGCGATCCTTCGCTGCTTCCAGCCCATCGACGGCTGCGATGTCGGTGCGCGCCATGATGAGGAAGTTCTCGTCACGTCGCGCGTCGACGGCGGCGCGGATGCGCTTTGCAGCTGTGCCGAGATCGACCACAGCCTTGCCGTCGAGATGACCGCAGCGCTTGGGGTTGATCTGATCCTCGATGTGCGCTCCGGCGAGGCCTGCGTCCTCAAGCGTCTGGATGGTGCGAGCGACGTTCATGGGTTCGCCGAAACCGGTGTCGGCGTCGATGATCGCGGGCAGCTCGGACATGCGCGCGATCTGCTGACCGCGGCCGGCAACCTCGGTGAGCGTCGTGAGCCCGATGTCGGGCAGACCCAGATCGGCCGAGAGCACAGCGCCCGAGATGTAGACGCCCTCGAACCCTTTCTGCTCGATCAATCGTGCCGACAGCGGGTTGAACGCGCCAGGAAAGCGCAGCAGCTCGCCCGTCGCGAGACGCTCGCGAAAGAGGCGCCGCTTCTCGGCCGGCGGAGTGTGGGAGTACAGCATCAGAACAGTCCCTTCGTGCTCGGCGCGGATGACACGACCGATGAGTTGGCGATGATCGAGAGCTCTGCGACCTCTGCGGAGGTCAGCTCCGGCAGTCGTTGCACGAGCGAGAGGAACCGCTCGATCTCTGCCTGCTCGATGACCGGTTCGGCCAGCAGACGGAACTTGGCGATGTAGTTGTCGCGTGCGAACGGGCGCGCGCCGAGCGGGTGCGCGTCCGCGACCGCGATCTCGTCGATGATCTTCGAACCGTCGGTGAGGGTGATCTCCACCCGACCGCCGAAGGCCTTCTCCGAGATGTCGTTCGAGTGGTAGCGGCGAGTCCACTCGGCATCCTCGACCGTCGTGATCTTGTTCCACAGCTCGACGGTGTCTGCGCGACCGGCGCGCTCGGGAGTGTACGAGTCGACGTGGTGCCAGTAGCCGTCCTGGAGGGCAACCGCGAAAATGTACGGAATCGAGTGGTCCAGAGTCTCGCGCGAGGCGGTCGGATCGTACTTCTGCGGGTCGTTGGCCCCTGATCCGATCACGTAGTGAGTGTGGTGGCTGGTGTGCAGCACGATCGACTCGATGTCGTCCCATCCCTCCGCTCCCTGAGCCTGTCGAAGGGCGTGCAGCTTTCGCGCGAGGTCGATCCAGGCCTGGGCCTGATACTCCGCAGAGTGCTCCTTCGTGTACGTGTCGAGGATCGCACGCTTGGCTTCACCGGCAGCCGGAAGCGGCACCTCGTACGCGGCGTCCGGCCCGTCCAGCATCCAGGCGATGACGCCGTCTTCGCCCTCATAGATCGGCGAGGGGCTGGTCTGCCCGCGCATCGCACGGTCGACCGCCTCGACGGCCATCTTCCCGGCGAATGCGGGCGCGTGCGCCTTCCAGGTCGAGATCTCACCCTTGCGGCTCTGCCGCGTGGCGGTGGTGGTGTGCAGGGCCTGCGAGACGGCCTGATAGATCGTCTCGGCGTCGAGGCCGAGGAGCGTGCCGATGCCTGCCGCCGCGGACGGTCCGAGGTGTGCGACATGGTCGATCTTGTGCTTGTGCAGGCAGATCGCCTTCACGAGGTCGACCTGGATCTCGTAGCCAGTGGCGATACCGCGCACGAGTGCGCGACCGTCGGCCCCTGTGTGCTGAGCGACCGCGAGAATCGGCGGGATGTTGTCGCCGGGGTGCGAGTAGTCGGCGGCGAGGAAGGTGTCGTGGTAGTCGAGCTCTCGCACGGCGACACCGTTCGCCCACGCCGCCCACTCGGGACTCGTGCGCTCATCCAGCGGAGCGCCGAAAACGGTTGCCCCGCTGCCGCCGGTGGATGCCGGGTGGCTGAACGCCTGGTCGCGGGCAGCCTGGATCGGCGCGCGGGTGAGAGATGCCGCGGCCACAGAAGCGTTGTCGATGATGCGGTTGATGATCATGTCGACGACCTCGGCCTCCACCTCGACGGCGTCGGTCGCCACCTCAGCGATCTTCCAGGCGAGTTGTTCTTCGCGGGGCAGATCCTCTTCGCTCTTGTAGACCCGAACGTGGTGGTTGACGGTCATGACTGTCCTTCCTTAAGGGAACTGAGAATGCTGGTGAGGGCGTTCCGCAGGTGCACATGCGTGGCGTGTGCGGCGAGGTCGCCGTCGCGCTCGGCGAGCGCTTGGGCAATGAGCCGGTGCTCGCTGACCGACTCCGACAGACGCATGTGGTTATCGCGCGACATGCGCCGCACGCGCACGAGATGCGTGCGGACGGTGCGCAGCGCGGACGCGATGTAGTCGTTGTCGACGGCGGCATCGACGGCGCGGTCGAAGCGAGCGATGAGGGCGTAGTAGTCGTCCCGACCCGTCTTGACATCGAGCGATGCGCCTGCGGCGGCGAATTCCGCCGCCAGAGCCGCGAACAGCTCGGCGTCACCGCGCTCGGCGGCCAGTCGCGCAGCCGACTCTTCGAGTGCCCGACGGATCTCGAACAGCGATCGGATGTCAGCCGCGTCGATTCCCGAAACGACGGTGACACGCGGCGACTGCTGCTCGACCAGCCCGTCCGCGCTCAGCTGCTGCAGGGCTTCACGCAGTGGCGTGCGACTGACGCCGAGGCGCGCAGCCTGCTCGACCTCCGCGAGGACGGTTCCTGGAGCGAGCTCGCCGGATTGGATCTCCTCAAGGAGTGTCGCATACGCGCGATCACTTGCTCTGGTGCGCTCGACTATGGTGCTCACACGGCTAGTGTATACATAAATTCGCTCACGGGGCGCCGAGGGCGGCCGCTCCCCCCAGAGCGTATACACCGCAGGCGCGAGCCCGGTGCAGCGCCTTCAGACGGTTCCGGCTGGTCTTACTCGACAGGACGCCACGACGTCGCGCCACCGAGAAGCGTTCCGTGCCGAGATGAGCGCGGTTCGACTCCCTCGATCTCCCGAGCACTGATGACCACGACCGGGTCGACCGTCAGCGGAGCCACCACCATCTGATCGACGATCGTCCTCTCGATCGCGACGCGAAGGTCGCGAGCCTCATACTG
This sequence comes from Microbacterium sp., assembly GCA_040394295.1. Classification (GTDB taxonomy): domain Bacteria; phylum Actinomycetota; class Actinomycetes; order Actinomycetales; family Microbacteriaceae; genus Microbacterium. The sequence continues at coordinate 24,793 of JBEBSN010000009.1, forward strand.
ATCGGTCTCCGCCGCCAACCGCGCGATCAACTCGTCGCGAGCAGCACTCGTCGCCCTGGAATAATTCAGCTCGCCGCCGGTTCCCCACTGCGCGCTGATCTCTTCTGCAGTCTGCGGCAGTTGCACGGTACCCAGGTAGATGTCCCAGTTCTCACTCGTCGCGGCAACGTCCTGCGGCATATCGCTGCCACAATCGGTCGCGATCCAGCCGCCTTCGGCGACCTGTGCTTTGAACGAGGCATACATGCCGGAAGCGACCGCGGAGCCGCGATCGTAGAGCACGCAGAGACGGATACCAGCGGGCACTCCTGCTTCGACGCGCAGGTCTTCTGCGTCAGCTCCGCTGTGGAACTTCGTCGAGAATCCGGCGTCTTCCAACGCCACCTGGTAGCCGGGGGTTCCCGGCCCGAAAAGCACGGACGATACGGTGGGATAAACGCCATCCCAAACGCCTGCTCCGTTCGTCACCACGTCGCCACGGTCGAAACTGCGCATCAGAACGCCTCGCTTGACGCTGTCGCTCAGCGGCCGCGATGCCGCGATGTTCGCCTGAGCCACCCACACCTCACCGCGATCGAGGTCGTCGACGCCGTAGTCGTCCCGGTCGAGCTGACGGATGCTTTCGAAATTGTCCTCCCGCGGGACGACCCGCACCAGGTCATATTTCGCGTCGATCGCTTCCTCGAGGTGATCATCGTCGTCCCGCTGCAGCGTGATGCGTTCATAGCTCGCAGCCCCGGCGGAAGCATAGGCGGCGTTTGCCACCAGTGTGACGCGTTGCTCGGGGTCTTCGGCGTCGCCGTCCACTTTCTCGACGCGGTACGGCCCGCTCGCAAGCATCAGCTCGTCACGTGGGATCTCACTCTGGTCGAGTTGGAAACCCCCGTTCCACAGCGTTGCTATTTTCGCCAGCGCCGCTTCATCCGACTGGACGATCGCCTCGATGACAGCGGTCTTAGCCGCCATCGGGTCGTCGATTCCGAGACCGTAGCGCCCGACGAGGTGCGCGGGAACGGCGATGTCGAGTGCCGTCTCCCAGCCGTTGAAAGGTCGTGAGAAGTGCACTTCGATGCGGCGCTCGAACTCGTCATAGGTGGGAATCTCATCGCTGAGCGTCATTCCGGTCGGAACGGAGTCGAACCGCATCGGATCCTCGACCGACGCAGCCGCGTCATTCCCTGAGAAGAAGTTGGATCCGGCTGCCCAGGCCAGGAGCAGGTCTGCCGAATCGAGAGCGATCCCGTCAGACCACTGCGGCTGCTCAAGGTCGTAGGCAACGGTGAACGAGGCCTCCGATTCCTCCTCGATCGCGATTCGACCGAATCTCTCGTTGAACTCGATCTTTCCCGCGCGCTCGCGGGCGAACTGTGAGCGCGTGAGCAGCTCGATCTCACGGTTGCCGTCCAGGGCTCCTGCAGTGCTGGCGACGTTGACGCTCGTGACGGCGTCGTCCCACGCGACCGTGAGCTCAGTTCCTTCCTGAACCGACGGCGGATAGCCGGGTCCGCCGCACCCGACAAGCGAGACGGAGATGACGGCCGCCAGGGCAAGCGCGAGTGTGCGCGTGCGCGTGGTTGCCGGTCGTCTCATACGGTTCACTTGTTGCCTCACCCCACCTAGCACCTTACGCGGCTCCGAGGCGCAGCTCGTCACTGCGCCTTGGCCACCCAGCGCAGGGACGAGATACAGGCGTCGTAGAGATGCTTCGACGCAACGACCTGCCCGTCGTCGGCTGCAGCCTCGACCGGACGCGCCACCGTCGCGGTGAACTGCAGCGCGCGGTGCCGGTGGGTCGTCGGGATCGGCGTGAGGTACTCGATGCTCGTCAGTCCGATGGAGTCTTCTCCGACAGTCACGATCTCGTCGCGCTCGAATCGGATGAAGCGCTTGTCGCCGAACAGCGGTTTCGCCCCGAACTCACGGATCGCGTGCGACACCATCTGATCGAGCGAGACGTCGGACGTCGCTGTACGCGTGGACACCACGATCGACCCGGGGATCCACAGGGTGTCTTCGTCTCCGGTGGTCGCTGCGTAATACGCGATCGCTCCGGCAGATGACATCGCCGCGTACGAACCGTCCACCAGCGCGTGGACGGTGGCATACAGGTCGGGACGCTGGATGCTGAGAAACTTCTTGCGCAGCGCGGCCTCAAGTGCTGCGCGATCTTCGTCGCCGACGTCGTGGCGTTCCCATCCTGCAGGAAGGTCGATCTCGAAGTTCGGCTCCGCGCTCACGCCCATCTGCTCGCGCAGGGTCACTCCACCGCCGTTCATGCGCCCTCCTCGATGTGCAATCGACCCAGTGGTCTTGCCTTCAGTACCTTGACATCCCCATCGGGAAGCAAGCGACGCTCTGAGAGAATGTCGATCGCCTGGCTCCGCTCCTTCATGAGATATCCCATTGCCTTCTCATCCAGCTCGTCGATTGAGATCAGGGCAGGCTCCGGAACCGGATCCTGGGGCGGAGAGAGCTGAATGAGGATGAACACGACCGCTGCCGCCGCCATCATCACGTATGCCGGCAACATCATGAGCCCGAGGCCGACTCCTGCTTCCGCTGTGAGCTGGTATGCCACGGGTATGCCCAGCCCTCCGAAGAGGAAGGTCAAGCCGAGCACGATCTGCAGTGCGCCGTTGCGACGACGCCCGTCGACGACCCAGCGGATGAGGATGAGGACAACTCCGACGGTGGCGACAGCATATGAGATCCCTGCGAGTGGAATGTCGTTCAGGTCCGGAGCGTCAGTGCGTCCGATGAACTCATCCCGAGGATTTCCGAACACGGCAGCGAATCCGCCGATCGACGCGAGCAAGGCCAGCAACGGCGCCACACCCCACGCGATCTTCCAATTCGACGTCTTCGCGAGTTCGTTCGCCTTGGTGGACCACGCGATCACATGCGCCTCGAGCTGATCCAGCCCGTGCGGTTCATGGCGCTGCACCTTTCTCGCCCAATCGCGCGGTGCGGGTGGATGCGCAGGAAGTTCAGGCAGTGACATGCATCCCAATATTCCACGTGTCGGCGTCGGTGCCGAATAACTCAGTGACACGCGCCCCGACGAATGTACGCTCATCGTCGAACTCGACGGTGAGCGTACCGACGATCTCGGTCAGGCCTTCCTGCATCTTGTCGAACACCAGCGCGGCGGTCGGTTCGATGCTGACGACGATTCCCAGATCACCGTCAGAGAAGATGAACGCGCTCTGGTGCCCGACGAGGCGGTGCTCGTCGATCTCTTCCGCGAATGTGCGTGTCGCGAGCATTCCGTACCCCATGTTCTCAGTGCGGATCGGGGTCAGCGCGAAGCCCAGCCCCCGCCACCATTGCACCGGCTGGGGCGTGACCATGCGCACCCGCACGATCGACATGATCGGTCGAGCAGTGGGAAGAAATGCCATCATCAGCAGATCTGATCCCTCCCTGCCATTCGCGGCATCCGCCGCGAGAAGCCTGATCGCCGGGCTCGCTTCGCGGTCGAAGTGGTCTCCGTGTGCGCGCGCGACAGCGTCGACGACTGCCTCAGCCCACTGGTCGCGCTCCGCGCCGTCTACGAACGACGGAATCTCGAACCACCCACCGGCATCAGTGCCCGCTCTCGCTCGAATCGACGTCACCAGATCACATCCAGCACCGGCAGGTAGTCGTCGCCGACATCGACCTGCGCGAGCTCACCCTTCATGCCGTCGTAATCCGGCAGAACCTTCGCGATCAACCCGTCCACCTTGAGAATCGATCCCACTAAGCCCCGCTGCATCTCGATCAGGCCGCCAGCGAGCTGCCACCCACCGGCGTCGCCGAGCCCTTCGAAGAACGACAGGTCCTTGCCGGTGAAAAGCCGGCTCATCGTTCCGCCGAGTCCGCCTGACAGGCTTGTCCAGGCCTGAGGACTCGTGAAGGCGTTGGTGAGCGTTCGCCAGTCAGCCTTGTTCGCGATGTCCGTGAATTGCGAGACGAATTCGGATCCGAACTTTCCGCCCTTCGCAGCCCAACTGGTGCCATCGGTGAGGATTCCGGCGATCTTCCCGACCGGAAGCACGTCGATGATCGCCAGCGTGAGATCCACCCAGCTTGCCTCACCGCGTGCGAACTGGATCGCCACGACGATCAGGGTCAGTCCGGCGACGATCGCCGCGAGAGCGCCGATGATCGGACCGCCGATGACGATAGCGGCGATTGCCAGAATGAACCCGGCCCAGCTGAGAACATCCTTGATTGCGGAGAGCCACTGGGTCCACCCGTCGGCGATCTTTCCCGACATCTCGTCGGTGATCCCGGTGACGGCGTCGTCGAACGCCTGTTCCCACGTGTTGTAATCGGCGTCGAAGTCCTCCGCCTCACCCTCCCACGCCTCGAAGGCCGCCTTCTTGGCGGCATCCTCTTCTGCCTGAGCGTCGGCTTCGGCACTGCCTTCTTCGGGCTGGAAGAGCCCCCCGGTGCCGCGCGGGTCGGTTTTGCCGGGGAGCCCGTTGTAGACGACCCACAGATCTTCGCAGTTGCTGACGTGCGTGTTGATCTTCGGCTGCAGCTCGCTGAGCGCGTCACCGTACGTGACGAGCACTGGTCCGACGGGCTTGTACAGTTCGCCCGCCTCTTTCAATTGCTTGTAGGCGTCACCTATCGTCTCGATGAGTTGCTCGATCGACTTCCCCTGCTGCGGGGTGGCTCGTGTGGCGATCTGCTCGAGCACGACCGCGCTGTCGATCATCTGCTGACCGAGCGCTCCGATCGCGTGTCCGCGGTCGGAGATCGTTCCGGGGTCTCCTTTGACATCCTCGATCTCGCGTCCGGCAGGTGACCTGTCCATGTTTCCCCCTATTGCTCGGGCTCGAGAGCGACGGCGAGCTCATCATCGCCCTGACGGAACCCGTCGAGGATCCCCGTCACACGCTCGAGGATCTTCCCGAGGTCGCCCGCCAGCTCACCGCGCTTCTTGTCCCAGCGCTCTTCGAATTCCTGCGCCGCATTGCGAAGTTCGTGCCGCCCGTACGGATCGCTGATCGCGGTTTCCAGCTCGTTCGAACCGCTCACCGCGTTGTCGAACTCCGCGACGATGTCGGTCAGATTCGCCTCGACTTCGCCGAGCTCTGAATATGAGATGTAGACGTCGCTCATCTCTGCCCTTTCATGTCACGTCCAGTGCCCAGAAAGGCGGGGCCGTGTGGCGTACACCCGACCCCGCCTTTCGGCGTGCAGAGACTCAGCCGCCGGCGAGTGCGTCGTCGAGGTCCTGGATCGCCTGCGCCATGTCACGCAGCGCCGTCGCCATATCGGTCACGCCCTCAGAAGCCTGCTTCATACCATCGGTGAGCTCCTGGTAACCGTCCTGGAACTTACCCGATGCCTTCTCCGTCTTGAAGCCACCCTCCACAAGGTCATCAACGTGACCCTGCAACTCATCAAGAAGCTCGTCGATCGAGACCTTGCCGTCGTCCAGCTTCGTCGCCGTCGAATCCATCTCGTCGTATGTTGCGCCGAAATCGCTCATGCGTCCACCCCGTTCCTGTCAGAATCAACAGCCCACCCCGGACCGCCTACACAGATACTAATCAGACACCCAGCCCTGCACGATGGGGAGCAATACCCATCGTGCAGGGCACGGTCAACACGTCCTTTTGCCACAAACAAGCTCAGCCGATCAGTCCTGCGTTGTAGAGCGCGAGGATCGAGACCACAGCAATGGTGACGATCAACGCCCCCGCAATGATGATGCCTCGCCGCGTGCTGTCCGCACGCAAAGTTCGATAGCCGGGGCCGCGTCCCCCGCTCTGCCTGCGCGCCTGATCCCAGACTTCCGACCCCGCCAGGGCTGCGACAAGCGCCCCGATGAGCGTACGGAGCTCACGCTGACGACGAGCGGAACCCGCCGCCACCGATCGCGCCGAGTACAGATACAGCGTGCGGTCCTTGACCTCGACGTCGAAATCGCGCCGCACGCGCTGGAGCACCCGCACCAGATCCCGGCGGAAGAAGACTCTAGCAGTCTCTTCACCCCCATCCCCGACGAAGACGCGGAACCGGCGGTCACGGTCGACGTGGACCAGTTGCGATCGGTGCCACGAGGCCGGCATCCACGCCATCACCAGCGCTCGAACTCCCCAGACCCCGCGAAGGAACATATGCGGCAGGCGCTCAGGAAGGCGGATCGCCACGTATGCGATGTAACGCCCCATCGGCGATGTCTGGACCCCAGCCAACTCCGTAGCGAGATGCCCGATCTCAACTCCCGTTCCCTGATCTGCGTAGTTAACGACCCCGAACCGATGATGCGTGCCCGCACGAGCAATCGGATTGCCTGTGTTGCCACCTGCGCCAGGAGCCCACAGCGTGAATCGACCACCGACCTGCGACGCAAATCTCTCCAGCCTGGCGATCACCCGAGGCGAGAAATTGACGACGTTCCACATAGCCAAACCACCGACCACTCCGGCGATGATGGCCACGCCCATCAGCGGCCACGACATCTCGTCAAGCCAGGCGATGCCAATCACCGCCGCGGCCAACACCACGACACCACTTATCGATGCGGTAACCCTCGGACGACGAACGATGTCCGCGAACCGAGCATCGTCGAAGTCGCTGCCCCCTGTCGATCCGTCGCCGCGACGGGGGCCGGAATGCGGGGCGGGTGCGTCAGTCATCGTGCAGGTAAAGCTGCTACGCGTTCTCGCGACTACTCAAGCAGGCCGGCGGCGTTGATCGCGATGATCGACAGCACGACGACGACCAGCGCAGCGATGCTAAAGACGATGGCGACGACGCGGGCGACGTCCGCGCGGAGCTCAGCTCCGTACCCAGGCCCTCTCCCGACGCTCTGTCGACGAATGTTCTCCCACACGACAGAACCCGACAGTGAGGAGGCAAGCCCTTCGAGCAGCGCTCGCTGCCCGCGCCACCGACGAGCGCTGCCCGCCGCGACTGATCGACCTGCGAAGAGGTAGAGGTTGCGACCTTTGATCTCGATGTCGTACGTGCGTCCGACGCCCTCGAAAAGCCGCACCAACTCCGGCGTGAAGAACGTACGAGCGAGCTGCCCCCCGCCTTTGCCGACGAACAGTCGTGCTCGACGGCCAAAGCCGACATCGACCAACTGCGAGCGATGCCATTGCTCGGGCACGATGCGTACGCCCAGAACTGTCGAGAGGCGTCCGAAACTGAGAATCATATGAGGCAGACGCTCAGGCAGACGCACGACCGCGTAAGCGTGACGGCGACCGGTAGGCGCCCGATATCGAGCCGATACCTGCGACGCTAGGTGTCCGACCTCCACCTGCAGCCCTGCAGAGAGGTAGTTGAGCACGCCGAATCGCTCGTGCTCGGCGCCGTAGATGAAAGGCACGCCCGCATGCCCACCCGTCCCCGCCTTCCACAGTGAGAATCGTCCCTCGACCAATGGTGCCAAGTCTTTCAATCTGTCCATCGCCCTCGGCGAGTAGTTGACGACGTTCCACAATGCCAGAACGCAGACGAGGGCCGAGGCGACCGTCAAGACGAACAGCAACCCGGATATGTCCTCAAGCACGAAGAGATTGACCACCAGCGAGACCAGAACGAGAGGACCGCTGATCAGCGCCGCCGCCCGCGGATATCTCATAATCGCAGCGAAACGCCCCGTACCAGGGTCGCCAACCGTCTCGTCCCGAATGCCGCCTCGCTCTGCATCCGCCGATCCGGGGTCGTTGCTCATCATGTCGCCTTCTCTCTGCGATTCAGAACTTGCTTCTCAGAGACATTCTTCCAGCGCAATGAAGCCACCATGAGATCGAAGAACGCATGAACGAACTGGATCTGCTCGTCATTCCGCGGGACATCGGTGGGGCGCCCATAGCCTGCAAGCAACTCGAGCGCGCGCCTGCGTCGTGTGCCCGGCACGGGTGTGATGTACAACGTCGAACTGAACACGACCTGTTCCTCGCCGACGCCCCGCACGTTCTCTCGCTCGATCCGAAGGAGAGCGCGGTTCTTGCCCAGGGGAACGGCGCCCTCGTCGACGATCAACCGCTTGATGTATCCGTCCATCCCCTCGGCCGAAGGCGCAGAGCGAATGGTCGCGATGATCGACGCCGGCACGGGGAACGGTGTCGAAAGATCCGCTCCAGAGGGCGCGAAGTAGCCGATTACGTTCTGCTTGCGCATCTCGTCCATCGATTGGCGAAGCATGTTCCGCAGCACCCCGAACGCCTGCATTGAATCTACACTGCCGACTCGCATGAGCTGGCGGCTCAGCCGCTTCTCGATCAGCGCTTGGCTCTCAGCGGACGCCTCGTGGCGCTCCCACCCTTTCGGTAGCGACAGCTCGAACTCGGGGTCCGGTTGCGCCCCGAGCAGACCACGCAGTGACATGCCGCTCTCAGCCAAGAACACCGATTCCTTTCTCAGGCCACGCGTCGGATTCATCCGGCGCCAGATACTCGTGCCTGCCGGTTGTGAACGACCGACCCGTTGAGTCTGTCAGATCGCACGATGCGATCAAGTCAGCGAGGATGTCTGCCGATGCCATGTAGACATCGATCGGGCATACATGCACCTGCACCATCAAGGCCACGTCGCCGCGGTCGAAGACGATCACGGCGTCGAGCGATGCTATTCCCTTGGTGAGTTCGAGTGGGATGCGCCGAGAGTACTGGATCCCCTCTCCGAAGGGGCTCTGCAGATACGGGGCGGCCTCGAATCCCTCCGCTTTCCAGTCAGCCGACGTGGCGGTGTCAAGGACGTAGAAGGTGACGCGCAGTGGCAACGGTGAGCGAATCGGCCAGGTGACGAGGTCAGCGATCGCTCCCTCCGGCTGCGAACTCAGCAACGCCTCGGCCATCTGGGCGAGAGCGTCTGAGAACGGCCCATCCTCATCGACTTCCCACTGCCTTCGCAATGCCCTCTCGACAGCATGCCCCCATTGCCTGCGCCGTTCATGCTCGTCAGGCCGCGGAACAACCGCCCAGGCATCGAGCGATGAGTCGAAACGCAACTGCCACATCAGTCACTACCGAAGAAATGATCGAGAACGCCGTTCGAGCCATACACCACCGTCAGTTGCGGCACGAGGTATTCGATCCCCAGGTTATCCACGGCCTGTCCGAACTTCACAAGGTTCGGCACATCGAAGAGCATGCTGGCCCCGGCGCCGCCCCGGAGGACCAGCGCTTCCAGCGGATCTGCGAAATTGCTCCCGTAGACAATCGCGGGGAAAATAGAGTCCATCACGCGGCCGGTCAAACCGGCCGCCCCAATGCCGAGCTTCCCCACGAGAGGGCCCATGTCGGTGATGAGATTCGCCACCGGGCCGATGCCCGGAATGGCGAACGCAATATCGAGGACCATCGTCAGAAGGTTGGTCTCGCCGCGGGCGAACCTCACTATCGAGACGACGGCGGTGGCGATACCGACGATCGCGCCTGCCGTCGCTGCAATCCCAGCAATCGCCGCAGCGATCGGTCCGGTAATCCAGAACGTACAGACGATGAAAATGACGGCGAGGACGATCGCGGCGATCGTTAAGACGAGGTACGCGATCTCCAGGAAGTCGCCGAACCACTCGCTCCAGCCATCCTTCGGCCCGTGTTCGTGGGCGTCCTCGATCGCAGAAACGGCATTGTTCCAGGCTGTCTCCCAGTCGTCGTACTGCTGATCCCAATAGTCCGCCGCGTTCATCCACGCCTGGAAGGCGTCGTACTTGGCTTTGTTGTCGGCAGCGTCGGCTTCGGCGTTGGGGTCCTCATCGCCCGCGTCAGCGTTCAGGTCACCGTACAGGTCTCCGTCTGTCCCTGCGTACGTCGACCACTTGTCGTCGGCGTCTGTGTAGGCAGCAGAGAGCGCTTCGGCGATTCCTCCGACATCGCCGATCGCCCAGCCGTAGGTGCGGATCGCGTCTGCGGTGTCGTAATAAAGCTCACCGGCGTCGCCGAGGATCTCCCACGTCTCCCCCACGCTGTCACGCAGTTTCTCGACGGCCTTACCCTGCTGGCCGTCGTCACTGTTCGCGAGCTCCTGCAGAGTCGTCGCTGCACTCTTCATGCGCGACGCGATCGTGATCATGTCGTTCGCGGTCGAGACGACCTCGTCAGGTGATAACGACACCCGCTCGATCTCGTTCCCCCCAGGCGTGCAAGGCCAGTTGACGTAAGCACCCTCTCCCCAGCACTTGCTCATGACAGCTCCCCCTCATTCACCCGTCAGTATTCAGCTCTGGACGGCACGTCGGCGCCACCCTCGAACTGCGCCGCGGCGTCGTCTTCGAACTTTTGATAGTCGTCGTAGATCTGCTGTGCGAGGTCGCGGATCGACGTGAGGTCTTCGACCAGAGCCTCACGCTTGTCGTTCCAACGATCCTCGGACTCTTCCGCCGCATCGGTGAGTTCACTCCGACCGAAAGGCTCGCCGATCGCGTTGCGTAGCGCTGCACCTTTGCTGCCGGAGTTGAACTCGTCGATCATGCTGTTGAGCTGGAACACGAGAGTACTGAGCTCGGTGTACTTGATGACGACGTCAGACATGCGCCAATTCCTCGTATCTCTAAAGAAGTGGAGTCCTGGAGGGACTCATGTTCGAAGACCAGTCGGCCGCACGTGGTGCGGTCGCGGAGGCTCAGCCGCCGGCGAGTGCGTCGTCGAGGTCCTGGATCGCCTGCGCCATGTCACGCAGCGCCGTCGCCATATCGGTCACGCCCTCAGAAGCCTGCTTCATACCATCGGTGAGCTCCTGGTAACCGTCCTGGAACTTACCCGATGCCTTCTCCGTCTTGAAGCCACCCTCCACAAGGTCATCAACGTGACCCTGCAACTCATCAAGAAGCTCGTCGATCGAGACCTTGCCGTCGTCCAGCTTCGTCGCCGTCGAATCCATCTCGTCGTATGTTGCGCCGAAATCGCTCATGCGCCCACCCCATTCCTGTCAAAACCCGCAGCCCCCTGCGGACCGCCTACACAGATACTAATCAGACACCCAGCCCTTGCACGATGGGGAGCAATACCCACTCCTGGAGCAACCTCAAGCTCAGGACCAGACGGTCAGTGCCGAGAAGAGCCGGTCAACGTCGAGCGTAATGGACAGCATGAGGGCCGGTGCGGACTCCGCCGTAGCGATGACTTCCACCACGAGAATCACGCCATCCCGCCTCGCCATCCACCGCCCCACCGTGAGGCCAGAGTGCGAGCCACTTCTCGCGACGGCTACCGTGGCAATGGCCTCCATCGCGTCGGGGTGCTCGAGAGCCGCGTCATGCCACGCCAACACGCTCACGATCGACAACGTCGCGCGGTCAGCCGGTACGCGCCAAAAGCGGGCCAGTGAATCGTCGCGTCCCGCCCCAACGGCGAGCACCGCTTCGGCGATCTGCGTGCACTGCTCGTCCGCAGTCTCCGGCGCGACGAACCCGCGGATGAACGCCGCCGTCTCACGCACCCAGTCCTCGACTGTCTGATGAAACTCCGTGGGAAAGGCGTCGGGTAGCCACATCCACGTCTCGGCATCGACCTCAGGCCCGGCGAGAGTCACATCCGCCATCTGAACGTCTCCACCATCGTCTCGGCCAGTGCGCTGAATCCGACAAGCGCATCGCCGGCTTCCTCTTCCCCCGGATGCACGATCGCGATCTTCACCAGCACCCCGCGTCAAGGGTTCGCGACGGGAAAAGGAAAGACGAAGTTGTGCTGCCGCGACTGCAACGAGCCCAGGTCGCCTCGCCCAGTCTGCTCGTGGTCCCAGCGGAACACCGTTCCGATCTCGGTGTCAACGCGGTCAACGGGATGACCCGCCCGTGCGCGCACGTCGGACTCGAACTCACCACGAGCATCCCACCGGGCCGTGATCATCGACATCGGCGTTGCGCCTTCGATGCTCGGCGTCATCGGCATGTACACGGCAAACGCGCGCATCTCGGCGAGCTTCGCCCATTGCTGCCGGGCCATGGCACGAGACTGCCCCTCGAGGTCAGGGCGACCGATCGATCGGAATCGCTCCTTGAGCTGCCACTCCAATGCCTGGCGGCCGGCGTCGTCTGCGTCGAACTTCTGCCACGATGGCGGCGCAAGGATGGTGAATCCACGGGGAGAAGGTGCCTCGACTCCGAGGATTTCATCGCGCAGGCTCATCGAGGCTGTTGCCTATCTTGCTCTTCTTCGGCCAGAAGTTTACGCATGCCGCGCCGATCCAGCCCTGGGTGAAGCGAACGGAACTCATCAAGCATCCGCTGTGCCTCCCGCTCCGTCTCCGCACGCGTCGCTTTCGGGTCGCCGGTGATCGTTTCGCGAAGGCGTGAAAGATCACCACCTGCGTAACCCTCGTATTCTGGAATACGGTCGGGATGCCGACGCTTCACCACTAGCAGCACGATGTAGGCCACCAGCGCGGCCAGGCCACCGGCGACGACGAACGGAACGCCCAACCAATACATCGACAACCGCGTGATCCCCCATTTGGCGGGCATTTCCGGGCCGTTCGGGTCATCGAAGAAGTACGCCAGCGCCGACGACATCATCCCCAGGACAGTCGGTGGCATCAACACCAGAAACGGCAGGTCACCCATATCGCGAAGCCGTGCGGTCACCGCGCAGACCACGCTGGCGATTGCGGCGAGTATGCACAACCCGACCATGACTGGAAGAGGGGGAGTGAACAGCGGATGCGGCACGACGGCGTCCCACCGCACCTCTTCGGTCGTGGCCAGTTGGCCCCCGGAGAACAGCAGGCTCCCGAAGACATACGCGAAGAAAATGACGCTGAAAACCGCCAGCACCGTCATGATCACCAACCGTGCGATCCCGTAGACCCGACCGAGATGCTGGTTCGATGAGAACGGCCTGTTCGGCACGAACATCCATCCGCCCATCTCATTCCCTCCGATGCAGCCGTCTCATCCCAAAACCCGCGACCCCGGGGAACCACGTGCACGGGCCCTATTCAGACACCCAACCCTGAACGATGGGGAGCAATACCCACCGCGCAGGGGCCACGATCAGTCGGCGCCGCCCGAAGAGCTCTGCTGCGCCTCAAGGCGCGCCCGTCTGCGCGCCCGCCGTGCCGCACGTTCCTCGGCGCTCCCCAGCCCGCCGCTGGCTGGGGCCGGTGCGGGCGTACTCGTGACCGGCGCAGATGCCTTCGGTTTTTCCGGCATCCTGATGGGCGTCACGGCAACTTCAGGCTTATCGTCGTGCGCAACCGGCATCTGGACGAGAGACGCCCGGCCTGCCTGCACGAACATGCCGCGTCCTTCAGGGAACTCCGCACGCTTGACGCGCCCGAACGGCACCTTGAACAAGCTGTCGCCATCGTATGCGTCTGGTTTGAGCGCAAGCCCCTGACGCGCGGCTTTCCACTCTCCCATTACGCCCGACCCGCCACCTGCGCGCGAGACATCCGCATCGCCGAGAAGCATATGGTCGCTGTCGTTGACGGCCTTCAGCAGCGCCCGCATGGCACGATCTGCGGCCCCGTCGGCCAGGTGCGGCATATCCTCGCAGACGATCAGGATCCGGAACGGAATCGATTCGTCCGAGACGATATCGGTCAACTCGGTTGCGAGTTCCTTCTCGTCCTCGCTCTTCGTCGCACTGCGCACCCAATGACGGAAATCGCCGAGCTCGGAGCGTCGCGTTCCGAAGTAGAACAGCTTCACCTCTGGGTCGAAGCGCTCCATCGCGATGATGAGGGACTTCATCGCGTTGGTCTTGCCCGAAGACGGCGGGCCCGTGATGATGAACGATCCGGCCGGGTCGAACCCTCGCGGCTCCAGCGTGTCATCAGCGATTCCGAAGACAGGCTGGCGATCAACGCTGCTCGGCAGGTCGCGGATGTCGGCATGCACCGGCAGAGAGCCGATCTTCGGCGCCTGCTGCGCACCCTTCGCCAAAAGCTCGGCGGCGAGCTGATCAAGCCGCTTGGCCTGCTCCGACGTGTTCGGTGTGCCGCCCGGCACGGCGAGCTGCACCTCGCTCTTGTCGACGATCGCCCTGCCAGGGGGAGACTGGTCGCTCAGCACGTCCTTGGGCGCGCCCACCAACGTGTATTGGTTCACGTCCGACAGACGCAGGACGATGCGGCGTGAGATGTTCGACGCGACGCCTGTCGGCACGGCACCGCCGCGATCGGCAGTTATCACCGCGTGCACGCCGAGCGGGCGTCCCTCACCGAGAATCCTCATGAACTCTCGGTAGAACGCCGACCGGTTCGCTGTGATCTCCCATTCCTTCCGGAACTCCGGGAAATTGTCGATGAGAAGGATGATCCGCGGCATAGCGGGGTCGACGAGCTCGCGGTATTCGGCGAGATTCGATGCGTGGGCGGCAGCGAAGCGCTCGCTGCGCCGGTCGAGCTCCGTGCCGAGGTTGCGCAGCAACCGCTGGATACGCTCGACGTCCTCACCATCGATGATCGATCCGACGTGCGGCAGCTTCTCGAGCACGCCGAGGGCACCCGATGCGAAATCGAGCCCGTAGACCTGAACCACGCCAAGATCGGGTCGCATGCCGGCAGCGGTCGCGATCGATTTGAGCACGGTCGACTTGCCTGCGCCGGACGTCCCGAGGGCGAGCAAGGACCCATCACGGTCGGGAATGAAGTGGATGGGGTTCTGCTGTTGGCGCTCTGGCATATCGGCGATTCCGAGTGCGATCCGCCCATCACCGTCGAGAGGCATGTCGACGAGATCGATCATCTCGGCAAGGTCCTCCAGCCACGGACGACGCGGTGCGATGAGCGCAGCGCGCTGGTGGGCGGCGATGAGCGACCTCACGATGCGTTTCTGATCGTTCGGCCCGAGATCTTCGTCGTGCGAGTCGCTCTCGGCCGGGCGGTCTGGCTCCCACTGGTGGACGCTGCCGAACCGCAGCTCTGCGACCTTGACCTCGGCGACAGCGACGTCTTCCTTGCCGGTCCATCCACCGGCGTATGCCGATTGGAACGGCGTCAGCGGCCCGGGGCCCGTCTTGGCGATGGCGCGGCCGGGGAGCGACGGCGGGAAGGAGGCTGCGATCACGTCATCCACGACGTCGCGCGAGTCGGATTCGTCAGCCATGCGCAGAGCGACACGAAGGTTCGTGTTGGCGCGGAGGTTGTCTTTGATGACGCCCGCCGGTCGCTGCGTCGCCATGATCAGATGGATGCCGAGCGAGCGTCCGCGCTGCGCGATATCGACGACGCCGTCGACGAACTCCGGCACTTCACCTGCCAGCGCCGCGAACTCATCGATCACCAGCACCAGGGCGGGAGGTGTCTCAGGATCCTGCCGCTTCTCGAGCTCGAGAAGGTCTTTCACCTTCTTCCTGTTGAAGAGGTGCTCTCGGTAATGCAGCTCGGCACGCAGGCTGGTCAGCGCACGCCGCACCAGGTGCGGGCTGAGGTCGGTCACCAGCCCGACGCAGTGCGGCAGCTCCACACAGTCGGCGAATGCGGAGCCGCCCTTGTAATCGACGAAGAGGAACGTCACGCGATCCGCACTGTGTGCGCTGGCGATACCGAGCACCCACGCCTGCAGGAACTCCGACTTACCGGCACCGGTGGTTCCACCGACCAGGGCGTGCGGGCCCTGGGAACGTAGATCGAGCGTCATCGCATCGCTGGCTCCCTGGCCGACGATCGCACGCAGATTCCCCGCCTTGCGCAGGCGCGGCCTCTCGGCTGTGGAGCGGTCGATGATGGTGTTGTTCTGCCGCCAGCGGTCGATGACGGCCTGAGGATCATTGGCGATGTCCTCGCCGACGAGCGAGAGGAACGCCACTGAGCTGGGGATGTCGGACTCGTCGTGGATCACCGTCGACACATCTGTGACCGAGGCGAGTCTCTTCGCGAGCATGTCCATGTATGCATTGGACACGCCCTCGACACGCGAGTGAGGGTACCGCTCACCGGAACGCACGAGTCCGACCGTCACGTCATCAAGACCTCCGGTGACATCGAGGTAGCTCCGGCACACGGCAGGCAGCGACTCGACCGTCGGTGAGACGAAGATCGCGTGGACGCCCACTTCAGCCCCGAGCTCGAGAATCTGCGTGAGACGCGCGCGGTCGACGGGTGCATCGTTGGTGACCATGACGATCACCGAGATTCGCGTCTTCACCGAGGTCTCTTGAGCCGCCCGGTGCACGTCGGTGCCGTACGTCATCGGATTCCAGGTCTCTTTGAACGGTCCACGAGGCGCCGGACCTTTCACCTGGCGCATCACGTAGTCTTCGAGCCTGTTGAGCAGCGCGTTCGCCGTAGGAGCGCTGTCTGCGAGTGGGAGGTCTTTGAACGGGCTCGTCTCACTCGACGTGTGCGGCAACCACTTGAGCCACTCGAGTTCGTCGACCCACTCCGAATCGGCGAACGCCACGGCCACGACCTCGTTCGGCGCATGCAGGCCGAACACCTGCACGGCAAGGCCGCGTACAACGTCTGCCGCCACTGCTTCGGGGCCAGCGACACCAATGGAACCGCTCGCCGGCAGCGTATCGAGCACGGGTACACCGTGCACGTACTTGTAGCGGTCCTTCAGTCTTTCGACGCGTTCGATATATTCGGGCAGCCCATCCTGCGTCTCGGCCTCGCCGATCGTGTTGCGCGACAGCGCAGTCGACACTCCCAAACGTAGGGCGAGGAAGTTCCAATGCTCCGGACGTCGAGTCCAGAGCATCGGCCCGAGTCTCATCGCATGATCGAACACCTCGACCACCGGCGGGACCTCTTTGTCACGCGCGCTCTCCTCACGAGGCTTCTCATGGAAGAACACCTCTTCGAGATGCTCGAACTGCCGCTCGAACAGCTGCAGTTCATGGTTGCGCTTGTTCTTCATCTGCATGCGCTGATTGACGAAGTTTCCGAGCGCCATCAACGGCGTCATGACCATCAGCAGGAGCGCACGCGGACGTTCGGTGATGAGGTAGATCGACAGCGCCATGATGATCGGTGCGATGAGTATCGTCCACGGGAACAGACGCATGAGCGTCTCAGTCGGCATCCTCGGCGGCGCGTGCTGAACACCGGGGTAGCGCTCCTCGACACGTGGGCTGCGGTTGAACCGCAGTCCACCGCCTCGTTCGAGCACCGGGTGGCCTGCGAACGGGTCGTAGTCATCGGCCAGAGCCACGACGAGCGTCGACGCTCCGATGACGAACTGCTGTCCTGGTTCAAGGCGCACGCGCTGCGCCTGTTCTCCATCGACGTACACACCGTTGGTGGAGTTGAGGTCGACCAGTTCCAGCGAGGTCGACACCTCCAGCCTGGCGTGCTTCTTCGAAACCATCCCGTCCGGCAATACGACATCGTTCGGGCCGATGCGGCCGATGAACGAGTAACCCTGGGCGAGGGGGAACGACTGCCCCTTCAACGGCCCATCGACCACGCGCAGGATGGCCACGACTTTGCGATCATGTGCGGCAGGCACTCGATCGTTGTCGACCGGGCGCACAGCCGCGGCGAAACCTGATCCGATCGGTGCCTCACCGATCGGGATGTCCGGCTGAAGCGGTTCGAGCCCTTCCCCGGTCGGAGGAGCGACAGCCAGCGTGAGCTGGGCGTTCGGATCGATCAGGATCGACCGCGCGGGATCCGCGGCGGCGATATGCCGCGCGACATCCCCGGTCGTGGCTGTCGAATCGGCGATGACGGCGATGTCGACCGGTTCGCCCTCGGGACGATGCAGAGTGAGCTTAACTTTCATTCATCTGTTCCATCTGTCCACCACACGTGAACGTCATACTGCGTCGATCCTGATCATGCGATCACCGAATCGCACCACATCTCCCGGCACGGCGGCGAGGGATGTTCCCGACGCTACCTGGCGCTCGACGCCTTCGCGCAGAATGTAGGTTCCATTGGTGGATCCCAGGTCTCGTACTTCGATGCCCTCAGCGAGCGGACGAAGCGCGAAGTGCGTCTTCGACACCGTTCGGGTCTGATCTGGCACGGCCTTATGCTGCGCAGCGTCGTACGATGCGTTGCCTTCCGGACTGCGCCCGAAGAGGGTCGGCCCGCTGAGAACGTATTCCTCGCCGGAATCGAGTGTGAGCCGCACCGTGAGTTGTGCAGGCTGCCGCGGCGCCGCGCTCGGCTGTTGGGCGACCGGCGGGCTCGGGGGATGCGTCAGCGGCGGACTCGGCTGTTGCGCGACCGGCGGGCTCGGGGGATGCATCAGCGGAGGGCTCGGTGGCTGAGCAGACGCCGACGAGAGCCCGGCAGGCACGCCCATCACCACACGGTTGTCCTGCGACGCGTCGGCTGGTGCGGACGACAGCGATTCCGCTCCGGATCGGCCGCCGTCCGTGCCCGCTGACCGCGCAGAAGCCTGCTGCTGCGCGCCGATCCCCACCGCGTCGTCGCGGCTGGTACGCCTGGCTTTGGCGACGCCGAGGACTCCTGCGCTGACGCTGTGAGCTGGTCGGTATGCGAGTTCAACGCCCCCGCTCTCGGCTGTCGCAAGCGAAGGCAGGGCATGGGTCTGGGGCGTGACATCGACCTTGATGATCTTTCGCGCGATGCGGATGCGCTTCTCGTCGTAGGGGTCGAGGCCTTTCTTGATGTCGATCAGCCAGACGTGAGCGGCATGGTCATGCCAGGCGCGTCCGCGTTGCTCAGGGTCGCGCAGAGCCGAGAAGAAGAAAAGCGCAGGCCCCACCAGCGGCACGATGTTGGAACAACTCACAATCAGCGTTCGCAGCACGATGCGCCAGAAGCCCGGCTTCGCGAGCGGACCCGCACTGACACTGCGAATGCCGACGATCCCCTTGCCGATCGTGACGCCCATCCGCCCCTGGAACACCCCTTGGACGATCAGCAGTGCCAGTGTCAGCAGCGTGGAGATGCCCGCCATGATCGCCGCCAGCAAGAAGTTCGGATGGTTGACAAGCCCGTACAGCGTGATCTCTGACCGAGCGAACATGAGCAGCAACGGAAATGCGAAGACCCAGAAGGGCACCTGCGTCAGCGCGTAGATGGCGAGGTCGATCGTGACCGCCCAGAAGCGCCGACCGTACGGTGCGGGAATCAGGCCCAATGCGGCAGCGTACGCGGGATCGGGCCGCCCCGCGGCATCCAACCCCTCGATCTCTTCGTCGGCGTCGTCGTCCACTTCCCAGATCGTCGACACGTGTCCACCTCCCCCGACTGAGGCAGATCCTTTCCGCCCACCCCCTGCAACGTTACCGACATATCCCGCACGTTTGAACGACGCATATGGGTACTCCTGCCCCGGTTCCACGCGCAAGGGCGTGGCAGGATCGTCGAATGACGAACGACGAAGCGTATTCGGTCACGCTCTCCGACGGACGCACCGCCCACGTCGCACCTCACGCAGACGGATGGCTGTTGACGATCGGGGGCGTACAGCAATCGCATATCGCTGCTCCCGGCACACCCCTGACGTTGGCCTACGCCCGTTGGATGCTGGCAGCACTCGGCAGCGAGAAGCGCGGCCGCATCGCACAGCTCGGCGGCGGCCTGCTCATGCTCGCGCGCGCGATCGCCGAGAAATGGCCCGATTCCGTGCAGATCGCGGTCGAATCCGAATCGGCCCTGGTATCCCTCATCCGATCGAATTTTCCGCCGCCTCCGGGCGTCAGCGTGGTCGAAGGCGACGCGCGCGCCTGGCTCGCGAAGGCTCCGTCACACTCGCAGGAGGCGATCCTCATCGACGTGTTTCAGGACGGACGGATTCCGCCCGCATTCTCATCGAAAGAACTCGCGATCGACGCGCGACGCGTCCTCACCGACGACGGACTGCTCATCGTCAACTCCGTCGCCGGCCCCCAGTTGGACTTCACCCGCCGCCAGCTCGCTGGCTTGCAGAGCGTCTTTCCTCACGTCGCCATGATCGTGCAGGGATCGGCTCTCGGCGGCCTTCGCTTCGGCAACGCCTGCCTCATCGCGAGCGGCGCCGAGATCGACGCGGACGGCATCCGCGAGAATCTGCGCGGCGATGCGTCCAAAGGGGCGCTGGTCACCGACCTCACTTCGATCGTCGACGAGGCTGCGCCGCTGAGCGAGACCGAGGGCAGCTGGTCCCCCGTGCCGGCACTGCCCGATGTGTCGTCCACGGTCGAGATGCTCGACGCGATGCAGCGCACTCTCAAAGGTCTGCTGCGCAAAGACGGCGACAGCGCGCGTGACGGCGACTCCGCCCCTGGCTGAGATCAAGCCTGGCTCAGATCAAGGGCGTTCGGCGATCGCCTCCTCCGGCGTCGCCAGCACGGGATCGCCTGCGACCGATGCCGCGGGCTCGCCCAGCTTGACGACGACCACTCCCGTCAGAATGAGGGCCGCACCGACGCCCTGGAGCACGTTCGGCAGCTGATCGAGCAGCAGCCACCCGAACAGCATCGCGGCGATGACTTCGGCGAGCGCGATGAACGACGCCAGCCGAGAGCCCAACAGGCGAGCCGACGCGATGCCGAGAACGTAGGCCGCCGCTGTTGCGATGATGCCGATCGCGAGGACGGGGACGAACCACGGCACCGTTCCGAAGCGGAAGTCCACATCGTTCGTGTTCCAGGCGATGGGAAGCACGCCGATGAGACCGGCGACAGTCAGCCCGACGGCGCTGATGAGAAGCCCGGTACCGGCGAGCGCGATAGGTGGCAGACCGGTATCGCTTCGTGCAGAGAGCAGAAAGTACGCCGCCGCGCCGATCATCGCTCCGAATGCCCAGAGGACTCCGCCGACGTCCACGCTTCGGCCGGAGAAGATGTCGAGCATCAGAATGAGTCCGACGAACGCGATCAGGGCGCCAAGGACACTGCGCATCGTGGGCTTCTCCCCCCGGCGCAGCCACAACCACAGCACGACGGCGATAGGTGCGGTGTATTCGATGAGCAGCGCGAGCCCGACGTCCATCACCGCAACGGCCTGAAAATAGAACAGCTGCGTCGCCGTGACTGCGAGCAGTCCATAGGCGGCGATGACACCAACGTTGCGGCGCAGTAGTTTCCAGCGCCCTCGAAGTGCGACGAAAGTGGGGATGAGCAGCACCAGCGCTGCCACCCAGATGCGCACCGTGACCGCAGCTCCCGGCGTCCATCCTGCGTCGATGAGCCCACGCGCCCATGCGCCTGACATCCCGAAGGCGAGCGCTGCGCCGATGGCGAGCGGCAAACCGAGTCGTAGGCCGGCACGACGACCCATGTCATTTGCCAAATCGCTCATAGTAGATGACAGTAGAACGCGATATGTAAGATGTCAACATGCAGTTCACAGATGACACAATCGAGGCGCTGCGCACTGCCGTGCACCTCGTCAACACTGCAGAGGAGCCTGACACGCTCGCCTCGACAGATGAGTTCCGTGCGTTTCTGGACGCGCACCCGTACACAGGCAGGATTGACCGCGATGCCGCAGAGATGGCGTCGGTGCGTGAGCTTCGACCGCGATTGCGTGTGATGCTGCTCGCACCGCGCGACGAGATGGTCGATGCCATCAACGGCGCTCTGCAGGACGTGACCCTCGACGCCCGACTCGTACGGCACGACGACGCCGACTGGCACCTGCATGCCGTCGCGGACGACCGCCCCCTCGCCGAACGCATCCTCGCCGAGACGGCGATGGCACTCATCGACGTCGTTCGCGCAGAGGAAGGCGCCCGAATCTCGGTCTGCGAAGACGACACCTGCTCGGCTGTCGCCCTTGACCTCACCCGCAACAGATCCCGTCGCTACTGCTCGACGACCTGCGCGAACCGCAATGCTGTCGCCGCCTACCGCGCCCGCAACCGATGAGGGAGATGATGGACCCATGAACAACGCTCGCACCGGCGTCGCCGTCATCGGCAGCGTCACTGTCGACGTCACCACCTTCTCCACCAGGCTGCCGGCGCGCGGCGAGACGGTCCTCGGCGAGGAGTTCACGATGCTCCTCGGTGGCAAGGGCGCCAACCAGGCGGTGGCCGCGGCCCGCGCCGGCGCACGCACCGCGTTCGTGGGCTGCGTCGGCGACGATCTGTTCCGCGATCTGGTCGTCGACGCCTTGACCGGCGCGAGCGTCGACCTCAGTCACCTGCGGACGGTGCCAGGGCCTACGGGCGTCGCGCATATCCGCGTGGATTCATCCGCTCAGAATGACATCGTCATGGTGCCGCTCGCGAATTCACAGTTGAGCGCCGAACAGATCGACGCCGCGCTCGCGGCGTTGGCCCCGACAGCCTCGGTGCTGCTGACTCAGTTGGAGACGCCGTCCGCTCTCACGGCGCACATCACCGAACGAGCGCGTGCGCGGGGAATGACCGTCATCCTCGATCCTGCACCGGCCGCCGCGCTGCCCGCCGCAGTATGGAGCAGCACCGACATCGTCACCCCCAACGAGACCGAGGCCACGGTGCTCAGCGGCATCGAAGTGCACGACGCCGCATCCGCTGAGCGCGCCGGACGCTGGTTCCTCGCACAGGGCGTCGGCGCCGCCGTCGTCACTCTGGCCGAGCGCGGTTCATGCGTCGTGACAGCAGAGGGCGTTGAGTTCATCCCCGCAATGCCGGTGGACGCGCTCGACACCACCGCGGCGGGCGATGCGTACGCCGGGTATCTCGCCGCAGCGCTCGCGCACGGCGACGACCTCACCGCGGCCGTGCGCCTGGCCACTGCGGCAGGGGCCCTCACGGTCACCGCGCAGGGCGCTTCCTCGAGCCTGCCCACACGCGCCGATGTCGACGCGTTCTTGGAATCGGCGTCGTAGATCACTTGGGCCGCGCAACGCGTGCAGGTACAGTCGCTATCTGAGGGTGAACGAGTTCCCCCGGGAAGGATGCTGATGGCCACGGTCCAGGGAGACAATCCGCCGCGCGACGACGGTCCCCCGTTGCTCGATGTGTCTGACCGACCCGCAGCGACACCCGGACCGCTGACGAAGCCCTCCCCGACGATCCGTCCTGCACGGCGGCCACGCCGCAGGCTCCTCATCGCGGCGGGCCTGATCCTCGTGGCGGCAGTCGCGGCCCTCGTCCTCGTGCCGTTCCTGTTCCCGTGACCTCGTGGACGAGCGATGCGATCGCCCTGCTCGAAGCAGATGCCAATCGCAGCGCCGACACGCACCTGCATGTGTTTCCGCTCCCCGCCCAGTGGGGCATCGATCTGTATCTCAAAGACGAGTCGGTGCATCCGACGGGCTCGCTCAAGCATCGCCTCGCCCGGTCCCTGCTGCTTTACGGGTTGGTCAACGGACGCATCGACGAGGGCACGACTCTCGTTGAAGCGTCCAGCGGCTCGACTGCGGTGTCAGAGGCATACTTCGCACGGATGCTCGGACTCGACTTCGTCGCGGTGATGCCGCGCACGACCAGCGCCGAGAAGATCGAACTCATCGAGTTCTACGGCGGGCGCTGCCACTACGTCGATCACGCACCCGAGATGTACAGCGAGGCCGAGCGGCTCGCACGCGAGTGCGGTGGTCACTACCTCGACCAGTTCTGTTACGCGGAGCGTGCGACCGACTGGCGCGGCAACAACAACATCGCCGAAAGCGTGTTCCATCAGCTCTCGCATGAGCGCCATCCCGTCCCGGACTGGATCGTCGTCGGCGCCGGAACAGGCGGCACGAGCGCGACGTTCGGCCGCTACGTCCGTTACCGTCAGCATCCGACGCGCATCGCCGTCGTCGACCCGGAAGGATCGGCGTTCTACGGCGGGTGGAGCACCAGATCTGCCGACTACACCACGGGAACTCCCAGCCGCATCGAAGGCATCGGGCGCCCGCGTGTCGAGCCGTCCTTCGTGCCCAGCGTGATCGACGAGATGCTGCAGATCCCAGATGCCGCATCCGTCGCGGCAATGCGCCTGCTGAACGAGCGAACACTGCACTGGGCCGGCGGGTCGACCGGCACGAACCTCGTCGGCGCATTCCGTTTGATCGCGCAGATGATCGCTGAGGGCCGTCGGGGCAGCGTCGTGACGCTGATCTGCGACGGTGGTGCTCGTTACGCCGGTACCTACTACTCCGATGAGTGGGTCAGCGCCCAGGGTTTGGACCTTGCCCCTCACCGCGCCCGACTCGAGAACTTCCTGGAGACCGGGGTCTGGAACGACTGATCCCCCGCGGCTACGCTGGCGGCATGACCACTCTGATTCTCACCGTCGTCGGATCCGACCGCCCTGGCCTCGTCGCCGCGGTCGCCGATGTCATCGACGCCCATGGCGGCAACTGGGAGAACAGCCAGCTGGCCGAGCTCGCCGGGATGTTCGCCGGTGTCGTGCAGGTGTCCGTCGCGGGCGATCAAGAGGGTGCGCTCACGAACGCCCTGCAACAGATGGATGGGCTGACCGTGTCAGTGCATGCGGCGTCGGACACCGCGCCGGCCGGTGCCGCCCAGCCGATATCGTTACAGATCCTCGGCAACGACCGCCCGGGTATCGTGCGGGAGATCTCGACCGTGCTCAGCGCCCATCAGCTCAGCATCGACGACATGACCACCACGACGCGCGACGCGGCGATGGCAGGCGGACGACTGTTCGAAGCATCGGTGACGGCAGAGGTACCGGCATCCGCTGATCTCGATGCCCTGCGCGCCGACCTCGAGAAGATGGCTTCTGAGATCCAGGTCGACATCACGCTCGACTGATCGAGGGCGGGCCGTGCCCTTCGACAGGCTCAGGGAGCGGCCCCAACGCGGCCGAGCGCTGAGCCCGTCGAAGCACGAACCGGCAAGACAGTCAGACCAGGCGCGCCTTCGGCGAAACCGAATACGTGTGCTCGGCATCGCGGTTGGGAATGTCGCCGAGCGCCGTATCGATGGCTTCGAGCGTGTCCGCATCGAGCGTCACGCCGGAAGCCTTGACCGTGTCGGCAAGCTGCTCAGGCCGGGACGCTCCGACGAGCGCCGCAGCGACATTGCGGTTCTGCAGCACCCAAGCGATCGCGAGCTGCGGCATCGTGAGACCCGCGTCGGATGCGATCGGCTTCAGCCTCTGCACGGCCGAAAGGATGTCGTCCTGGAGGAATCCCTTGATGAAGTCGGAGCCGCTGTGGGGATCAGTCGCGCGGGATCCTTCCGGGACGGGTTGTCCTGGCAGGTACTTGCCGCTGAGCACTCCCTGCGCCATCGGCGACCAGACGATCTGCGAGATGCCGAGCTCTTCGGATGCCG
>JBEBSN010000010.1:0-48858 GCA_040394295.1 Microbacterium sp.
TACCGCATCGGCACGAACTACAACCAGCTGCCGGTCAACCAGCCGCACGCCGCCCGAGTGAGCAACTACATGCACGAGGGCAACATGCAGTACCACTTCAACTCGGCCGAGCACCGTGTCTACACCCCGAACTCGTACGGCGCCGCCGGCGGGCCCGAGGCAGACCCGCAGCGCGGTGTCGAGGCGAGCTGGGAGTCCGACGGCGCCCTCATCCGCAGTGCTGCGACGCTGCACGCAGAGGACGACGACTTCGGTCAGGCGCGCACGCTCATCAACGAGGTCTTCAATGCCGAGGAGCGCCAGCGCTTCATCGAGACGCTGGTCGGTCAGTACAACGGCCTGACCGTTCCCGCCATCCAGGAGCGCTTCTTCTGGTACTGGGGCCAGGTCGACCAGTCGGTCGCCGACGAGGTCCGTGCGCTTGCGGGCCTGCCCGTCGCGCCCGCTGAGCCGGTCGGCATCGGCGAGTAATAGCACCCTTTCTGCGCGGGGTCGGATGCTTCGGCATCCGACCCCGCTATCATTTGGCGTGAGTTCGGTCGCTCTGATCCGGACTGATGAGAGGGAATCCCATGAGTGAATCACTCGCTGAAGCTGCGCCTGCGATCCCATCAACGGGCACCAGACTCACCGCCGAGGCGCTCGGCACTTTCCTGCTTGTGTTCGGCGGCGTCGGCACCGCACTGTTCGCCTCGAAGCACTTCACCGATCCGGGCTCCGGCTCAGCGGTATACATGGCTGTCGCACTGGCTTTCGGTCTTACCGTCGTGGTGGGCGTCTACGCATTCGGCCCGATCTCGGGCGGACACTTCAACCCTGCCGTCAGCGTCGGCCTCGCTGCCGCCGGTCGTCTTCCGTGGCGCGACGTGCCCGGCTACGTCATCGCTCAGATCGTCGGGGGCCTCATAGCCAGCACGGCTCTCGTGCTGATCGGGCTGTTCGGCCCTGACGGCTGGCTCACCGGCGCGCAGGACTCCGGCTTCGCGAGCAACGGCTGGGATCAGTACTCCCCCGCCGGGTTCGGCATGTGGGCCGCGATCATCATCGAGGTGATCCTCACAGCGGTGTTCCTCTTCGTGATCCTCGGAACGACGCACAAGCTGCGTCCGACGCCATTCGCGGGGCTCGCGATCGGGCTCACGCTGACGCTCATCCACCTCATCAGCATCCCGGTCGACAACACCTCGGTGAACCCTGCCCGCTCTATCGCCTCGGCAGTCTACGGCGGCGTCGGCCCGCTTTCACAGTTGTGGGTGTTCTTGGTGTTCCCCGTCGTGGGTGCGCTGATCGCAGGCTTCGCCTACAAGACGCTGCTCGAGAACACGCAGAAGCTCTGATCGGTTCTGGGCGCGTCATCCGGCGACGAGCTGGGGAGTTCCTGCCTCGTACTCAAGAAGGTCTCCGCGCTCGCCACGCTGGTAGGCACGGCGACCGACCAGAAGCATATAGACGAGGAACACACCCAAGGCAGCAGCCCCGATGCCGATCTTGACCGGCCACGGTAGCGACCAGCCGGTGACGAACCCTTCGACGAGCCCGGAGAGGAACAGGGCGAAGACGAGTCCGATCGCGACGGTGGCCAGTGCGCGGCCTTCTTGCGCGAGGGCGGTCGCACGGGTGCGCTGGCCCGGGGCAACCCACGCCCAAAAGATGTGCAGTCCTCCCGCTGCAGCCACGAAGATGCACGTCATCTCGAGCAGCCCGTGCGGAAGGATATAGAGGACCATGACGTCAGCGCGATCGTGCGCTGCCATGAGAGCACCGGAGGCGCCGATGCCGAATGCGTTCTGCACAAGAACATATAGAGGCCAGATGCCGGTGATCCCGAACAGCACGCACTGCGCAGCGATCCACGCATTGTTCGTCCAGACCACGCCCGCGAATACGGCGGCGGGGTTCTCGGTGTAGTATCCGGTGAATTCTTCCTCAGCGTACTGTTTCAGGAAATCAGCGGGTCCGAGCGTGGCGACAAGGGCGGGATCGCTCGATATCCAGGCGGCAACGCCCACCGCAGCCGCGATGAAGAGGACAGCGATGACGAGAGTGGTCCACCGCAGCCGGTAGAACGCGGCAGGCAACTGATCCGCGAAGAAACGACCGGTCTGCGCCAGAATGTTGTCTGACGTGCCGGTCAGCCGCATGCGTGCCTTCGCCAGAATGGATGAGACGTACGCGCCCTGCGGCGACTCTCCCACCGACGTCTTCAGCTCGGCCAGATCCGCAGATGCGGCGCGATACCGGACGATCAGCTCATCGACGCCAGCGCCGTCCAGCCGCTGGCGCGTGAGTTGGTCGAGTCGTTCCCATTCGCCGCGGCGTGCGTCACTCAGAGCATCTGCATCCACCTGATTTACTGTACTCATGTCTACGCCGATCGACACCGCCGATGAAGTCCTCTCAGGTGAAGCCGTCGCCATCGACGTGCAGCCCCTCGCATTCTTCATGCGCGCACTGGGCGCGTTCATCGACATGGCCATCGGGTGGATCCTGTTCCTGTTGTTCCTGTGGCTGCGCACCTGGTTGCTGAATCTCGGGATCATCGACGGCGCCATCGACCGCATCCTCAACATCACGATGCTCGTCGTGTGCTTCGTGGTCGTTCCGATCGTGGTCGAGACGGCGACACGCGGACGAAGCCTCGGAAAGCTCGCCGTCGGTGGGCGCATCGTGCGATTGGACGGCGGCGCCACGGGGTTCAGACACGCTTTCATCCGCGCGCTCCTCGGCGTCTTGGAGATCTACATGACGTTCGGTGCGATCGCGATGCTCGCCGGAGCGTTCACCGCCCGCTCGCAGCGCCTCGGCGACATGGTCGCGGGCACTTACAGCCAACGGGTGCGCACCCCCAAGCTCGTTCCGCTCGCTCCGGTGATGCCGCCAGCTCTGGCCGGCTGGGCGCAGATCGCCGACGTCGCGAGGATGCCAGACCGGCTGGCCCGCCGGATCTCGCAGTTCCTTCAGCACGCTGAGCGGATGACGCCGCCGGCGAGGGCACGAATCGCCCACGAGCTCGTCGCAGCGACAGCCGAGTACGTCTCACCGCAACCGGCAGCACACCCCGAGCAGCTTCTCATCGCGATCACGGTGCTGCGTCGCGAACGCGAGCGCCGCGCGTTGACGATCGCCGATGAGCGGGCGGCGAAGCTCACCGGCCGCCGTATCGGCGTCTGAGCGACCGTTCAGGCGCGTAGAGCCTCGTGCCGCACCACGATCCATCCGGACGGCATCGAGAGTCGCTCGGCGTGCTGGGCGCAGAGATCGTGCGCGTGGGGATGGTCTGCGCCACCCAGCGGCCCCAGCGCCGCCATCTGGTCGCCGTAGTCGTAGGTGAGCGTCGCCACGGCCTCACGAGCGCAGGTGACCTTTGAGCAGAGTCTTCCGTCCATCTTCTTCAGAGTAGGGCGCGCTGTGCGCACCTGCCGGATGCCGCGCGGGACGCCATAGACTTTGGCTATGCCTCGTCGTCCCTCCACACGCAGCGGCGCAGCCACCCCTCGTCGTGGCGCGCGTCATGGGCGTCACGGACGCCTGGGGCGCAGCGAAGTGGTTCGCCCGCCACTGCCGCCGCTGGACGGCCGCATCGATCGGTTCGATGCGACGATCGGAGCGGCGGTGGAGTTTCTGCGCGGGACCTGGCCAGAACTGCAGGAGGTGCGCTTCGAGATCGGCGCATTGCCGCTGCGCGCCGATGACGACGGCATCCCTCGGTGGCGCGTTGACCGCGAGGACCGCAGGATCATCCTCTATCGCATCCCGATCGAGCGGCTGTTGCCCCCTGGTCACGACGACGGGATGCATCGGCGCATCGCGATCGAAAGCGCCGTGTTCCGCGCATCTGCTGAGTACGTCGGCAAGGATCCATGGGAGTTCGGCCCCGATCACGGCTGATGCAGTCGTTACCGCTCACGGGTAGACGATGATCTGTTCCTGCGCTGCCGCGCTCGGCCAGATCGGCCATCCCGCCAGAGCATCGGTACCAGCCATGAGAATCGCGACGTGCAGGGGTGCATCTGTCGCGAGCGTGTAGGTGGTGCCGGCGGACACGTCAACCACCACCGAACCCGCGGCGGGGACGCTGGCCGTCCTCTCCGCGCCTCCCGTTGTCGGAGCGAGCGTGACGTTCACGTCTTCGTCCTGAGTATTGACAAGATGAAGACGCGTTCCCGGCCCCTTCGGGACTGCGAGCATGACTTCTTCCGAGATCGCCGGAGCAGGGGTCATCCACGAGAAGTCGCTGCCGGGGCCGATGCGCGTCGTCTGTCGCGTCGCTCCGACCACGGGCGCTCCCGCATCGACCTCGATGCTGTAGTCGCCACGCTCCAGATCTTCGAGGCCGAGCTCTGCCGGAACCTGTGCCTCCAACGGAACCGACATCTCCTTCACGATCTCACCGGCGGCTCGCACGGTGACCTCGGCGTGAGTGGCCTGGTCGGTGGCCATGAGCCTCAGCACGGTCACGGGAGTGTCGTCGCTGGGATTTCGTACCTGCACACCGGCGAACGTCAAAGTCTCGCTCGGCGCACCGGCGGTGTCCTGCAGATCGATTCCGGACGGGTCGAGCGTACGGATGAGTGAGGACTGCAGCACCGCTCGCAAAGGCGCACCGGCCGCTGTCACGCGCACCACCGGCTGCTGAAGTCCTGCGGCAACCGACGCCAGCGGAATCGCCACCTGGGTGCCCGCAGGAACGATCTCCGTGGTCGACGTCGGCTCGGTTCCGAAGACCGTCAGCGTCGCCGTCGAGGTGACATCACCAGGGTTCGACAGGATGATGAGGTCGCTCGTTCCCGTTTCGACCGTGCCGCCGACCAACCACGATTCGGTGCTGGGCTCGCGACAGGCACTCGCAGCCAAGCCCGAGAGATCCTCTGCGGCGATCGAGACCGCCTCGGCTGCGGCAACGAGCGAAGCGCTGCCCTGCTGTGCGCTTGCGGTGAAGCGCTGCGGCGGGGCGGCCTCACCGGTCAGGTCTGAAACGGCGATATCGGATGCATCGCGCGGACCGCTGCTGTCCAGAGTGAGCGACGGCCTCCCCGCGGGTGACATCTGCTGAGCGTTCAGCGTGTCGCGCCCGATGGCTCGGAAAGGACCGTTGCAGACAAGTGTGGTGTCGCCCGCGGCCGGCCTGACGAAGACTTGGGCGCGTTCGCTTTCGATCTCGGGCCAGGGCACCGCAACGGCCGCCACCACGCCGGCGACGCAGCCGACGGCGATGACGGCGCCGGCCAGCAGCCGTGCACCAGTGGCCACGACTCGAATCGCACGGTTCTGCGTCATCGCCGGTCCTCCGAATCGTTACGAGCTGGACCTTCTTCTGAGGCGTCGGCGCCCTCTGCTGCGGTGTCAGCGCGCTCTTCGGATGCCTCGACGTTCTCGGCAGAAGCGTCGTCGATGTCTTCGAGAGCATCGACATTCGCTTCGGGGATTTCCGTGCCCTCCTCCGGTAGGCCGGCATCCTCCGCAACCTCAGCATCCTCCGGAACAGCGGAGCCCTGTGCGGAATCATCCTCATCGAAGAAATCGTCCGACCGTTTCGGGAGCAGCATCGGCTCTTCCGGGGAGCGTCCGACGATGCGCGACTGCGCCCGTGCCGCCCGCCGAGAGGCGCGAGTGGGGATCGCCAGCAGCAAAGCAGCGATGAGCACGATCGATTGCAGCGCCGTGATGGTCCCTGCGGTGGTCTGCTCGATGTCCGTGAGGCCAGCTCGAGCCGATGGCTTGGCTTCGAGACGCCACAGAACGCCCTTTTCGGTGTCGCTGACCTGCACGAAGCTGGCACGCTGGTCTAGCGCTGTCACTGACGCGATGCGGAATGCTCGTGCGGCATCCGATTCCGTCGCGTCGACGCGGTCGAGCAGCACGAAATGGATTCCGTGCTCAGCGAGTTCTTCGGCTGCGTCGAACGTGCGTGATGACAGCAGATCCACCGCCAGCGCGCTGATATCGGTGCCCTGCGCGACGGCGGCGGTGCTCAGCATCGTCGTCTGTGCGCCGAGCGTCGCACTGGAACCCCAGACGACCTGCGTCGCCAGACCCCCGTCATTCTGCGGGGTGACCACGAGCGTGGCTTTGTGAAGATCGCCGCTCGCCTCCGCTTTCACGAAGGCAGGCAGGGTGCTCCGCGGGCCGTTCGTGAGCGCAGCACGGTCGGTGTGCAACGCGGTCAGCGCAGGAACCGCGCATACGGCGAGAGCGAGACCGGCGATGGTGACAGCCGCGACTCGCAAACGTGGCAGGGTGATCGCGGTATCGAGAGTCACCAGCGCGGCCCCGACCGCGCCAGCCCATGCGAGGCTGAGTCCGGTTCCGGGCCAGATCGCCACAGGCACTCCCTGCGCGAAGCTGACGGTCACACCGACGGCCATGAACGCTGTGGCGAGACCGACCATCGTGACGACGATGAGCGTGATTCCCGCTCCCCATCTCGGAGCGACGGCGCCAGCCAGAGCCAGCAGAGCCAGCGGCGCGATGAGCAGCGGCGTCCATACCGCCAGAGCCGGGTCGAGTACCTGCGCCCAACCCGCGAAATCATCGGTGGGGAAACCTGACGCCAGCAGCATCCGTCCCGCGCTGTCGGCGGCCACCTGCGGTCCTGCCCAGCTGAATCCGGGGTCGGCGAAGATCGCCCAGAGCGTGCCCTGCTGCGTCTGCCACATCACCAGTGGCGCGAACGCCGCCACCGTCGGCACGAGCAGCCACAGCAGACGGACCGCACCGTGGAACCAGCCGCGCGCCAGAACGATGATGAGCGCGATGAGCCAGAGCACGCCGAGCGCGGGAGCGAGCACAGGCGCGCACGCGACGGTCATCGCCATGACGATGGATGCGGCACCGGCCGCACCCCACGAACGATGGGCGACGACGGCGGTGTGGAAGAGCCACGGCAGCAGCAGGTGCAACAGGACGGCTGCCGGACGCCCCTGGGTGAGGGCCACGAGGAAAGTCGGCGCCAGTGCCCACGCCACGCCGCCGAAGATGCGCATTCCGGCTCTGTCGCTGATCCGCGTTGCTGCGAACCATCCTCCGAGAACAGCGAGTGGTAGCGCGAGCAACCAGAGCAGCACCATGGCGAACGAGGGCGATCCTGCCCACAGGGTCCCGAGCACAGCGATCACCGCGGCAAAAGGATCTGCGGGGCCGACGACATCGAGCCCGAGACCCCTCAGACCCCAGCCAGCGTCCTGCCACAGCGCCGCAACGGTGTCGCGCAGCGGGAGCAGGCCCCCTCCGCCGATCGCCGGCCATGCCAGCAGCATCGTGAACGAGGCCACGCTGACAGCGAGCGCCCCGAGGACCACCCACGCCCCACCGCCGGAGAAGAAGTTCAGTTCGCTGACTGCTCCACCCTCGCTGCCGTGCCCGTCATCGAGTCGGCGATGCAGTTGCGCACGCGTGACTCGCAGCGGGGCGATGCTCGACCAGGTCGCGGTGCGAAACGAACGGATACGCTGCCGCGAGCGCGCGACCGCGCTGAGACGAATCATCGCAGTCACCGCCGCGGCCCATTCGGGAACGACTGCGGCCGGCCTTTTACCGATCAGGTGAGCGACCGTGCGCCAGAGCGCGAGCGGAAGCAGCGTCAGCCAGTGCAGCGGGACAGCCGCGGCCGGCGCGTATGCGAGCCGTCGGTGAAGCTGGGCGAGCCTGGTGACGTACGCACGTTGTGAAGCGCCCTGCGGGAGCGCGGCAGGGCCATCTGGATGCACGGAAATTCGAGCGGTCGGTGCGAGGACGACCCGACCCCCGCCCAGACGCGCGCGGACGCCGAGGTCGAGTCCTTCATCAGCGCCGGCCAACGCTGGGTCCGGACGCAGATGATCGCGGGCTTCCGCGCGGATGAGCACACCGCGCACGTCGGAGCCGAGAGCGTCATCCTGGCCGTCGTGCTGACCCTGGTCGAGTTCTCCGGCGGAGAGCTCGACGGAACGGCCCAGCGCTGTCATCGTGACTCCGAGAGAGACGAGCTCTCGCTCGTTGTCTGCGCTCACGAGTTTCGGCGCGGCGATCGCCGCGGACGGAGCGCGCTCCAGCGCACCGGCGAGCTGTTCCAGTGCACGCGGGTGCGGGGCCGTGTCGTGCGCGAGCAACCAGACTGCCGCATCGGCGGAGAGACGCGGACGAGCGAGTTCTACGGCCTCAGCGAAGGAAGTGCTGGTGCGCGCCTCGATGATGCCCTCGACCAAGCCTCCGATGGCTTCGCTCGTACGGGCGGTCTCCGCGTCGCCGCATATCACCAGGGTGACGGCATCAGGACGACGGGTCTGGAGGGTCAGCGCATCGACGGTGCGCAGGAGCTGCGCTCGCGACGTGGAACCGGGGCGCGCGACGATGATGGCATGAACTCGGATTGGCATGGCTTCGTCAGCCTATGCCGTGCTCTGACGCGGCGGACTCACTGGCCTCGGCGCGCCTTCGAAGCTATGAGAACTCAGCTGGCGTGGCGCTTCAACTTGCGACGCTCGCGCTCGCTGAGGCCGCCCCAGATCCCGAAGCGCTCGTCATTGTTCAGCGCATACTCGAGACACTCACCGCGCACGTCGCACGAGGTGCAGATGCGTTTGGCATCGCGAGTCGATCCGCCCTTTTCGGGGAAGAATGCCTCGGGGTCGGTCTGAGAGCACAGTGCATCGGTCTGCCATGCGAGAGTGCTTTCATCGTCAGGCTCGACCCGCCTGACCCCGGGAACCCCGAGATTGACCGGATCAACAAACCAGTTCTCGGGAACGTCGGAACGGTAACCCGTCATGTCGCTCTCCTTGCCCTTCAGATGCCCCCCGCCGGGCCTTGCTTCAACTAATTACACCCGTGTCATTCGCTCTGGTCAAGTCGCAGATCGTAAACCCTCAATAGCCTATTGAAGGTTTATCGCGTTCTCACGGCGTGTCGCGCGGTAAGTCCTCAGCGACCGGGCTCGGCGATGAACGCTTCACCCGTGCCTGTGAGCAGCAGCGCCGCCTCGTCGTCTGTGGCGAAAGCCGCGGTGCCGACGGGAACAGCAAGGGCCACGGCATCCGCTCCCGCGACTGAGATGTCGCCACCCGTCGACAGCACCATCGCGGGACCCGTCACATCGACCGAAACGGGCTCGCCCGTGAGCGACACACGCCGCAGCGCGAAATCCGGCACGTCGACGTCATACGATGTGACGGCTTCGGAGGCTGTGGGACGCAACACAGGCACCACCGACGGCGTCGTGTCGAGCACCGACAGAAGCTCAGGAACATCGATGTGCTTGGGAGTGAGGCCGCCACGCAGCACGTTGTCGCTCGCCGCCATGATCTCTACGCCCAAGCCGGACACGTACGCGTGCAGCAGCCCCGCACGCAGGAAGATTCCTTCGCCGCGCGAAAGCACGATGAAGTTCATCAGAAGGGCGACGACCACGCCAGGGTCACCGGGGTTGCGCTCTGCGATCGCGCGCACCGCACGAAGCTCGGCAGCGAACTCGTCCGATGTCGCGTCCCCGAGTGCGGCGATGATGTCATCCACTGCCGACTGCACTGACCCCGAGAGCAGCCAGGCCAGGGCGTCTCGCAAGGCATCTGAGCCGCCGCTCAGTCGCTTGCGCAGTTCAGCGACTCCCGCGGACTCCCCCAGCGACGCCAGCAGCCGCAACGAATCTTCGACGGGGCGTAATCCGCTGAGAGCCTCGAACCGGTCGCTGAGCGCGACGATGAGCTCAGGCTTGTGGTTGTCGTCGCGATAGTTGCGCGTCGGGTCATCGGCGGCGAGCGCAGACTCGCGCGCCCAGCCGTCGCGGGCCTGCTCGATGGTCGGGTGCACCTGGATCGAGAGCGGATCTGCGGCGGCGAGCAACTTGAGCAAGTAGGGCAGCTTTCCCCCTGTCACGGCGTCCAGAGTGGAGCCGTTTGCGACATCGGCAGGGTCACCAGGGTGATCTCCGAACCAGACCTCGGCTTCGGGGGCGCCGGTAGGAACCCGACCCTCCAACTCGGCGAGCAGGGACGCCGATCCCCAGGCGTAATCACGTGGCACATTCGAAAGGCTCAGCAGCATGGCACCAGCGTAGCGATCGCCAGCATCGACGCGAATCGGCGTGCAGCGTCTCAGCGGCACCCACGCGGTAGCCTGAACGAGATGGCGCAGCACACGAAGCATCCTGTGACGGCCCCGCCCGCCGCGCCGACGCGCGAGTCGACGGGGCATCTTCTGCTGCGCGCCTACGCGATCGTGGCGTTCAT
The DNA here is from genome assembly GCA_040394295.1 of Microbacterium sp. Classification (GTDB taxonomy): domain Bacteria; phylum Actinomycetota; class Actinomycetes; order Actinomycetales; family Microbacteriaceae; genus Microbacterium. Next base: position 10,203 of record JBEBSN010000010.1, read on the forward strand.
CGTGGCGTTCGCGCACACGGCGGTCTACAACCTCGTCGGTGAATTCGGCGCGGGCATCGTGATGATCGTGCTGCTTCTCGCTGCGGCGGCGATCGGTGCGCCGATGATCGCACGTGCCGATCCCGCACCGTTCGCGTGGCGCCGATTGCCGTGGATGGCACTGGGTTACGTCGGATTCGCCCTCATCTCCGTCGCGTGGTCGCAATGGCGCGGCCCCACGCTCATCACCTGGCTGCTGCTCGCCGTGGTCACGGCGAACGCCCTGCTGATCGCTCACGCTCTGAGCTGGCGGGAGATCGTTCGCGCACTCGCATCCGCCTTCAAGTGGATTCTCGGCCTTTCGTTGGCCATCGAACTCTGGGTGTCGTTGGTTCTGCGCCATCCTCTACTGCCGAACTTCGCAGACTTTCCCGACGGCGATCTCGACCCCCACTGGTACTGGATTCGCGGCAATCTCGTCGATGGAGGCCGGATACAGGGCATCGTCGGCAATTCGAACCTGCTGGCGATCGTCAGCCTTTTGGCCATCGTCACCTTCGGCGTGAGCTTCGCGGCACGAGCGCGCTGGCGCACAACCCTGGTGCTGTGGACGCTGGTGGCCGCATATCTGCTGGTGCGAGCCTCGTCTGCGACTGCGTATGTCTGCGCGATCGCGGCAGCCGTCGTTCTGCTGGTCGCGTTGTTGATCCGCCGCTCGCCGGTGCCGGCGGTGCGCGCGCGAATCTATCTGATCTGCGGCAGTATCGTCGCGGTGGCGGTCGCCGTGGTCATCGTGTTCCACAAGCCGCTGCTGGAAACGCTCGGTCGCAGCGCCGACCTCACCGGGCGCACCGACCTCATCTGGGACAAAGTTCTCGAGCGCGCCGCGACCCACCCCATCTTCGGAAACGGGTTCTCGAGCCCGTGGATCCCCACCGACCCGTCGTTCGACGGATGGATCGTGGATCACCACATCACGGTCTTCCACGCGCACAACATGTGGCTCGATGTGCTCATGCAACTCGGAGTCGTCGGCCTCGTGCTCATGGCGGGCGCGTACCTCAGTCTGCTGTGGCGCGCGTGGTTCTTCGCCGCGGATCGCCCGCGTTGGGACCTGCGGGCCGATCGCCCTTACTCCCCCTTGACGCTGCTGCCGCTGCTGTTCACGGTGATCCTGCTCGTACAGGGTCTCGCCGAATCGACGCCGATCATGCTCTGGGGCTGGATGCTGCTGGTCATGCTTTCGTTCAAGGTCAAGGCCGTTCCTCTGGTCGGCGTCGGGCTCAATGAGCAGCTGCGCGTCACAGAGCGCGGCCGTGAGCCGCGAAGGGTGCCATGACGCCCGCTCGTGTCCGACTGATCCGAATGCTCGGATCAGTCGAGATGGCGCGCGCCTACACGCTCGTGACTCTGGGCGCCACGTTCGGATCGTTCGCCCTCGAGCGGATGACGTCGTCGGTCAGTTTCGCCACGATCATCTTCCTCCTGTGCCTTCTCGGCGGCGCCATCCTCACTGTCCGACGTGAGGAGCTGTCGTTCCTACGGTTCGCTCCGTTCTCCCTGCTGGCCTTCTTGATGCTGACCCTGTTCAGCATGTTCTGGTCCACCGACCGCGCAGACACCTTCATCGGGTGGACATGGACGCTCGGTTTCGCCTTTCTGGCGATCACGGTCGGCCACCTCCGCGACACACTGCAGACGGTCCGAGCGATCGGCGACACGCTCCGCACACTGCTCGCTCTTTCCCTTTTTCTCGAGATCCTCTCGGGCGTCCTGCTCGACCTGCCGATCGTGTTCCTCGCCATCGAGGGGAATCTCGCATCGGGCGGACCGATACAGGGCATTTTCGGCACTCGCAACATGCTGGGCTTCGTCGCTGTCATCGCGTTGATCACCTTCGTGATCGAATGGCGCACCCAGTCGGTGATCGCTCCCGTGGCGATCCCGTCGATCGCTCTCGCCGGGTTCCTGGCATTGCTCTCCGCGTCGCCGACAGTTCTTGTGCTGGCCGTTGCCGTGGGGATCGTGACAGCAGCGCTGACCATCGTCCGGCACACATCGGCATCGCGGCGCAACATCGTGCAGTGGATGCTGGGCGCCATCGCGGCGACGTCGCTGATCGTGGCATTCGCCTTTCGGCATCCGATCATCGCGTGGATGGGCGCGGGCTCCGATTTCTCGATCCGCGCCGACCTGTGGAATCAGATCCTCGACTTCGTCACGGTCAGGCCGTTCCAAGGGTGGGGGTGGTTCGGGCCATGGCAGCGCGGCGAATACCCGTTCACGTACATCAATTTCCTGCTCAACGATCAGCATCAGACCGCACTGAACGCCTACTTCGACGTGCTTCTGCAGCTCGGCATCGCGGGCCTGCTGCTGTTCCTGATCCTGGGCGTGGTCGCTCTGATCCGTTCGTGGCTGGTCGCCAGCGTGCGGCGATCCGTCGTATACGCCTGGACTCCGCTCGTGCTCGTCACACTCGCGGTGGATTCGATGTTCGAGAGCTTCACCCTCGCGGGTGCGGGGTGGTTCATGCTCGTCCTGTGTGCGCTGCGGGCAGGTCAGTCCCGGTCATGGCGCGAGAACATCGACGCTGCGCACACAGGAGTCATGCCGACGTTGCGCTCGCAGCAATAGCGGCATTCAACCCAACGAGCGCAGCTTTTCGGCCCAGGCCAGAGCATCTCGCACGCCGTCGTCGACGGAACGCTGCGATGACCAGCCGAGCACATCCGCTGCGCGATCGACGATCGCGTACGCACCAGCCTGGTCGCCTGGACGACGCTCGACCTCGACGACCGGCATCGGCTCCTTGGTGACGCGCTCGAATGCGGCCACCAGCTCGCGCACCGTCACGCCGTCGCCCGTGCCCACGTTGATGACCTGATAAGGCGCCGACGACGTGGCGACGTCGTCGAAACGCTGCACGGCTGCGACGTGAGCCAGGGCGAGGTCCCAGACATGGATGTAGTCGCGCAGGCCGGATCCGTCGCGCGTGGGCCAGTCTGCTCCGGTGATCGTGAATGGCTCGCCGGCGGCACGTGCCTGCATGATCTTGCCGAGCGCATGTGAGGGCGTGGGGTTCTGAAGTCCGGTTCTCAGACGCGGGTCGGCGCCGATCGGGTTGAAGTAGCGCAGCGCGATCGCGCGCACATCACCGGCCTGTGCGGCGTCCGCGAGGATGTTCTCGACCATCGCCTTCGTCGTGGCGTAGGGGCTCGAGGGTGCGAGCGGCGCGTTCTCGTCCACGCCTTCTCCGCCTTCTCCGGCGTATACAGACGCAGACGAGCTGAACACGACGCGGGCGATGCCGACCTCGCGAAGGTTTCGCAGCATGGTGACGGTCTTGCCGACATTGGTGTCGTAATAGCCGAGTGGATCGGCGACGGACTCCGGTACGACGATACGTGCAGCACAGTGCACGACCACATCGATGTCAGGATGATCGGTGGTGATCTGCTCGAGCAAGGCGCGGTCGGCGATATCACCGACGTAGAGGTTGCGCCCATCGCCGAAATCGCGGCGCCCTGCCGAAAGGTCATCGACGATCACTGTCTGGATACCGGCCTCGAGGCAGGCTGTCGCGACCGTTGAACCGATGTATCCGGCGCCGCCGGTTATCAGAGCTTTCATCGCGCCCAGCTTAGTGCGGGTATCCCATATCTGTTCGTGTGGCGCGCTATCGGAAGATCCTCAACAGCGGAAGGTAGGCTGATCGGTGCTCACTGATTCCCGCCGTGCCTGTCTGGTCTGCGGGGCGAAACACCTCGGAGATCTTCACGTGACTCACGTCCTGCAGAACGTCGTCTTCCCGCTCGATCGCGACCCCGATCTGCTGCCTCTGTACGCGGATCCCGAAACGTGGTCCGTCATCGGCGAAGATCCTGTCAGGGTCTCCAATCGCGCGCACCTTGGTAACATCCTCGGCAGACACAGCGCCCGTATCGTGAGTGGTCGCCGCGTTTCTCTCGGCACTTATTTCAATGCGTTTCCCGCGTCGTACTGGCAGCATTGGACGAGCGTTCGCCAGGTGCGCCTTTCGGTGCACACCACAGGGCCCGCGACGATCCTGGTCTACCGCTCGAATGGATCAGGCGTTCGACAGCGCGTGGACGACCGAGAAGTGAGCGGCGAGACGACGACTGACTTCGATCTGGATCTAACGCAGTTCAGCGACGGCGGATGGCTCTGGTTCGACATCGTCGCCGATGAGAAGCATGCCATTCTCAAGAGCGCCGAGTGGACGACCGAACAGGCGCCAGCGCGCACCGGTAAGGCATCGCTGGGGATCACCACCTACAACAAGCCCGACTACTGCGTGGAGACGTTGCGAGCACTCGCAGATTCGCCCGACGCGTTGGAGTTCGTCGATCGCGTCTTCCTCGTCGACCAGGGCACGCAGCTCGTCGCCGAGCAAGAGGGCTACAGCGAGGTCGCTGCGAGCCTCGGCGAGACGCTCCAGGTGATCCGACAGCCGAACCTCGGCGGCTCCGGCGGCTTCGCTCGCGCCATGCACGAGAGCCTGCAGCGTCCCGACAGCGACTTCGTGCAGCTGCTCGACGACGATGTGAAGCTGGAGCCGGAGTCGCTTCGCCGCTCGATCGTGTTCGGCCAGTACGCGACGAAACCCGTGCTCGTCGGGGGGCACATGTTCGATCTGCTCGACCGGCCGAAGCTCCACGGGTGGGCTGAGGTCGTCGACGACGTTCCGTTCATGTGGCGCAATCTCTTCCAGGAGAAGATGCCGCACGATTTCGGATCCTCGAACCTGCGCCAGTCGCGCACACTGCACAAACGCATGGACGCCGACTACAACGGGTGGTGGATGTGTCTAATCCCGCTCGATGTGATTCGAAAGGTCGGGCTCGCACTGCCGGCGTTCATCAAGTGGGATGATGCCGAGTTCTGTCTGCGCGCGGGAAAGGCAGGCTTCCCCACTGTCTCCATGCCCGGGGTCGCGCTGTGGCATGTGTCGTGGGTGAACAAGGACGATTCGATCGACTGGCAGGCGTATTTCCACGCTCGCAACCGGATCGTTGCCGGCCTGCTGCATTCAGAGGTGCCAGGTGGGGGTCGTCTGCTCACGCACAGTCGACGTGTCGATCTCAAACACCTCATGATGATGCAGTACTACCCTGTCGCGCTTCGTGCGCAGGCTCTGCGCGACGTGCTCTCGGGGCCTCGTCATATGCGTGAGAACCTCGGCTCAGCAATGCCTGAAGCTCGGAGGATCGCCTCGCAGTACCCGGAGACAGTGGTGCACCGCGACCCCTCTACGGTGCTGCATGCCCGACACGGCCGTCGCCTTTTCGCTCAGCTGTCGAAGAACGACCTCGACAACCCCACGGGACTGCGGCTGAGGTGGTTCACTCTGTCGACGCTCGTCTCTCATTGGCTGCACAAACCAGACCCCGCGAACCTGGCCCAGCCCGAAGTCGAGTTCGGCAAGGACGACGCACACTGGTGGCGTCTGTCTCACTTCGACAGCGCGCTGGTGAGCACCGCCGACGGTTCGGGCAAGAACATCTACACGCGAGATCGTGCGAAGTATCGCCGGATGCTGCGCGAAACGGTGCGCCTGCACAGGGAGCTCGAACGACGCTGGCCTGAACTTCAGAAACAGTATCGAGAGGCACTTCCAGACATGGTCTCACGCGAGTCCTGGCAGCAGATCTTCGAGGAGAAGGCATGACCGCGGTCCCCGCTGCGTTCGATCCCACCGCGGCGACGATCGTCATCGTCACGTTCAACCGATCGCACCTGCTCAGAGGGCTCCTCGAGAGCATCACGACGATGAATCCGAAACCGGGCCACGTCGTCATCATCGACAACGCCTCCGCGGATGACACCACAGATGTGGTCGAGTCGTTCCGCGAGCGTATCGGCACCGACATCGTGTACCGCCGCCTTGAGACGAACACCGGCGGATCCGGCGGTTTCAGCGAGGGAATGCGGACGGCCTACGAGCTCGGCAGCGAGTGGATCTGGATGATGGACGACGACGTCGAGGTCCTCCCGGACGGACTCGCCCGTATGGGCAAGTGGGCTCCACGATTCAAGAGCATTCAGGGGCGCCGATACGACTACGACGGCAGTGAGTTCTACTGGCAGTACCGGATCGCTGACCGGATGGGAATTCCGATTCCGTTCGCACCGGCGGGCTTTGACGACTCCGGTTTCAAAGAGATGAACAGCGGATGCTTCGAGGGCATGTTCATTCACCGCTCGATCGTCGAGAAGATCGGCCTCCCAGACCCCCGCTTCTTCATCTACTGGGACGATCAGATGTACGGCTGGATGGCCTCGCGACTAACGACAGCCGTGATCGTCGATGAGTTCGTGCTGCGCCGCACTCGCGAGATCAAGCAGTGGGACATGGGGATTCGGCATATGAATGCCTCGAGCAACGCCTACCGCTACTACATCATGCGCAACCGTGGCTTCATCAAGCAGTACTACCGCGTGCACGGCGTGTACAACCCGGTGCTTTTCGGCTTGGGGACGACGGCAACCTTCTTCAAGGAGCTGATCCGGCTTTTCTTCGTCGAGCGCACGGCTCGCGGCACCAGCAACCTCTTCCGCGGGATACGCGACGGTGGCAAGATCGGCCGTGATCGCACCTGGCAGCCCATGCCGGCATTGGAGCAGTGATGAGTGACGAGCACCAGCCCGAGGCAGTGTGGGTGTTCCCGGAGAAGAAGAGCAACAAGGGGCGGATCTGGCTGATCGTCGCTCTCTCTGTGCTGGCCCTGGCGATCGTTCTGGTGGTGCTGTACTTCTTCCTCCCCCGCACCCCCGCGCCGCAACCGACGGCGACTCCTTCAGCGACGGCGTCTCCCTCGCCTTCCTCATCTGCCACTGCCACGCCGACACCCACTCCTACCCCCACTCCGACTGCGACGTCCGAGCCTGTGCCGAGTCAGGCACCGACCGAAGAGCCGAAGCCCGTTCCGCCTCCCGCCCCCGACCCCGATGTCTCGAGTTTCGCCGGTCAGGTTCGTCCCTGGCTGGATGATGCTGCCACCGGACTCGGATATGTCGCAGATTCGAACGGGCAGGAAGCCGCCCAGATCATCGACACACTGCAGCAGGACGCGCAACGGCTGTCGGATGCCGGGCCTCCGCGATCCATCGCATCCGACTGGTATCCGGCACTCGGCGACTACTCGGCGAAACTGGGCGAGCTTCGCTCGGCGGCAGACAACGGCGTTGTGTCGCAGAGCGCGTTGAACGGCACGAAGAACGCTCTGAAAGCGCTCCGCTCACTCGTCGGGATCTAACGCGCAGAAGACTCTGCGTTGTACCGGTCGAGAACCTCTTCGATCCCGGCGTCCAGCACCAGCTGTCCTTTGTCGAGGTACAGGCCGCGTGTGCAGAACCTGCGCAGGTCGCGCTCGTTGTGACTGACGAAAAACAGGGTTCGCCCGTCGGCGAGCAGTTCGTCGATGCGCGTGTAGCACTTCTCGCGAAACGCTTTGTCCCCCACGGCAAGCACCTCGTCGACGAGCAGAATCGGTTCATCGAGCTGTGACACCACGGAGAACGCAAGGCGCACTTTCATGCCGTTCGACAGATGTTTGTAGGGCGTATCCTGAAATGCTTCGAGCTCTGCGAAGGCGATGATGTCGTCGTAACGACGCGATACTTCATCGCGAGACATCCCGTGCAGGCCAGCCGTGAGGCGAACGTTCTCGCGCACAGTCAAATCCCCCACGAAACCTCCGGTGATCTCGATCAACGGAGCGACGCCGCCGTTCACCGTGACCGAGCCTTCATCGGGGAGAAGCACCTTCGCGACGAGCCGCAGCAGCGTGGACTTTCCTTGGCCGTTGCGTCCGACGACCCCAATCGACTCACCCGCCTGAACCGTGAAGGAGACGTCGCGCAGCGCCCAGAACTCGCCAGGCCGGTTACGCCGAGAGGCGCCCGCGAACAGGTCTTTGAAGCTTCGGCGTCCTCGCCGGTTTCGGCGGAAGCGCACGCCCAGCCGTTCTACTTCGATCGCGGCGGTCATCACAACTCCTTCAGCACGGAACGCTCGAGAGACCGGAACACCCACAGGCCGAGAGCGAAGATGACGGCCGTCATCGCCACGCTGATGAGGATGGATGGCGTGTGCCACTGATCGGGGAAGAATCCGACCCGGTAAAGGGTGAAGATGCCCGCGAGTGGGTTGAAAGAGCTGATCGTGTCGAAGGGCGCCGGCAGGTCGCGCACGCTGTAGATCACAGGCGATGCGTAGAACAGAGCACGAAGGATCAGCGCCGTGGTTCGCTCCAGGTCGGCGTAGAGCACGCACAGCGGCGCTACCAGCATTCCCAGGCCGATGAGCAGCAGTGTCTGAAGGATCACCGCGGCGGGAAACCACAGCAGCGACCAGCTGACAGTGAGCTGGTCGGCGTTGAAGATGAGAAACAGTGCCAGCACGGGGATCGCGAACAGGAACTCCATGCCTTTGCTCAACACGACGCGATTGACCCATATCGAACGCGGAATCGCCGTCGAACGCACGAGTCTGGCGTCTTTGCGAAAAGCACGGGTGAAATCGGACACCGATGTGTTGAACCACACCCACGGCAGCAGCGCGAGAATGAGGAAGACGATGTAGGGCTGCTCGCCCACCCCGCGCTTGAAGACCTGCGTGAAGACGAACCAGTAGATCGCGCTCATGACGAGCGGGTCAAGCACAGACCACAGGTACCCCAGCCAGCTGGTGGCGTATCTGACCTTCAAGTCACGGCCGGACAACAACCACAGCGAATGCAGGTATCGCCGCGGCGTTCCCGGCGCCCCAACGGCAGTGTGACTCACAGCTCTGATCCTAGGAGAGGGTGTTGTTCCACATGGTCAGCGCCGAGCCGATGGCCATGTGCATGTCGAGGTACTGGTACGTACCCAGACGCCCCCCGAAGTGGACGGCCTTCTCGCCCTTGGCCAACTCGCGGTATGCGAGAAGGCCCTGACGGTCGGAGTCGGTGTTGACCGGGTAGTACGGCTCGTCAGCCTTCTCGGCGAAGCGGGAGAACTCGCGCATGATGACGGTCTTGTCATACGGGTAGACATCTTTGCGCTCAGGATGGAAGTGCTTGAACTCGTGGATGCGGGTGAAAGGTACGTCGAGATCGGGATAGTTCATCACCGGAGTGCCTTGGAAGTCTCCGATGTTGAGCACTTCCTGCTCGAAGTCGAGCGTGCGCCAGCTCAGCTCACCTTCTGCGTAGTCGAAGTATCGGTCGACAGGGCCGGTGTAGACGATCGGGACCTGACCGACCAGCGCTTTGCGGTTCAGCGGCTGCGACTCATCGAAGAAGTCGACGTTCAGCTTCACTTCGATGTTGGGGTGAGCCGCCATCCTCTCCAGCCACGCGGTGTACCCGTCGGTGGGAAGACCTTCCCAGGTGTCACTGAAGTAGCGGTTGTCGTAGTTGTACCGGACGGGAAGCCTGCTGACGATGTCGCCTGAGAGTTTGTGCGGGTCGGTCTGCCACTGCTTCGCCGTGTAATCGCGGAAGAACGCCTCGAACAGCGGTCGTCCGACGAGCGCGACGCCCTTTTCCTCGAAGTTCGCAGCGGTCTTGACGTCGAACTCGCCTGCTTGTTCTTTGATGAGGGCGCGGGCCTCGTCTGGTGTGTACGCGGCCTGGAAGAACTGGTTGATGGTGCCGAGATTCACGGGCAGCGGGTATACGACGTTCTTGTGGTTCGTGTAGACGCGGTGCTGGTAGTTCGTGAATGAGGTGAACCGGTTGACGTACTCCCACACCGTCGCGTTCGAGGTGTGGAAGAGATGGGCGCCGTAACGGTGCACTTCGATGCCGGTCTCCGGCTCTGCCTCGCTATACGCGTTGCCTCCGATGTGCGAACGTCGCTCGATGACAGTGACCTTGCGACCGGCTTCAGCGGCGCGCTCTGCGATGGTCAGGCCGAAGAATCCCGACCCTACGATGAGGAGATCCATCAGGCAGCCGCTCCCACCACGATGCGCGGCGTACCGACCCACAGTGCCGGATCCGTCGCGGCGCGGCCGTCCACCAGCAGCTTGACTCCAGGAAGCCGATCGGGTCCGAGTTCGCGGTACTCGGCGTGGTCTGTCTGCAGAACCGCGAGGTCGACCTCGCCGCCGAGCGCGTACGGCTCCAAGCCGAGTCCGCGCAGCTCGTCATCGCTGTAGATGGGGTCGTGCACGAAAACCTCTGCGCCACGCTCCTTCAGCGCCTGCACGGTCGGGAACACTCCGGAGAATGCCGTCTCCTTCACTCCTCCGCGATATGCGGCGCCCAGCACGACGGCCTTCTGTCCCTTCAGGGATCCGAGAATGCCTTCGGCCTGTGCGACGAGGCGCTCGGGCATAGAGGCGTTCAGTTGACGCGCGACGCGCACGATGTCAGCGTCGGGATCGGTTGAGAGGTACAACCGCGGGTAGACGGGGATGCAGTGACCGCCGACCGCGATGCCAGGGCGATGGATGTGACTGTACGGCTGTGAGTTGCACGCCTCGATCACCTTGTAGACATCGATGCCGTTGGCAGCGGCGAACAGGCCGAACTGGTTGGCAAGGCCGATGTTCACGTCGCGGTAGGTCGTCTCAGCGAGTTTCGCCATCTCGGAAGCCTCAGTCGTACCGAGGTCCCAGACGCCGTTCGGGCGAGGCAGATCGTCACGCTCGTCGAACTGCAGCACAGCTTCATAGAACTCGCGAGCGCGGCGGTTGCCCTCGTCCGAGAGGGCGCCGATGAGTTTCGGGTACTTGCGAAGGTCAGCGAACACCCGTCCGGTGAGCACGCGCTCAGGTGAGTACGCCAAGTGGAAGTCGACGCCTTCGGTGAGACCGGACCCCTCCTCGAGCATCGGCTTCCAGCGATTGCGCGTGGTGCCGACGGGCAACGTCGTCTCATACGAGATCAGGGTTCCGGGCGTTAGGTGCTCTGCGAGGGACCTGGTGGCGGAATCCATGTACGTGAAGTCGGGTTCCCACGTCTCATCGTCCACGAAGACGGGGGCGACGAGCACGACGGCATCTGCGCCGGGAATCGCTTCGGCATACTCTGTCGTCGCCCGCAGTTTTCCCGCGGGCACCAGTTCGGAAAGCCGCTCCTGCAACTCGGCCTCGCCCGGGAATGGTTCCTGGCCCCGGTTGATCGTCTCGACAGCATTCTGATTGATGTCGACGCCGATGACGTCATGCCCCGAAGAAGCGAACTGGACGGCGAGGGGAAGCCCAATTTTTCCCAGGGCTACGACGGCTATACGCATGGGCTCTAGTCTACGGTGCACCGATTGCACGACGCTCAGGTTAGCCGCCGGCAGAGCGATACATCGACAAGAGTTCATCCGCCGCGTTGCGCGCAGAACGCTCGTCTACGACGAACTCGCGACCAGCTCTCCCCATTTGCGCCAACTCATCCGAGGTGAGCGACATCACGTGTTCGAGTCGTTCACGTAGCGCACCGACGTCGCCTTCCGGCGCGAGGAAACCGGTGCGCGTGTCGCGCAGCATCTCCGAGGTCCCGCCGCTGTCGTAGGCCACCACCGGTGTGCCGCTCGCCTGCGCCTCGAGGAGCACAAGCCCGGCTGCTTCCTTTGCGCCGTTGTTGTCTTTCGTGGGCAGCACGAGCACATCCGCCTGTTGCATCTCTTCGCGCACTTCATGCAGCGCAAGCGCGCCGCGCACGACGATGCGTTCATCTTCCTGCGCGAGGAGCCGAACCCGCTGTTCCAGCGGCCCCCCGCCGACGAACCGTAGTTCCAGATCCAGACCCCGTGCCGCCTCGATGAGGTCAAGAACACCCTTGGCTTCAGTCATTCTTCCGACGAAGAGCATCCGTATTCGAGCCCGAGGCTCTCGCTGCCCGAGAACGAAGGCATCGGTGTCGATGCCTTGTCGATGCACGACCACCCGCTCTTCCGGCGCGCCGGCGCGCACGATGACGCCCGCCAGATACTCGCTCACCGCGAGGATCTGATCGGCCGCGCGGAAGGCGGCCGAAACATCTCGCTTCATTCGTGCGAGTGAGACTCGGTGGGCCGCTGACAACCCGACGCCGCTTCGCAACAGCGTGAAGGCGTCACCACCGTGCACGGTGAGCAGCAGAGGGACAGACCCCCGCTCGTGCGCGCGAATCGCGGGCCTTGACGAATACGCGACGTGCTGGTGGATCACCTCCGGGCGCCAAGCGAAGATCTCGCCGGCGGTGCGTCGTGTACACATGAGCGAGAGGCGTTCACGCTGTGTGACGGAGAGCTTCGACAACGGTCCGAACGATGCGGACGTATCGGTGACCTCGAGACCGCCCAGGTCGACTCGATCGTCGATGTCGGCGGCTCCGACAAAGAACCGGATGTCGGCTCGCTCGCGAAGCAGCAGCGCGTGCTGGACAGCGAAATATGTGGGAGGAATCCGAAGCGATCCCTTGGTCACAGCCACGCGCACACTCACAGGCCCCATCCTATGCGCGTGCTCATGCAGGGCCTGGCTGATCGGCGACCTAAGATGTCAAGGGTGCCGCCGCCGCGCCGCGCCGAAGCCGTTGGTTGAGTGAGGAGCTGCCGTGAGAGCGTTGTTCACGAGGTTGCAGTTCGACCGGCCGACCTCTCAGAACATCGGTCGCCCAGGATTCTACGCACTCGTGACCCGGATCACCCCGGCCGTCGCAGCGTTCGTCACCAATGTGCTCATCGGTCGGTTCTCCGGTCCGATCCTTCTCGGGCAAGCCCAAGCAGCACTGTCGACGGCATCGCTCGCGTCCGTGCTGGGCCCCACCTCGGCGGGATCATCGGTCAGCAAATATGTCGCCGTTGCTCGCGGTGCTGCTTCGACTCAGGGCGCACGAGATGTCGCCGCCTACATCGCGCGGTTCGCCTTCGCCGCATCCGTCGCGCTGACGCTCATCGTCGGAGCGGCTTTGACGCTGTTGAACATGCCGTTGTTGACCGTCATCGTCAGCTCACTCATGGTGCTCGGGGTGAGCGCCCGTGCCTTCATCGAAGGCGCTCAGTTCGGCGCACAGCAGGTGGAACGCGCTGCGTCGTGGAGCACGCTGATCTCGATCCTGAGCACGCTCTCGGTCGCAGTGCTGCTGATGACGGGCACGCGTGACATCTCCGTTCTCCTCCCGCTTGCGCTGCTGAACATCGTCTACGCCGCGGCGACCTGGCCGTCGATGCGTGGGCCGCTCCCTCCGCGGACGCTTCGACGCGCAGTGTTGCGTTTCTCAGGACTGGCTATGGTCGGAACGCTCGCCAGCACGGGGCTTCTTCAGGCATCGGTACTCGTCGCCCAGGCGAAGTTGGGTGACGACTACACGGGTCTCTACTCTGTCGCCATCACACTGTCTGCGCCGATCACCATACTCGCGGGCGCCCTGACGTTGGTGCTCTTCCCCATCCTCGCTGCGAGCCACGGTGCCGGCGATACTGCAGCGGTGCGAAGCACGACCAATGGCGTATCGGATGCCCTTGCAACCATCGCGATCCCACTGCTGATCGGTCTGGTCTTTCTGGGCAGACCGCTGATCGCGCTGCTCTGGGGCGAAGAGTTCGTTTCCGCATACCCGATCATGGTGCTCATCGCTGCCGCGATGATCGTGACGGCGCTCGCCAACCCTGCTGTGAGCTCACTGACCACCGGCAACAATCGCGGAATGCTGTTGTCGGCGTCCTCGGCTACCGCGGGCGCAGTGGCGGGCATCTCGTCCTGGTTCCTGCTGCTCCCACTCGTGCCGACACTCGCGATCCCGGTCGGGTTCTTGCTGGGGACACTGCTGACGTCTGGGATCCCCTACGCGGTCGCCTGGCGAACCCAGCAGCAGCGTTGGCTCGGAAGAACGCTCATCTGCGGCATCGCCATCGTCGCTTTGATCGTCACCGCCATGCTGCCCGAAACCGCACACATGCCACTGTGGCTGTCGATGCTTGTGCTGGTCGGTGCGCTCGCGCTCTGGCTGCTCATCCGGCGCCGAAGCGTACGCCTGCTTCTCTCAGCGTTGCGTCGCTGAAGCCTTCACCTCACGGCAGCAGCCGACGCATGATGGCGCGTGCCACTTCCGCGTCGACCTCGAAACTGAATGCTGGTGCCGCCGAGTTCGCGTTCTCCTTGAAAGCACGCAGGTCGTCGGCCGTGAGCGATTCAATGCTGCGGCGATAAGAGTCGATGCTGAATTCGTCACTGACGACGCCGAGGTCGTGCTCGGCGACAAGGCGCTGCATCTCTATAGAGGGGCCGACCGCCACCGCGAGCCGCGCTTGTACGAAGTCGAAAAGCTTGTTCGGGAGGGTCAACTTCGCATTCGTGTGTACCGGAGGAATCCAGAACACGCCGAGGTCGTAGTCGTTGAGAGTCTTGGGTAACTCGTGAGGCTTGACAGGGTCTCTGAATCGAATGTTGCCGAACGGCGAGGCCCGCTCACGGAGTTGATCCAGATAGGCACGCGCACCCGAGCTGCCGCCTACGAGGTAGAGGTCGAGAGTGAACCGCTCACCGAGCGCGCCGAAAACATCGATCATGCTCTCGATATCGCGCCCGGGTACGGCTGCACCGCTGTGAACAGCTCGGAGGATTCCGTCGGGGACCGGCGTCGGCTCAAGGTCGACGAAAGCTGATGCGTTGCGCATCAGCTCTGCATCGACGCCGTACCTCTGGCGATACAGCTTCGCGATCTCGCCTCCGACGGTGGTGATCGCTGCCGACTTGGGGAGATACTCGCGGCACAGGTAATCCATCAACGGGGCAACGAGCAGCCGCCACGTCAGCAGATGAGTCCGCTCCTCCGGAGCCCACTCGTGCATGTCTGCCCACACCGGTGCCCCGCCGGCGACATCGTGAGCGAGAGCGAGGATGCGTGCCTCGTTCGCAACGACGAGATCCCATTCGCTCCCCTTGAGCGCGTGCCGAGCGTAGGAAACGCCGGGAGCGTCGAGTTCTGCCGACCGCAGGCGCCGAAGGGCGAGCTTCAGCACACCGACAGGCGTCTGCGGAAGCGAAGCGAGCCCTTCAGGCACCTCGATGTGGTGAGTCGCACCGCGAGGCAACGGGCCGTACCCGACAGTCGTCACCTCACCGAACTCGGCGAGGACTGAGATCTGACGCAGCACCCTGGCATCGCCGGAGATCGGCGACAAAGAAAGGCACAGAATACGGGGACGCGACACTGTTGGCCTTCCGTTCACACATCGATACCGCAGTGCGGTGTTATTCCAGCCTAGTACGGCTGACAGAATGGACATATGAGACCTCACGATGCCGCTGCCACCGCGGCTTCCGACACACGCAGCTGGGTCGTCATACCGCTCTACAACGAAGAGACGGTCATCGGCGATGTCATCCGGGGTCTGCTCCCCCACTTCTCCCACGTCGTG
Source organism: Microbacterium sp. (assembly GCA_040394295.1). Classification (GTDB taxonomy): domain Bacteria; phylum Actinomycetota; class Actinomycetes; order Actinomycetales; family Microbacteriaceae; genus Microbacterium. Next base: position 25,536 of record JBEBSN010000010.1, read on the forward strand.
TGCGTAGACGACGGCTCCCGAGATGCTTCCGCAGAGCAAGCGGCGAAGGCCGGCGCGATCGTGGTCAAGCATCCGATCAACCTCGGTCAAGGCGCCGCGCTGCAGACCGGAATCGATTTCGCGCTGCAGTCTCCTGAGTGCGATTACATCGTCACATTCGACGCAGACGGCCAACACCGTGTCGAAGACGCATTGGGGATGGTCGCACAGGCCCGCGAGAACGATCTGGGCATCGTTTTCGGCTCACGTTTCCTCGATTCCCGCACGAAACCCGGCTTCCTGAAGATCATCATCTTGAAGACAGCGATCTGGGTGACCAACCTCACCACCGGTCTGCGCCTCACCGATGCACACAACGGACTGCGCGTGCTGCGCAGGGATGCCGCCGCAGGCGTCGATCTGAAACAGGATCGTATGGCTCACGCGACAGAGATCGTGCTGCAGCTGAAGCAGACGGGCAAGCCCTGGCAAGAACACCCGGTAGAGCTGCTCTACACCGATTATTCGAAGGCAAAGGGACAAAGCGTGCTCAACTCCGTGAACATCCTCGTCGATCTGGTCGTGCGCTGATATGTGGATTCAGTTTCTGCTCATCATCGCGATCATTGCTGTCGGCGGGTTCTTCATGCGTCGCACGGGCGCGGACAGTCATTTGGCGATCCGGCGTATCATCTTCGGGATCTTCGTTCTGATCGCTCTCCTCGCGGTGATCTTCCCGCAGTGGCTGACGTGGTTCGCGCAGCTCGTCGGCGTGGGACGTGGCACGGATCTGCTTCTGTACATGCTCTGCATGATCTTCCTGGCATTCGTCTACACGCAGTTCCGCCGCAACGCGGAGATGCAGCAGAAGGTGACGCGGCTCGCGCGCGCGATCGCTCTTATGGAAGCCGAACAGCATCACTCCGCCACAAAGGACGAAGTGACTCGGGAAAAGCCCGCGCCGTAGGCTACCGATCGCCGATCGCTCGGTGAATCGCGACGCGGGAGCGCTCACCGACGGAAGCTGCAGACACATTCGTCTCGGCCCAGGATGCGACGTGGGCACGCAGCTGAAGATCTTCGGTCCCGCCGAGCGCTGCGGCGATGGCGTTCGCGAGCGCTTCGGCGTCGTGCGCAACCGACCACCCGAGGCCTTGATCGCTCACGAGCGCATGCACGGGGTCTGGTCCCGCGTAGATCACGGGCGTTCCGACCGCGACCGAAGAGTACAACTTGGTCGGCACCGCGAAGTCGTAACCGGCCCCGGGCCGTAGCGTCGCCACGCTCACACGTGCTCTTCGCAACCACTCGGCGGCTTCAGTGGCAGCAACCGTGCGCAGGACTCTCACGTGCTCCTGCAGGCCCTCGCGCTCGACCGCTTCCTTGACGCGTTCCCATTGCGAACCCTGGCCGATGATCGCCGCACGCACTGAGCCTTTCTCGAGTCGAGCCAAAGCTGCGACGAGCACCTCGGCGCCGTGCCACTCGCTCATCGTGCCGACGTAGACCAGGTCGATGTCGGCGCTGCCGTCGATGCGCGAGCCGTACAGTTCGAGGTCGACTCCATGGCCGACCACGGAGACGTCAGACGATGGCGCCAGGTCGCGCACCCGCGCTGCGACGGCGTCTGTGACTGCCAGCACTCCAGAGGCGTGCTTCAGCGCGTGTGCTTCCATCCAGCGCACGGCACGCACCACCATCGCGTGTGCGCCCGTCTGTGCGCTCGCGTCCGACCAGATGTCTGCGGCGTAATAGACGTAGCGGATTCTCCTGATACGTGCCGCGAGCCCGACGAGGAGCCCTGTGGTGGGCGGTGGCTCGATCACGAGAGCGTCGACGCGGCGAGAGAAGAGCACGCGCAGCATCGCCTGCAGGTCGAAGGACATGTACGGGAGGTATCCACGCACATATCCCGATGCGTCCCGCAGAACCCGGACCCGCTGGACCGCAACGTCCGTCGGCGTGACGGGAAGGTGGCGTGGTGGCCGTGCCGTGAGCACAGAGACCTCGGTGCCGTCGCTGCTGAGCGCCTGGACCAGCGTCAGCAACCGCTGGGTCGCTGCGGAAGGCTCGGGGTGAAAGATGCGGCTGACGACTCGGACTCTCATGCTCAGCCGGTCACCCGAGGGAAAGCGCAGAGCCGCTTCGCGCGGATTGCAATGCCGCTTCGACCACGACGAGTGTTCTTTGGCCCTGTTCCATGGTCACGACATCGGTGCGTTCGCCGAGGACGGCGTCACGGAAGGCTTCGTGCTCAACACGCAGAGGCTCGCGTTTGGCGAAGGCGTACCTGGTGACATCGCCTTCGGAGACGCCTCGGAAGGTGGACACGGACTCCCACTCGAGCGGGATGGTGCCGTTGGCGTAGAAGGTCAGGTCGCCAGTGGCCGTGTCTGCGACGAACGCTCCCTTTTCGCCAGTGACGACCGTGACGCGTTCTTTCATGGGGCTGAGCCAGTTGACGATGTTGTTCACGATCACTCCCGACTTCGTGCGTCCGGTGATCGTGATCATGTCTTCGTACTCGCGCCCGGATTTGAATGCCGTCTGGGCGAATACCCGCTCGTAGTCCGACTGCACGACCCACGCTGTGAGGTCTACGTCGTGCGAGGCGAGGTCCTTCGCCACTCCCACGTCAGCGATACGTGCAGGGAAGGTGCCCTGCCGGCGCGTCGCCACCTGGTAGACCGCACCCAGCTCACCGGCTTCGATGCGCCGTCGCGCCTCTTGCAGCGCGGGGTTGAACCGCTCGATATGCCCGACGGCGCCGACGAGGCCCGCGTCGCGGAAAGCATCGACCATCCGCTGCCCAGCTTCGACCGTGTGCGCTATCGGCTTCTCCACGAGCGTGTGTATTCCGGCCGCGGCGAGCTTCAGCGCCGCATCTTCGTGGAACCGTGTCGGCACCGCGACGACCGCGATATCGATCCCCGCCGCGATCAGAGCCTCGATGTCGGGAAGGATGTCCAGTTCCCCGGCGACGCCGTGCGGGTCTCCGCCGGGATCGGCGATCGCGACCAGGTCCACACCATCGAGCTCGCGCAATACGCGCGCGTGATGGCGCCCCATCATGCCCACGCCGAGCAGTCCGGCGCGCAACGTCATCAGGAGCCCGCCTTCGCGACCGAGTTCACCGCGGTCACGATGCGCTCGAGGTCTTCTTGGCTGAGCGAGGGATGCACGGGCAGCGAGGCCACTTCGCGGGCCGCGCGCTCAGTCTCGGGAAGATCCAAGCCCGGTGCGAAAGGAGCCAGTGACGGCAGCCGGTGATTCGGAATCGGATAGTAGACACCCGCACCGACGTTGTACTCGCTCTTGAGCGCCGCAACGAACCCGTCTCGATCCTCGGGCACACGAATCGTGTACTGGTGATAGACGTGCACCGCGCCCTCAGCGACCGGCGGGACGACGACGCCCTGAAGATTGGCATCCAAGAACGCCGCGTTCTGCTGACGTCGCGCTGTCCATGCATCGACTTTCGTCAACTGCACCCGTCCGATCGCGGCGTGGATATCCGTCATCCGCGCGTTGAAGCCGACGATCTCGTTCTCGTACTGACGTTCCATACCCTGGTTGCGCAGCAGCTTGACCCGGCGCGCGATCTCGTCGGTCGCCGTTGTCACCATCCCGCCTTCGCCACTGGTCATGTTCTTCGTGGGGTACAGGCTGAACATCGCGAACTCACCGAAGGAGCCGACCGGACGGCCGTCGAGTGCGGCGCCGTGAGCCTGAGCGGCATCTTCGTACAGTGCCACACCGCGGGAGGCGGCGACGGACTCCAGTTCGCGCATACGCGCCGGGTGACCGTACAGGTGCACGGGCAGGATGCCTTTCGTCCTCGATGTGATCGCTGCGTCCACTGCCGCGGGGTCCAGCGAGAACGTCTCAGGTTCGATGTCGACGAAAACCGGCGTCGCGCCGGTGAGTGCCACTGAGTTGCCTGTTGCCGCGAATGTGAAAGAGGGCACGATGACCTCGTCACCGGCGCCGACGCCCGCCGCCAGCAGTCCGAGGTGCAAGCCGGCAGTACCCGAGTTCACCGCGACTGACGGACGCCCCGGCACGAAATGCGCTGAGAACTCTTCCTCGAACGAGGCGACCTCAGGGCCCTGCGCAACCATCCCGCTGCGCATCACCCGGTCGACAGCTGCGCGCTCCTCGTCACCGATGATCGGCTTCGCGGGGGGAATGAACTCGCTCACACGGTCTCCTTGATCAATAGTCCGTCAGTCTCGATGTAGCGGGAACCACTGGTGGGGCACACCCACACACCGTCCGCATCCTCGGGGGCAAGTGGCACACCCGACTCCCCCACCCAACCGATGCGTCGCGCAGGAACACCCGCGACCAGGGCATAAGCGGGTACGTCCTTCACAACGACGGCGCCCGCCGCGACGGTCGCCCACTCGCCTACGGTGACAGGCGCGACACACGTCGCGCGCGCGCCGATCGACGCGCCGCGTTCAATGGTCACCCCTACTGGCTGCCAGTCGTGAGCACTCTTCTGCGAGCCATCGTCGTTGATCGCGCGCGGATACGTGTCATTGGTCAGCACAACAGCCGGACCGATGAACACGCCGTCGGCGAGCTTCGCCGGCTCGTAGACGAGGGCATAGTTCTGCACCTTGCAGTTGTCACCCATCACGACACCGCTGCCGATGTAGGCGCCACGGCCGATGATGCAGTTCTTGCCGAGTCGAGCGTCCTCACGCACCTGTGCCAGATGCCAGATGGAGGACCCCTCACCTATCGCCGCGTCAGCTGAGACATCGGCGGAATCGACGATGCGTACGCCGGCATGTGTGGTCACTGATTGCTCCTCGTACCGACCCCGCACGCCGCGGATGCCCGGCGATCAGCAAGTCTATCGTTCGGTCCCTGAACGGTTGCTCTCGTTCGAGTGGTCACAGCAGATTCTGTCGGGCCGCACACGTGCAGTTGCGCGATCACTGCGCACACCCGGTGATCAGCCACAGCGAAGCGTCGCCTTCTTGTGCGACGAGCTCGAACCCCTCTTGTCCGGCGAAGTCGGTCATGCCGGGCATCTCCCAGCGTCCCGCTGACGAGCTCCCCAGTCCGAAGTCGAGAACGTACTGGGCATCTCCGAGATCACCGAGTGCTTCGCAGACCGCGGCCTCTTCCTCAACATCTCGCAACTGTTCTGCGAGCACCTGCCATGACGGGTCGCCCTGCGGCGCCGACCACGTACGCGGGTAGACATCCACTCCGCTGAAGAAGTAGCCGAAACCGCTGCCAGTGCTGGGATTGCCGAGGACCCTCGCCCCGGGTTCGACGAGCTCTCCGAGATCTTCCAGCAATGCCCGTTCGTCATCACTCAGGTAACTGGATGCGGACGATTCATAACGAGACACATCGTTGTAGCTGGGCGAGGAGCGTGACGGCAATGGCGTGGGTCTGATCAGTACCAGCGCCGTGACGAGGATGATGAGCACGCTGACGGCGAGGACACGAATGAGCGTGGCGCGGTGTCGCATGCGCGAGATGATCGCCTGGACGATCGCGTCGAATCCGATGGCAGCGAGCGGGATCACGACGATGGGCGCGACGGCCGCGATGCGGTAAGGATCTGCGTACCACGCGCCGAGAACAAGGTCACGGATGGTCGCGTTTCCGACGGCAGCGACGAGCCAGTACAGCCCAGAGATCCCGATCCAGGAGACGACGAACCAACGCAGACTCGGGCGACGCACGGCGACCACGATTCCCGACAGCATCAGCACGCTGATGCCGATCTGCGGTGTGATCCAGACCTGGCTATTGACGAAGACGTCAAGCAGCGCTTCGAGGCGGGAACGGAAGAACGGCCAGTGCGAGCCGCTGGTACCGCGCGAAAGCACCAACCAACTGACGGCCAAGCCGATCCAGAGCACCCCGGCTGCTGCCCAGTTCGTCCAACGTCGGCGAGACTGGGCTGATCGGAGCAGCCGGAACGTCAGCCAGACCAGACAGATCGCCGCCCAGGGAAGCAGCGCGGATGGTTGGGAGAGTGCCAGCGCACCCGCAGCGATGACAATCGTCACCAGACTGCGAACCACGATGCCTGTTCGTGTAGCTGTGCTGCTCCAATGCGGCAGCGTTATCACCATAGCTATCGCTGCGGGGATGAGAGCGGTCGACAGGGCGTTCGGAAACAGCACCCCCCACTGGAACATCAGCAGCGGGAAGTTCTGCATGACTCCGGCCAAGGCGGCCGCATAGGCCGCTGCCGTGGAGCTTCCCGTCACGAGTCGAGTCAGCCATGCTATGCCCAGTGGCCAGATGACCGCGCCGATGACAAGTGTCAGAGTGTTCGCGGCGATCGGGATGCTGGTACCCGTCCACAGGACGATGACAGAGACGACGCTGTGCCAGGCTCCGGGATAGAACCCCGTGCCGCCGATGACCGAACTCAGGTGCAGCGATGATGCATCGCTGGTCTCCAGAAGATAGCGCACCGCATTCATATGGAAGACGGCGTCGTTGGTCTGGGAGATCGCGTCGGGATCGCCGATGTATGCAGCCAGCCTCCACGAAGTGATGATCGCCGCGAAGACGAGGGCTGCGATGAGCAGTCTCCGAGAACCCTCAGCCGGAGTTTCCGGCGGAGTATGTCCGAGCCAACGCCCGATCAACCAGGCGACGACGCAGATGACGGCCATCGTGGCCACCCAGGTCAGCGGCGACCACGGCAATCCCAACCAGCTGAGCGCGACGGCAGCGGCGGCAGTGGCGAGCGTGCCGAACACGGGAGCGGCCGCGAAGAGGGCGAGTCCACGCATTCCGATGCTCGCAAGCGCCAGCATCCCTGGAAGGAAAAGAATGAGCAGCCCTACCAGCAAAACCGGGGTCTGCGCCGCCCAGTCGAGGATCATTTGCTCACCGGTCTACGTGCTACGGCCTTCACCGCGCTCTTCTCTTCGTATGCCATCGTCAAAGAACGGGAGCAGCGTCTTGCGCTTTACGAGCGTCTTCGACTCGCACCGCGATGACCTGCCCGGTGAGCGGGCTTGCAAGGACCTGCAGCGTGACCGCCGCGACTGTGCGCGGCTCGAGCAGCGTGTCGCGCGGCTCATCACCGAACGCCTTGGTGCGCATCGGAGTGTGGGTTCGCTGAGGGTTGATGCAGTTGATCGCGACGCCCTCGTCGCCCCATTCTTCGGCGAGCGATTGCGTGAGGTTGACCACAGCCGCCTTGCTCGCGGAGTAAACCCCGTAATTTGCGCGACCGCGAGTGTGCGAGCTGGACGTGAACAGCAGCACTTGCCCGTTGGTCTCGCGCAGGTATTTGTAGGAGGCGCGCGCGACTATCACGGGCGCCAGGAAGTTGATCTCGATGCCCGCTTCGATCTGCTTGACCTTGGTCGTTGTGAGCGGACCGATTTGAAGGATTCCCGCCGTGAGCACAACGGCGTCGATGCGACCGGTGCGTTCGTAGACGCTCTTGAGCGCCTTCTTCACCTGCCCTTTCGAGCGAACGTCGGTTCCGGTCGTCGACCGGCTGAACTCGTGCACGTCCGCGCCGGCTTCGCGCGCGAGCTCGACGATGCTGGCGCCGATGCCGTAGCTGCCACCGAACACCACCACGACCTTGCCTGCGAAGTCGGGCGTTTCAGAATCGGCGGTCAAGCTGGAACTCTGCAGCTGAAAGAGCTTGTCAGCGATGTGGACGTCGATCGGCTCGGTCACCTTCATGTTCTCGGCCGTGCCTTCGACGACGAAGATGGGTGTGTCAGGAAGGTACGTGAAGACGACACCGCAGTCGTCGGTCGCGTGGAACCCGGGGTCCTTTGCAGCCAGTTCGTAAGCACGCCGAATCGTACCCGCGCGGAAGGCCTGCGGCGTCTGTCCACGACGCAGAGTCGAACGATCCGGAATTCCCGTGATCTGGAACGACGAATCGACCTGAATGATCGTGTCGGCCGACGGAATCGCCGTGTCGACCGCGTCGTAGCGGTCCAGCGCTTCGACACAGTCTTCGAGGATGCGGTCATCGACGAACGGACGCACGGCGTCGTGGAACAGGACCTTGGTGTTCGGGTCGTCTCCGAGCACCTCGAGCGCCGCGAGGGTCGAATCATTGCGAGTCGCACCGCCGGGGATGATGCGGGTGAGCTTCGGGAACCGCTCTCGATCCATCAGAGAGTCGAGCTGGTCGATCGCGCCAGCGTTCATCACGATGATGATCTCGTCGATGATCGGGCTGGCGTTCATTGCCTCGAGAGTGTGCTGGACGATCGCTTTGCCCGCGATCTTGATCAGTTGCTTCGGGATGCCAAGACCCACCCGAACGCCGATCCCTCCGGCAAGGAGCACAGCAACAGTACGATCGGTCATCCCGCCAGTCTACTTCGAGACGCCGTGGTTCCTGTTGAGCCGCTCACCGCTGTTGGGCGAGAAAGTCCTCAACCTGGATCCGCATCTCCGCAACGCGGCGACTGTCTCCACGCAGCTCGTCGAGATCGGTTTCGAGTTCGCCGACTCTCTTGCGAAGGTCAGCCACCGTGTCTGCAAGCTCAACGATGGTCTGGGAGCGAAGCCGTCGTTTCGCGACCCAGCCGCGAAGGTTGATGCGCAACTCCTGTGCGACGCGGACGATACGTTTCATCGGGTTCCCTCTCCAACAAGAAGATATTCGGCAACGGCGACATTGCGCCGCACCCCGTCTTCATCCGTGAACTGCGTGCGTTCGAGCAAGCGGCACCCCAGCCCGACGCGAGATGCTTCTTCGAGCCGCGTTTCCCATTCCAAGTGCCACGTGCGGGGCTGATCTGTTCGATACAGACCGAGATCTTCGTAATCGGCAGCGATGACCCTGGCTCCCCTCCGCAGTGCGAAGTGAAGCAGACCGAGCAAAGTTCTGCGCCCTCGTGGGTCTTGACATGCAAGCAGATGATTAGCCGCGACCGTCACCCTGCCCTCGGCGCGCCCAACCGCTCCGCTCATAAACTCGAACGCTGGCAGGTAGTCGACCAGGTTGACTAGCGTCGCTCCATCCCCGATAGACCTGGCTGTTCTCACTGCCTCTGCACCGACTGCGGTAAGGCCAGCCCGCCGATACGCTCCCAAATCCTCGCCGTCGCCTGAACCGAGGTCGATCACAGTGTCGGCGGCATCGACCACGTACGCGCGTATCGCGGCGCTCTCGTGTGGGCTTCCGCCCTGCGAATAACGGTGCTTCCAATTGTTGATTCCCATGTAAAAAGTGCCGAACCACGCGTGAAATCGCCTTTGGGTCGTCCAGGGTGTCTCAAACACGAACGCTGGATCCGGCGTATGCCACATCGGCCCATAGCAAGCGGAGAGCCACGCCTCAGGATCCCGCGGCGATGCCAACAAAACCCCATGCAACTCAATCTGAGATAGAGGGACAATCGCGTCGTCCATACCTGTGGCTCGCATGTGAATCGGTTCGTGGAAAGCTCCTGATTTATAGAATGCGGTGAAGATGTCGACGTAGTAATCGGCGTCGGGGTTATCGCTGAGCACCTGGAGATGCGACCAGCTGTGCCTGATCACGCTGAAACCATGCGCGAGCAAGAGTTTGTGAAGTCGGTGATTCTCTATCACCAGGTCGGCAGGGTTCGAATGCGCACTTAAATACGCCAGATCCGCATCATCGTCATGCGGAAGGATCTCACCGTCCCGCACCGCGCCGAGCAAAGTGCCGCCCACTATGAACGCCTCGAATCCGTTCCCTTGCAGGAAAGCGAGGACAGCGGCGGCGGACCGCGCAACCAACGGGCGGATATCAGTGCCAGTTTCGAAAGAAGGCTTCATCCGCCCCCACTTATCGACCCGAAGTGCACGGCCCTTGTCATCCAGCAACTGGGGCGAGCCGACTCTCGACCACCGAACCGTACCCTCCCAGACGACATCGTGTGTCAGCGCGTCGCTGATGATCCCGTGGGCTTTCCCCTCAAGCAATTCGGCAAGGGCGACAGGCCACCTCTCGAGCCGCCGCTCTCGCGACAGCGAGCAGGACCAGACCCTCGAGCCATCGAGGGAGATGTCGACCGTTTGGCCAGCCATCGCATCAGCATTCTCGATACCTCGTCTGCTTAGCCTGGGCAGAACAGCTGACTTTACGCTGCTTTCAATCATGGTTGCGCCTCTCGTCGCGCGGGAACCTCGGCTCCTGATACTGCGCCGCAGGTCGCTACTGAGCAGAAGGCGCTATGGAACACGGTTCAGATTCGATATCTCCTCAACGACACGGGCACTCGCCCCGCCATCGACGTTCAAAAGCGTTTGCGCGATAGCAGACCGATGTAGGTCAAACTCATCAGCAGAGGTCGGATCAGCCTGCCGGTCGAGCAGGTCGATCAACCCATCGACGCTCATCGCGACGGGACCAAACAGCCTTTTGTCGTAGAACGGGTCAAGTCCACCATACTCCTCGGCGCCATTCCGATCCCCTAGATCGCAGTGGAAATAGCCGACGTTCGCCCCCGCGGCCGCCGCGTCAAGCGAGACCTCTGAGTCGTCGGTAACCACGAAATCTACGGACGACAAGAGCTCGGCCATCGAAGACGCAGACGCGAGAACCTCAAGACGGCGCAGGGCAGGGCCCCGAGGAACGAAATCAGAAGATTTCGGTCGTGGTAGGAGAACCAACCGGAGGTCGTATCGAGCAGCGACGTCGAATAGTCTCTCGTCGTTGAGCAGCGCGGACCAATCCCCCGCTTGGTGCAGTTCTTGTTCGTTGTCAACCTGCACGCGTGGAACGAACAGCACGACACGATTCCGCTTGCTGTTCGCCTCGCCCCGACTAATGGCATCGTGGCGGGGAAGTCCGGTTACACGAACTTGCAGCTCGGTCACGGTGTAGGCAGTCCCATCCGCGGAGAGCAACTGGGCGTCTGCGTCGGAAGCAACGGTGACCAAATCGATAGGAACGCGATTAAAGAGAATCGCGGAATCAGGCCGCAAGACGCCGCGATGCAGATACACGAACCGCCAGGGCGCGCTGCCTTCCCAATACTGCTCGTTCGGGATTGGTTGAACTATCTCGTCATCGAGACACGAAGAGATCACGAACTCAGCGTGTAATAGCGCTGCCCTATGCTCCAGCGAACCAAAACTCAACAACCGAGCGCCCGATCGCTTCAATCGCGCCCAATCATCGCTGTCCTTACGAAGTACAAAGAAGGCGTTTACGTCTGCTCGATGATGGTGAAGAAACCAATACACGGCTTCCGCGTTGTCATCAGCCGTCGCCGAGCTGTCGACAAGCAACCAACCCCTATGAAATCGGGCTCGAATGCCCGGACGCTGCGCGTACACGCGCACGGCTTTCGCAACGCGCGGGCTTCGAAGGTCGATGCCGGGCAAATAGTACGGAGTATTTTCGAACGCCCTAGGCGCGGCAGCTGCCGCCTCGCGCAGTACCCGTCCCGCGATACGCCGTAGCAGCGGCCGATCGACCTTGTTCGGTGCAGGTACAGCTAGCGGATCCTCATAGCGGTCGAATCCCATACGCGCCCGACTCGCCGAGAACTGCACCGGGGGTGACGCGCCGGTGATCAACTGCTGCTGCACTCCGTCCAGCCGAACCACCAGATCGTCGTCAGCGACGACCCAAATGATGCGCTCGTTTAATTCAACCTGGTCGAGATAGTCAAGTCGCCTGACTTTCGAGGCCACGATACGCGCAGTCTGGCCCCCCACGGACACTTCCTCCACGGGCAGCGCGCCAACGAAGTAGTAACGCAGTTGCGCGAGATCGCGATGACGATCGATGCTATAGACCTGCACGTGACCTTCACTGAGCAGTTGAGCGCCCATCAGCGCGAGCATGAGATTTCGGTGCTCCAAGCTCAGGTCAGTGATTGAGTAGTCACGGATCCACTGCGGGTCCAAGTACTCGAGTACTGCTGATATCAGTCGGAGCACCTCCGCCTTCTGATCACCAGTCAGGTGAGTCGCTTTGCGATGAGGAACTTGTTCACGAGGGAAAAACCAACGCATGTCGTAGAGAAAGTACTGCCCGAGCCAACGTGGAACTCTGCCAAGCGCCTCTCTGGCCCGCTCGAACACAGACAGGTACCCTCTGCTGAACCTACCGAAATAGAAATCAGGATTGGCTTTGTACCCGTCCACCGCAGAGTCGCCCGAGGCTCGTTGGCGGTAGAAGTAGTTAGCCGACTGCACACACGCGATCGTGGGGTTCGGCTGAGTCACGAGAAAAGTCGAGACGAACAGGGCATCCTCCGCAGCATGGAGGCCCTGAAGGAAACGGACACCCGATGCACGCAGTTTCACCACAGGAAAAAAGGCAGAGGCGGCTTGAGATTGGATGAACTCTGGATGCTGCTCGAGCGCATAGACCTGGTTACCACGATTGAACTTCGCGCGTAACGGATGCGCGAAATCAAAGTGATCGTCGGCTTCGTAGTACCGAACCACGTTGCAAGCGACCAGCGAGAGAGTGTCGAGGTCACCGTCGATCGAGTCCAAGAACTCCTGGACTGCGGACACGTAGTCTTCCGCGATGAAATCATCCGAGTCGATGAACGTGACCCAATCACCCGTGACGACATCGAGGCCGGCATTGCGCGCTGCGCTGACACCGCTGTTCGGTTGTTCCAGAACGGTCCCAGGCACGCCGCTTCGGCTGAGCCAGTCGCGGGCTATTTCGCCGGCACCGTCAGGCGAGGAGTCATCGACGAACACGCATTCAAGGTGGAAGAGCGCCCCGCGGCCCCGCTGCCGCTCAAGAGAGGTGAGCAGGTCAGGAAGAAACCGCGCCGTTTCATAGAGCGGAACCACGATGCTGTAGGTCGGCATTGTCATCGTAGGGTTCGCCATTTATCAAAGTCTTTCCGTTGGGCCGCTAGCCAGCATCATGGAGATGATTCTGGCGAAAGCCGCTCGGCACAGATACCGCATTCTACCCGCCCCGAGGCCAGGCTCGCGGCTCGGCGCGCTTTCGGCCCCCAGCGCGTAGGAGTCGGGTCAGGTTCAGGTTCCGCAAGCACCGATCGATGGCACACAGGTAAGGGTCAAGTAGCTTTGATACCGTTCCCGACGCGGGTTCGAGGTCCGCCGATTCCGCCATCACGATAGAAAGAGGCAGCAGTTGCCCGCTGAGTTCACCGTCATCTCGCCGATGTTCAACGTCGCCCGATACTTGCCGGAGTACTTCGCCTCGCTGGAACGACAAACTTATGGCTTCCATCGGCTCGAGATCATCCTTGTCGACGACGGCTCCGCGGACGAAACCGCTCAACTTGCTGAAGCCTTTGCGAGACGACATTCAAACGTCCGCGTGATCCGCAAGGAGAACGGCGGCCAGGCCTCGGCGAGAAATGCCGCACTCCCCCTAGCAACCGGCACGTGGCTAACTTTCCCCGACCCAGATGATGCCCTTTCGGCGAACTATTTTGAAGTCGTCGCGAATGCGATCGATCACGAACGCCCGCAGGCGATGCTCTCCACTCGCCTACTCATGTGGTTCGACGCACAAGACGAGGTCAAGGACACTCACGTGCTCGGTGGACGGTTCCGTGAAGGAACAGTCACCAAAAGTCTCATCCACTCGGCGGAATGGATCCAACCCCACATCACATCCGGGTTCGTGCAACGTCGTGTCGTCGAAGAAGCTCGTCTGACCTTCCCCGAAGACTTACGGTTGCGTTTCGAAGACGGCGCATTCGTCTCACTCTATTTGCTTCGGTTCAACGAGCCCCGGGTCACATTCCTTCCAGACGCCGAGTACCTATATCGTCAGCGTTCCGATCAAAGCTCGACCATACAGTCGAGCGGTTCGAATCCCGCGAAGTACACCGACACGATCCGATTCGGATTCTTGCCAGTGATTCGGGAGGCACTAAAAACACGCTCGTCCTTGCCCAAATGGCTACAGAATTTGTTCTTGTACGATCAGTTTTGGATCTTTCGTTCTAGTCAGTCTCCCGCGGTCCGCAATGCCCGTTTCTCCGACGAGATGTACCAAGCACTCGATGACCTCGTGCCCGCCTACCTACGACACGTCGACGACGAATCCATCGCGAACTTCAGCCTGATCTACGTCGCGCCGTGGATGCGCGAGGCGCTTCTCCTGGTAAAACGTGGCGGTGGTGTGGGCCCCGCCTACTGGGGGGCCAAAGATACGCATCGCGGTCTAAGATCAATCGTATTTCGCTATAGGGGGGCGTCGCCAGATATCCGTCTTCAGGTCAATGACGTAGACGTCACCCCACTCTTTCAAAAGTCCTTCGGACTCGAGTACGCGGGGCGTCCGATCGTGATGCAACACACGCTCTGGGTCGACGATGCGTCGGCGGTGGCGCTGACTCTAAACGGGGAACCTCGGGATCTGCACGACCGTCCTCCGAAGATTGACCCTGCTTTCCCCAACCCCGTTAAAAAGAGCAGCGCGAGGCTTCGATTCGAAAGAGTCACGCAAGCTTTAGTGCGGCGAGTTAGTCCCGGTGGTCTACACTTCTGGCGCCGCGATGTCGCCGTTCGCTCCCGTAAGTTGGCCGAAAAGTTCGCCCATGCCTGGGTATTCATCGACCGTGACGTGGACGCTGGGGATAGCGCTGAAGACCAATACTGGTGGATGACGACCAAGCACCCCGAGATCAACTCGTGGTTCGTCGTACGTCACGGCTCCCCAGACTGGCGCAGAATGTCAGCTGCCGGAGCGCGCCTCGTCGGATACGGAACGCCTGAGTTCTATGCTCTGCTTCACCACGCCGATCACCTCGCTTCCAGCCACGCTGATCGGTTCATTACACATGCGTTGCCGCCCAAGATGATGCCGGCGGATTACTCATTCACCTTCCTTCAGCACGGCGTGATCAAGGGGGATATCTCCCACTGGCTGAATCCGAAAGATATTGATGTCTTTGTCGCCTCGACACCGGACGAGTATCGGTACCTGACTGAGTCGCCAGCGTATCGATATTCGACTAAGGAAGTCGTGCTCGCCGGATTACCACGCTTCGACGTCCTGATGGAACGAGCGAGCGCCGTATCCGATGACTCGAAAAACCTGGTTCTGATCATGCCTACCTGGCGAGATTACTTAGTCGGTCGTATGGGTAAGGATTCTGCTGACCGTCAATCTATCGCTGACTTCGGAGAAACCACCTACGCACGGGAGATATCGCGACTGATCTCTGACGAGAACTTTCTGGCGACGTGTGAACGGTTAGGCATGCGCATCGTGTTCATGCCTCATCCGAACATGCAGCCGTATCTTGCAGATTTCACGCTTCCCGAACGCGTGGAAGTTCGCTCTTACGTCGACACCGATGTGCGGGAGATGATCACGCACGCGGCTCTACTGATCACGGACTATTCATCGATAGCATTCAACGCCGCGTTTCTACGTACGCCCGTACTCTACTTTCAGTTCGATCTCGATGAGTACTTGGCAGGGCATACGGAGCGGGCTGGCTACTTTGAGTACGAGCGAGACGGGTTTGGTCCCGTCACCCGATCAGCCGGTGAAGCCAGCGAGGCAGCACTACGGACCCTGACCTCTGGCGCTGATCCAACGTATGTCGACCGCATGAAGCGTGCCTTCCCCACGCGCGACGGACAGAACCGGCGACGCGTCTATCAAGCTATGCTCGACGCACGTCGGGTTCGCTGACGGCGCCTGTGCACAACCCGCCGTGGATCGTCTAACCAACAGATAGCCTTTCCGAAGGGCGGCCCTGCAAGGCATTGACGATCATGGGACAGTGACATGCACGAGAAGGTAAATCGAGGGTCCTCCCAGCCGACCGCTTCGAACGGTGCGCAAGACGACTCCACCGACCGCATCATCAGCATCTCGTTTGTCTGCTCGCTCGGTCGGGCGTCCGGATATCTAGCTGAGTTCCTAGACTCAATTCGAGAGCAGAGCCTCAAAGGCGTCGATCTCGAGTGTGTGTTCATCGGCGACGGCAGCCCAGAAACTGAACCTGCAGCAGAAATGAGTCAAGCTTGGCTCGCCAGCATGCGCGTCCGGGGGCAAGTCGTCCGTGAGGAACAGAGTGGCATTGCTTCACAACGTAACGCTGGCTTGCAGCGCGCAACGGGCGACTGGGTCAGCTTCCCTGACCCCAACGACCTACTCGCGCCAAACTACCTGAGCGAGATGGCAAAGTTCATCCGGAGCGACGCAGGCGCGGCTGCTGACGTGCTAGCAGCGAAGATGCTCTTCCACGTCGAAGAGACGGGGAAAATATCTAACAGCCACCCGTTGCGCTTCAAATTCGACAGTCGTCCGCAAAGCCTCGACCTTCTCGGCGTGCCACACGCTTTCCATACGTCAGTCTCCTCCGCTTTCGTGCGTCGCTCGTCGCTCGAGGGCGCCGACCTCCATTTCAACGAGAATCTCCGGAGCGGTGCGGGCGCCATCTTGCTAGCTCAAGTCTTCGCGCTAGCTGAATCGCCCCGACTCGGAGTCGTTTCCACAGCAGAGTACTACCGTCGAAAGCAATCACCACGGAGCTCTGTACCCGACCATCCATCGCACGATCCCATGGAACAGGTCGACCTGCTGAAGCTTGGATACCTACCGTTGGCACACCGGCTACATAGTCAGGGACAGTTGGAAGAGTGGTTCGGGCACCAAGTGCTCTACGAGCTAGGTTGCCTCTTCAGGAAAGAGCAACAATCACCGCCGCTGTCTGCGAACATTGCACGCGAACAGAAGTTGAGCGTATTGGAATTGACGCGCGAGCTTCTTGCCTTGCTGGATCCTGCTTGGATTCATACGGCGATTCATCCCGCGCTGACAGCTGAGATACGGACGCTCTGGGAGCAGCTTCGAAAGGAAGGCACTGGGGAACGAAAATCGACGGTTGCGTCACCGGTGCGAGCATCTGCCTACGACGCGGCGCGGCAACTAATTAAGTTCCAATATTTTACTACACGTCCCGACCCGTCAGAGTTGATCTATTTGGGCGGGAAACGCGCAGAAGCCCGATACCAAAAAACTCGCAGGCTGGAGTACTTCGATCAGGAAGCACTTTATGAGCGCATCGTATGGATGCCCGCAACCGGATGGTTTCGCATCAAGGTCGACGGTCGCCTCCAGCCAATCAGCTATACCGATTCGCTTCCTAAATACGCTCTTTTCAAGGCCGACTATCTTCGGCAGTTTGAGAGCGACACGTCACGAATCGATAGCGAACCAAGGCACGAGACAACGAAATCAATGTCGACCCCTCGACCTCGCCGCAACAAGCTTACTCGCGCATGGCTGTTTATGGATCGTACCAACATCGCTCGAGACAACGCCGAGCACCTATACAGATACGTGCGGAGACATCGTCCTGATGTGAACGCCTGGTTCGTGCTCGAACGCGAGTCGGCAGATTGGTCCCGGCTCCGAGGCGAAGGATACAGGCTCGTGGAGTTTCGCTCTTCGCTTCACGAGAGACTTCTTCTCACAGCGGAGCATGTAATATCGTCTCACGCGGATGTCGAGATGACTAATCCACTACCTTCGTCCCGTTATCGTAACGGAAAGCGCCCCTGGACATTTACCTTTCTGCAACACGGAGTCACTAAAGACAATATTTCCCGCTGGCTCAATCACAAGTCCATCGACACGTTGATCACGGCTACACAAAATGAATACGATTCATTTGTGGGAAATATGACACCCTATGCGTTTACCCCGCGAGAGGTCGTTCTCACAGGATTTCCTCGTCACGACTCACTCTTAGAGAAGGTCGACGAGTCGAATCTACTCTCCTCGCGAGATTACCTTCTGGTGGCGCCGACGTGGCGCGATGGCCTCCTAACACCCAAGTCGCCTTTCTCCGCACGACGCGCAGCATCGGGAATCGCCACCTCGAACTACATCAAGAATTGGAGTGCGCTACTTAATTCTCTCACTCTCCGAGAATTCGCTCAAGACCGCGGATTATCACTAATCTTCCTGCCGCATCCACAGATGCAGGATCACGTGGATAATCTGATGATCCCCCCGTGGTTCGACCGCCGAAGCTATGCAGATGATGACGTGCAAATTCTTCTAGCGCAGACGAAAGTATTGGTCACGGACTACTCATCGTTGACATTCGATGTAGCATACGCTGGGATGCCCACCGTTTATTTTCAGTTTGATCTGGACGAGATATTCAGCGGGCTGCACACGTACACGAAGGGTTACTTCGATTACGACGAGAACGGGTTCGGGCCAGTTGGTCAGACCGTTTCGGAAGTGCTCGACGGTTTGCAATTTCTCTTTGCCGAAGTCGATAGTTCCTCCAACTGGCCATCGCGCTATCGTGAACGTATTGATAATACGTTCACCTTCCGCGATGGACGTTGTAACGAACGGACTCTTCGCGCGATTATGGCTTCCCGCCCTGGCGCAGACGTGGCGACGATCTCGCGGAAGGGGCTTCCCCGCCTCCGAGGAATCGTCCGGCGCGCCTTGAACTTCGTTCTGCGCGGTCGGCATATTCGGTTCTCGCGGGGCCCTGCGACAGAGGGATGATCGACCAACACGCTTCGTCGCTACATTCGTTCCGTGAGTTGGCGGCGATACCCCGGCCGCGGGTAGCGTTTCTTGTGTTCTCTCGCTGGTGTACAGCAACGCCCCTGCGCCCGAACACTTACCGACCACTCCTAAGGAAGCTTGTGCCTCTGAATACCGCCCGTCAAGATAGCCAGCGTGATTCGACGACGGCGCGCCCTCGGATCATGGAGATCGAGGGGCTGCGCGGTATCGCGTTGTCGCTCGTCGTGCTGTTCCATCTTTTCGGTAACGGCCGCGTTTCCGGCGGTGTCGACGTGTTCCTGGTTATTTCTGCCTTTCTACTCTCACGGTCGATACTGCGCAAAGCGGTGCGCCCCGAAGGAGCACGACTCGTCGACCACTTCAGCGGCTTGGCCGCGCGCCTGGTTCCATCAGACGCGTTCGTGCTCACTTTCGTCATCGAGGTGACGTTCCTTCTGCTTCCGAGCACGAGCCACCGGCAAAACTTCCAGGAGGTTCTCGCTTCCGCCCTGTACTTCGAGAACTGGGAGCTCATCTCGTCACAGCTGGCATATGGAGCGGCGGGCCCCGATGCTAGCCCGTTGCAGCACTTTTGGTCATTGTCCGTTCAAGGTCAGTTCTTCATCGCCTGGCCGATCATCATAATCGGCGTTGTGTGGGTGGCACGCCGCGTAAGAGTTTCTGCGGCGTGTCTCTCCTTCGCCTTGGCTGGCATGATGACCGTCTTTTCCGCCGGGTACGCATTCTGGCTCACCTCAGTCGATCAACCCGTTGCTTATCTGTCGACTTTCGCCCGATTCTGGGAGCTCGGGATTGGCGTGCTGCTAGGAATCGTGCTCCCCATGATCAAGATTCCAGACGCGCTCCGCGCCGTGCTCGCCTGGATCGGCCTGGGTCTCATCACGACGTGTGGGTTCTTCGTCGACGGCGGTCAGCTCTTTCCTGGGCCGTGGACGCTCTGGCCAGTAATCGGTACGGTACTCGTCATACTCGGCGCCGGAGCTTCAAGCCCTCCCGGACCCGCCTTGGTCCTCGATCATCCAGCTCTACGATTCTTTGCGCGAATCTCCTATCCCCTCTACCTTTGGCACTGGCCGCTGCTGGTGTTCTACCTTCAGATCCGCGACCAACAGACGATCGGATGGAGAGGCGCTGCCCTGGTCTTTGCGGTTTCGGTGTTCCTTTCGTGGTTGACGGTGTTGGCGGTCGAGATGCCAGTGGCGCGGTTGCGCACGCGCTTCAGTGGCCTCCGGTTACTCACTCTTCCGCTGGCTGTGACTGTGGTCATCAGCTGCGCGGCAGGTGGCCCAGTGGCCGTGCTCAACGCCGAACGAGGCGCACAGCTCGAAGCGGCTTCAAAACCCTCAAAAGATCATGTCGGCGCGCTCGCACTCTCCGACGGGGCGCAAGTACTTAGTGAGAAACCGTTTGTCCCAGCAGCGGAGGCGGCAGACGCAGACCTCCCGGCGCTATATGAAGTGGGGTGCGTGCAGAACTGGCGCGACGACCTCGCCAACACCGACGTTCTGATTTGTGAGAGCGATGTCCGCCGACCATCGCGAACGATTGTGATGTCAGGTGGTTCGCACACGTTGCACTGGTATCCGGCATTGGCCGCTGTCGCGGCGCAGGAAAATTGGGCGATCGTAGTGGTAGACAAAGATGGATGTCGCCTTGCCGATCCATCGCCAGCCCTGTCTGAAGAGGGCAACGAGTCTTGCCGCATCTGGAATGAGCGGGCAATCCCCACGATCATCGGCCTTGCTCCCGACGCTGTGTTTACGGTCGGGACGCTCACCGCTGGCGACGGCGCCGGCGACGAACGAGTTCTCCCCGCACAGTTAGCAACATGGGATGATTTCACTACCGCAGGCATCCCCGTCATCGCCGTTCGAGATACTCCGCGCTTCACGTTCGATGTTCCGGAATGTGTCGCAGAGAACATAGATGATCTCAGCCGTTGCGGGGCTGAGCGCAACACGACTCTCAGCAAGGAATCGCCCTTGGCCAGCGTCGAACTTCCAGATTCAGTCGTCGAGGTCGATCTCACCGAAGGCTTCTGCACCCCCGCGCGCTGTGACCCGATCGTTGGCAATGTCCTCGCGTACCGCGACGATGACCATATGACAGCCACATATTCACGAACATTGGCGCCCGCATTACGAGAGGCGCTGAAACGCGAGGCCGACTGGCTGTTCTGACGCGCACGCGGTATCCGAGGATCTGCGCCTGGCGTTTCGCTCGCCCCACGCGCGAAACGCTCGCATACGGCTGATGGCACGCCCTGCGCCTAAGAGAATGCCATTCGGCAGAAGCGCTCGTCGCACCGCGATACGTCGCCGCGTCGATGGGAGTTCCATGGTGTCCGGCTCGGCGCGAAATGATCGCCGTTGCTATACAGCCTCGACGGATCCGACCGCGGGCCACATCGACCACAGCAAGTAAGACGACCAGTCGATGCCTCGAAAGGTCACTTCTTGTTCAGGACCTCGACGGCCTCTGCAATCGGCCCGTCAAAGATTTTCTTACCCTTCTTGATGACGACGCCGCGTTCGCACAGGTCCTTGACCATGTTCACGCTGTGGCTGACCACGAGCATCGTCACGCCCTGAGCTGTGAGTTCTTTGATCTTCGCCGAGCACTTCGCTCGGAACGGCGCGTCCCCGACGGAAAGCACCTCGTCCACGAGTAGAACGTCGAGCTCGACGTGAATGGCGACGGAGAAAGCGAGCCGCATGAACATGCCAGACGAGTAATGCTTGACCTCTTGGTCGATGAACTCCCCGATCTCGGAGAACTCCACGATCTGGTCGAAGCGCTGGTCGATCTCATCCTTCGTCATTCCGAGAATGGCGGCGTTGAGGTAGACATTCTCACGACCCGAGAGATCGGGATGAAAACCGGCGCCCACTTCGATGAGACCAGCAACCCTGCCGCGGGTGTAGACGCGGCCGCTGTCAGGCTCCAGCACACCTGAGATGAGCTTCAGCGTCGTGGACTTGCCTGATCCGTTCATGCCCATGACGGCGACAGACTCGCCCTCGCCCACTTGGAAGGTCAGATCGTCCAACGCAGTGAACTTGTCGGACCGCACCTTCTTGCCACGGATCCAGCTGACGAAAGCTTCTTTGAAGGAATGGGTGTTCCGCTTGACGAACCGCTTTGAGACGTGGTCGACGACGATGCTCGGGCTGGCCGAGGTTTCCGAGAGTATTTGTGACATCACAGATCCTGTGCGAAAGAGCGTTCGAGTCGACGGAACACGAACTGACCGATGATCAGCATCCCGACGCAGATGATCCCCGCGACGAGCAGCGCGGTGCCGAATCCGGGGAAGTAGTCAGCGCCCGGCCCCGTGGTCGTATGCGCCCAAAAACCATCGTGGAAGAGCTCCACGGCGACCGTGAGCGGGTTCCAGGAATACACCGTGAAGATCCAGGGGTGATTCTCCAGCTGCGTGTAGACCATGATCCACGGGTACAGCACCGGCGATGTCCACGTTGAGAACATCTTGATGAGTTCGACGAAGTTCTGAGCGTCGCGGAAACGCACGTTCAACGCGCTGAAGAACAGTCCGAGACCGAGCGCGAGCATCAGAACGATCAACAGTCCCAGCAGCGCGCCAGCCAAGCCGACAAGAGTCGGCGTCCAGCCGACCAAAAGGCAGACGACGAGCAAAATGGCGAGCTGCGGCAGGAAGTGGATGAAGGCGACGATGATCGCAGCGACAGGGAACAGCTCTCGCGGTAGATAGATCTTCTTCACGAGTGCGCGGTTGTCGACGATCGACGTCGTCGCGTTGCCGAAGGCCTCGTTGAAGAGGTTGATCGCGACGATTCCGGAGAACAGATAGACGGGGAAATTCTCGATCCCGCGGTGGAAGTCGAGAATGATGCCCATCACGAAGTAATAGATGATGAACTGCGCGGCCGGCTTCACATACGACCAGATCCACCCGAGCACCGAATTGCGATACCTCGTAGCTGTGCCCTTGCGCACGAGCAGGCGGAGTAGGTACGAGCGGCGGAAGACGTCCAGAACGCCCCTGCCTCGACCGGGGACATCGAACTCACTGAGGTCGATGGGCGTGCCAAAGCTCAAATCAATGCGCCCTTCTGGATACCGGACGAGGGCCGGGAAGCCCACGAATCACCGAGGTGAGTATATCGAACAGCGGCCATTCGAAAGCTGAGAGAGCCGGTCCCGGGCCTCACCCGGCCAGGTAGGCCGAGGCTTGCCTCTCGACAGCGGCGGAGACTGCGCCTGTCCCGCCGAGTACCACGATGTGCTGCGGCTTCAGCCTGCTCAATTCGGTCTTGACCGATCCGGGGAGCTCACCCGTCTTCGTCAGGAGCACTGGGCCATCCAGGGCCCCCGCTGCGGCAGCACCGGCCAACGCATCGGGGAAGTCCATCCCGTTCGCGATGTACACCACCGGCACACCCGCCTTCGGGAACGCCGCCTTCGACACCGCAACGGCAGTGTCATACCGGTTCGCCCCGCCCTGACGGGCGACTGACCCTGCATACGATCGAGCCTGCTTCTCTACCGCGGAAGACACAGCCCCCGTACCACCCAGAATCACGATGCGCTGCGGCTTCAACCTGCTCAATTCAGTCTTGACCGGACCAGGCAGCTCACCTTTCTTCGCCAACAGCACCGGACCGCCCAGGGCTCCCGCGGCGGCAGCACCCGCCAACGCATCCGGGAAATCCATCCCATTGGCGATATATGCCACCGGCACACCCGCCTTCGGGAACGCCGCCTTCGACACCGCAACAGCGGTGTCATACCGGTTCGCCCCGCCCTGACGCGCAACCGACCCTGCATACGAACGAGCCTGCTTCTCTACCGCGGAAGACACAGCCCCCGTACCACCCAGAATCACGA